>JBOGSD010000001.1:0-1745 GCA_050695215.1 bacterium
GCGGATCGGCCGCCCGGTGCGCACCGAGGTGCCCAGGTCGCCGCGCAGGACGCGGGCCACCCAGCGCCCGTACTGCACGTGGATGGGCCGGTCCAGCCCCAAGTCCCGCCGCACCGCCGCCAGCTGCGCCGGATCGGTGTTCTCGAACCCCAGCAGCACCTGCGCCGGATCCCCCGGGATCAGGTGCATCAGCCCGAAGACCAGCGCCGAGATCACCAGGAGCACCGGCGCCAGCAGCAGCAGACGCTGGGCGAGGTACCGCTGCACGTGTTACCGGCTAAGCCACGTCTCCGCCAGCGGCGTCATCTCTCGCCTCGAACTGAGCACGAACCCGTGGACGTTGCCCCGCGTCACCGCAAACAGGTCGGCGTAGGCGAGGAAGATGAAGGGCACCTGCTCCGCGATCAGCCGCTGCACCTGCCCGTAGATCTGCTGGCGCCGCGCCGGGACCACGGTGACCCGCCCCTGGTCCAACAGCTGGTCGATGGCCGCGTTCTTGAACTTGAAGACGTTCGTGCTGCCGGTGGAGTGGATGTGCCGGTAGAGGTGGACGTCCGGATCGACGTCGCCCCCGTTCAGCGAGACGAAGGTGTCGAAGTCGCTGCCCCGCCACCGGTTGAGGAAGGTGGCGAAGTCCACCTGCTCGATTTCGACCCTGAACCCGGCCGGAGCCAACTGCTCCCGCAGCACCTGGGCGATCTGCACCGCCTCGGGGACGGTGGGGATCGGCATCATCTTGATGGCCACCCCCTGTCCATGGCCGGCTTGGGCGAGCAAGGCGCGTGCCCGCGCCGCGTCGGGATTGTAGTTGGGCAATTGGGCGGCCCGGATCGGTCGCCACTCCGTGAGGGTGGGCGGGATCGGGCCGGCCGCTGTGGCGCGGCCGGAGTACACGACCTGAATCAATTGATCCCTGTTCAGCGCCACGCTGAGGGCCTGGCGCACGCGGACATCGGCGAGCGGACCGCGCTCGTGCTGCACGCCCAGCAGACTGTAGGCCAGGTCGGGCGCGGAGAGGACGCGGAGATCCGCGACGCCGCCGAGCGCGCGGACCGCGGTGACGTCCACGCCGAAGCCGATGATCAGTTCGAGTTCGCCCGCGCGCAGCGCGGCGCGCAGGGTGGCCGCGTCGGGGATGACGCGGAAGAGCACGGCGTCGGCGTAGGGGAGGCGACCTCCCGAATCGTCCCGGCCCCAGTAGCGCTCGTGCCGGTTCAGCCGCACCGCGCCGGCGCTGAACTCGGCCAGTTGGTAGGGGCCGCTGCCGAGCGTGCGCACCCTCGGATCGCCGACCTTGTCCTCGAACTCTGCCGGGACGATCCGGCTCCGGCCGGCCAGCACGGAGGGGAAGGATGCGGTGGCCTGGCGCAGCGAGATGCGCACGGCGAAGGGGTT
Organism: bacterium; assembly: GCA_050695215.1. Taxonomy (GTDB): domain Bacteria; phylum Sysuimicrobiota; class Sysuimicrobiia; order Sysuimicrobiales; family Humicultoraceae; genus JACQGZ01. The sequence goes on from JBOGSD010000001.1 coordinate 1,396, forward strand.
GATCACCGTGACCTCGCGCACCGGCGCGAAGAGACTCGCCAGCGGGGAGCGGGTCGCCGGGTTGAGGATCCGCTCGATCGTGTACTTCACGTCGCTGGCGTCCACCTGGCTGCCGTCGTGGAAGACGGCGTTGCGCCGGAGGGTGAGCGTGTAGTCCAATCCATTCTCCGAGACGGACCAGGACTGCGCCAGGTTGGGTTCGATCTCGAGCGTCTTGGCGTTGAACCGCAGCAGGTTCTCGTAGACCAGGTCGAAGGTCTGCGTCGAGGAGAAGGCCGTCGCCACGTGGGGGTCGAGGTTGAGAAACTCCTGCGTCACCCCGACGCGGAGCGTTCCGCCCCGCTGCGGCG
>JBOGSD010000002.1:0-42168 GCA_050695215.1 bacterium
GCGATGGCGGCGCGGACGACGCGGCTCATGTGCCCGTCGCGCACCAACGTGGCCGGCGTGACATCATCGGTGATCAGCGTGAAGAAGCGCGTGTCCAGCCCCGGGTTGTCCAGCACGGCGCGGATCATCCGCGGCATGTCCAGCCAGGCGGTCCCGTAGCGCTGCTGCGCGTAGCAGCCCAGCTGGGCACGGCGCAGGGCGTCTTCGGCGGTCGTCCCCTCGTGATCGGCGGTGATGCCGGCGGCCACGAAGGCCGGCAGGCCGCGGGCCAGCTCGGGGCTGGAATAATGACCTGTCAGCACGACGCCCGCCCGCAGCGACGCCGCCAGGGTCTCGTGCACCTCCGGGTCGCCGTAGATCACACCGGGGAAGTTCATCTGCTCCCCCTGCAGCTGCGCCCAGCCCTGCGCGTAGGCCTCGGCCACGTCGCGCGCCGTGATGGTGGCGCCCGCGTCCTCGAATCCAGGAATGGAGGGCACGCAGACCGGCATCGCCACCAGCACCTTCAGCGGCAGGCCGGCCGCGGCGCGGCTGAACAGTTCCACCGCGCGCAGGCCGAAGACGTTGGTGATCTCGTGATTGTCGCAGGCGATGGTGGTCGTGCCTTCGGGGAGCACGGCGCGGGCGAAACTCCGCACGTCCACCATGCTGCTCTCGACGTGCAGGTGCGTGTCGATCAGCCCCGGCGTGAGAAAGCGGCCGCGCGCCTCGACCACCCGCGTCTGCGCCGCGACCGGGATATGCGAGGCGTCGCCGACCAACGCGATGTAGCCGTCGCGGATGGCCAGGTCGGTGCCGTCGAGGATCTGCGCCGTGTTGACGTTGACCAGCCGCCCGCCGCGAATGATCAGATCGGCAGGCTCGCGCCCCATCGCCGTGGCCACCAGATGGCGGGTGACCTCGGCGAGGAGACGGCGGGTGTGCACGCGGACGGCGGCGCTAAGGACGCGGCTCCGGTGAAGGCGCAGGGGCGGGGAGCAGCGCCGGAAGTCTCACGTCCTCCGCCGTCCCGGGCCGGAAGACCAGCACGGCGCTCACCCGGGCGGGCGTGACCACAAAGGCCAGGCCGAGGCCGTCCCAGAGCATGGCGCGCTGAGAGGAGCCGAGGGTGGTCAGCACGGGCTTGTTGTACGCTCGGCGGGCCGCGTCGGCGGTGGACCCGCGGCCGATGGCCTTGTCGGTCTTGTAGTCGGTGCCGCCGTAGAGATAGAGAAACTCGACTTTGCTGCGATCGCGCGACAGGGCGGCGATGCCGGGGGGAGCCCAGGAGTAGATCACGAGCGGCGGACGGTTGGCGTCCGCCGCCTCCTGCACTCCCGATGGTCCCGCCGTCCTGGTGAGATCTTGAATCGACGCGTTGAGCGCCCACTTGCCGATGCGCTGCCCCGGGACGATCAGCCGGTCGTCGGGCGTCTGCGACGCCCCCGGGGCCGCCGGCGCGGCCAGCAGCGACGCCCCCAGCAGGGCCGCGGCAAGGAGGCGGGCGGTCACGGCTTCGACCGGTGGGTGCCGGGCCCGAACTTGTCCACGACGCCGATCTCCCGCTGGCGGCGGTTGGACTGCCGGGCGGCCGCCGACGCCGGCAGCACAACCCACCCCGAGTTGTCCGCGATCACCGGGACGCCGGCCTTCACCGCGCCCGCACGCACGAAGTCGTAGGCGCGCTTGGCGCGGTCATAGGTGGCGACATAGTCGTGCGCGGCCAGCGCCGCCTTGGCCAGACCGATTTCGGCGTCGGCCTGGGTCAGGTCGCCCATGGCCAGAGGCGCGTTGGGGCTGGCCAGGATGTCCTCGGCGATCTGGTTCGCGCCGCGGATGTAGGCGGTCGCCAGGAAGCGGTTGGCGTTGTCACGATCGAACTGGCTGAAGTCCCAGTTCAGATCGACGTAGCTCATCATCGAGTTGCTCTCGTCCCCCGACCAGGCAAAGTAGTACGGCCCTTCCGGCCCGTAGTCGAGCCCCAGTTCGCTGTCGTAGCCGTCGTGCGGATGGCTCATCCCGAAGTGGTGCCCGTACTCGTGGATCTGCGTCGTGGTCAACCCGTAGCCGGCGGCGACCACCCCGGGGGAGACAAAGGAGAAGACGCCGCTCTGGGTGCCGTCGATCCAGTTGTCATCGGCGAACCCCAGGAACCCGGCCGCTTTGTTCTCCCCGGTGGCGTAGTTGAAGTCCATGGCCTCGTACTCTCCGCCCCCGTCCTGCGTGACGGCCAGGTTGAGCGCGTTGTTGACGAACAGGTTGGCGAACCCCGGATAGGGCCGCGCCGGATAGCAGGGCACGTCGACCAGCCACAAATTGTAGCAGCGCAGCGCCTCGCCCACGAACGGCACGTCCTGCTGGTCGGTGTTCCGGGGGACGCGGATGAGTTCGCCGACCTCCTGCGCCACCAGGGCCGGCTTCTGGTATTGGGTCGAGGCGTCGACGTTCCGCCAGCCCTCGTACGTATTCAGATCCAGGTTGATGGACGCGGGCTGCCGGTCTGGGGTGAGGTAGGGCGGATAGATCGGCGAGGGCGCAAAGAGCAGGTTGATCGCGACGAAGCGCGCCACCTTGCCCAGATCGGAGGAGAGCGCCGACATGGCGTGGTAGCCGTTGGCAAAGTATTCCCAGATCGGGGGCATCCGGTAATCGCCCACCCCGTCGCCGTCGACGTCCCGGTCGTCGACGTTCCAGTTGTCGGTCCAGGCCTCGGGGCCGGCGGAGAGATCATAGAACCAGACCCGCCGGATGCCCCGCGCCGCCCCCAGCCCGGTCTCTTCGTCGTCGGGCGTCGTGCCGCCCCAGGCGATGATCTTGCGGCTGTGCCGGTTGACGCCGAAATCGTAGTTCGTGTCCGGGTCCGGTTCGCCGAACTTCGTGTAGACGTGGAAGAGGAAATCGGTGCGCGTCCACCAGTTGACGAAGAACACGGTGTTCATCCGCGTGTCCACACCCGCGGGCGGGTGGTCGATCAGCCACTTCTCCACGCTGGGGGCGTCGATGAAATGGTTCTGCCCGACGTCCAGGACGTTCTTGATCTGAGCGTTGTAGAGGTCCTGGAAGAGGGTGCGATCGGCCGGCGTGGCCATCCCCCGCAGCGCCGTGAAGAACTGGTTCTCATAGGCGGCGTCCGTGTAGGAGACCCGGTACTGGAAGGCATAGTGCAGGCCGAGCCGCTCGACCATGCCGTACCAGAGGCGCGACCGTACCACCGGCCCGACGCGGGTAGGCAGCTGCGCCAGGAAGGCGGCCTGATTGACCTGGCTGGGATCATAGCCGACGAAGACGAAGTGGATCGGGATCCGTTCCGTCAGGTTGGGCGGGCCTCCCGGGTTGAGGTGGGTGAAGGACGATCCCGGCGCTCCCGTCCCCGGAACCCACACCCACGGCAATGAGCGTCATGGCGGCGAGCAGGACGATCCCCAGCCGGCGTGACATCTGCACTCTACCTCCCCGCGGTCGAGTTGATGAGGTCTATTCGGTCGATCAGGGACGGAGGGTGAGTTCCGCCTGGGGGGAGCCGAATCCTGCGCGGCTTTTGGAGAGGGCTTAGGGAGAAGCGGTGACGATCACGCGCCGGCTCACGGTCACGCTCGGGCAAAACGCGATGTGGTCGTTGGCCACGAACTCCATGGTGATCTGGTGGTCGCCCAGGGGGACCGCCAGGTCCTGATTCTCGGTGCCGACCATGGAGGTGACTTGTCCGTCCACCGCGACGTGCAGGTGCCCCTCGTTGGGTTGGTTCGCCAGCGCCGCCGAGAGAGCCAGGCGCCCGCCGGCCACGCGCACGCGCACCGGCACCCGGCCGGAGAAGGCGCCCCCCTCGGGAGGCGCCAGCACCTCGAGGCGCGCCGTCGTGGCCGGGCGGCCCCGGCAGGGCCCCTGGACGAGAGGCAGCGCCAGGACGCCCACGCTGCTGCTGAGGAGTCCCGCCACCAGCACGGCGATGGGGATCCAGCGCGGCCGCAGACCCATCAGCACCACTCCGAGCAGCACGAAAGCGGATCCGGCGAGGAGGGCGATGGCCTGGCTGCGGCTGAGGTGCTCCCCGTGTCCGGGATGGCCCAGGGCCGCGGAGGGGATGACGAGGGAGGCCAACAGCAGCAGGGCGGCGCGGGACGCGGCGCGGGACGGCAGTGGTCTGGGGCGGTGTGGGCTCACGGCTTCTTCACGATGCTGAAGGTGAACTTGCCCTGGGCCACCGCCCCGTCCGGATCGGAGACGGCTTTCCACTTCACCGTGTACGTGCCCGCGGCCAACGGTTTCAGGCGCACAATCATGGACCGCCGGTCCAGGTCAGCCAGGTCCACTCCGCCCTTGCCGTCGTCCACGCGCTTTCCGGCCGCGTTCCAGACGCTAATGGTGCTGCGCTCGGCGTCCAATTCCTCGCCGGCACTGACGGTGAACCACGCTCGGACGACCTTGGGCGCCGCGGTGAGCTTAGCGCCGGGGGCGGGAGACGCTTTGAGCAGCTTGGAGTGGGCCCAGGCCGGTCCCACCGGGAAAGCTGCCAGGACCACGACGGCCAGGGCGGCCGCGAGGCGATAGACGACTCCGCCGCGGATGGCCGCGGTCCTCACATCCATCGCTCCCGTCCCTTGTAATAGGCGGCCGGCGCCCTGGGGCGGCGGCGGCGGAATTCCTGAAAGGCGCGGAGGAGACGGCGGTAGCGCCGGTCGGAGGAGCGCATCGGCCGGTGCGGGGTATAGACGAGAAACTTCTCGACCTTCCACATGTTGCGGGGGGAAAAGCGCCAGTCGTAGCCGTCGAGCGCGCGCAGGTCCACGAGCTGGTAGCCCTGCAACCGTCCCGTGAAGTCGACATACGGGTCAAAGAAGCTCCAGGCGAGGTCCCGGATCGAGCGGAAGACAGGCCGGCGGCCGTGCAGCCCCGCGTCCCGCGACCGGGCCACGGCTCCCCAGCGGCCGCGGCGGCGGAAGACGAAGATGATGTGGTCCAGATTGTCCTGAGAATCGAAACTCAAGACCAGCGGCGGATACCCATGCTGCTCAAGGATCACCGCGGCCACCAGCGCCGCCTCCATGCAGTGCGCCTGCCCGCGGCGGACCACCTGGCGGAAGGAGCGTTGGGTCTCGCCCTTCTTCTCCCAATTATAAGGTAGGCGACGCAGGAACCGCTGCACCGCTTCCGGGGTGCGCAGGCGGTCGATCAGCCTCCACTCCCGCGGTGTGAACGCGTCGGCCGGCGGGGCGGACCCGCCTGGGGGCCTCGCGGCTCCTGGTGTGCGGTTGGTTTGACGTCGAGAGACGGCCATCGCCTTCTGTAACGACCCGTCCCCGGACAGGGTTCACGCACCGGGAGACGGGGGAAAATGCTACAGGTCCGGGGTTCACTCTGCAAGCTCGGAATACCCTCCCGGGCTGAAAGGAGAGACAACATGGTCTACATTCCGGTGGGACTGATCCTGCTGATCCTGCTCCTTTGGATCGTGCTCTGACCAAGAGAACGCCTGCGGCCCGGGAGGATGTCCGGGGCACCTTCTCCTCCTGGGCCTCGGCGTGCCCCATCGACAGCGCCGCCGCGTTCCTGGCATCCTAGACGACAGCGCCCTTCCGCGGAGGGAGACCCATGGCGGCATACAACTATGAGCATTTCGACGAGTATGTGCAGTCGCCCCAGGAGCGGGAGGAGTTCGGGATCTTTCCGCAGCGGCTGCACGCCCGCGAGCGCGCCCCGGACGGAGCCCTGCTGACCCTGGATGGCCCGGCCGTCCGCCTCTCCGAGCTGTGGGAGACGCGCGGGATCGTCTTGGAGTTCGGCTCCTTCACCTGACCATACTGTTCAGCAGAGGGTCCTCTGCTCGACCAGGTGGCCGATCGGTTTCCCCGCTGGAGTTGGTACTTCGTCTACACCCGGGAAGCGCACCCGGGTGAGCACGTGCCGGCGCATCGCACGTTCGAGGCGAAGCTGGCCGCGGCCCGCCGGCTGCGCGATGAGGTGGGCATCCGCCGGCCGATTCTGGTGGACAACCTGGAGGGCACGGTCCACGACGCCTACGGCCTGCTCCCCAACATGACTTTCGTCCTGGCCCGCGGCGGTCAGATCCTCTACAAGGCGATGTGGACCTCCGCCGCCCGCGTCGCCGAGTACCTGGAGCGGACGGAACGGTCCCACGGCGGGCTGGGCTATGCTCCCTTCTACACCGAGCAGGTGGAGATCCGCGAGACCGACCCCGACGCCTTCCGCCGCCGTCTGGCCGTCAACGGCCCCCGCGCGGTCAGGGAGTGGGACCAGGCCACCCAGATCTGGGCCGCGCGGGCAAAAGGGGCCCGAACCACGCGCGCCTAGTTTGACAATCTCGCCCCGGCAGGGGAGCATGGAGGGGCTGTGTATATTACGGGAGGTGGCGGGTGACAATGGCGCGAGGCACAGTCAAGTGGTTTAATCCTGAAAAGGGCTACGGCTTTATCACTCCGGACGACGGAGGAAAGGACCTCTTCGTCCACCACAGTGCCATCCAGGCGGAGGGCTTCCGCAGCCTCAACGAGGGGGAGAAGGTGGAGTTCGAAGTCACCCAGGGTCAGAAGGGTCCCCAGGCCGTCAACGTCAAGGTCGTCTAGATGAACGCCCATCGGCAGTACGCACAGGAACTGCGCCGGCGGTTGCCCGCGCACTATTTTCGGCCCGTCCCCTATCGCGCGTTATGGGTGATCCCTTATGCGGCGATCGCCATCGGGGGGATGATCGCCATCGCCTTCGGCGACCTCCCCACGATCGGCCGGATTGGGGTGGCGCTGATCATCGGGATGGCCTTTGGGTCTTTGGGGTTCCTCGGCCATGAGATCCTCCACGGCGGAGTGCTGCGGTGGGCGTGGGCGCGTGATCTGCTCGGCGGCTTCTGCATGCTGCCGGCGTCCATCGCGCCGATGCTCTGGCGGCGCTGGCACAACGTGGAGCATCACGGCAACACCCAGCTGCTGGGAGAGGACCCCGACGTCTCGGCCACGCTGGAGCAATATCATCACCGTCCGGTGCTGCGCCTCCTCTACCGCCTCGTGCCGGTGAAGAGCGTCCTGTTCTTTGGGCTCCTCACGGTGTGGCTGAGCGTGCACGCCATGATCGTGTTGTTTCAGACCCTCCCCCGCCTGGGCTGGCAGGCCCGGCTCCGTCTGGGGGCCGAGACGCTGATCCCCCTGGTGCTCTGGACTGGGTTGGGGTTCGGGCTGGGCTGGCGACACTTCCCGTTCTTCTACCTGATCCCGGTGCTCATCGGAAATTTCGTGCTGATGGCCTACATCGCCACCAACCACATGCTCAATCCCCTGCTGGAAGATGATGATCCGCTCGCGGGATCGCTGTCGGTAACGGTGCCGAAGGTCCTGGACGTGCTGCACTCAAACTTCGGTCATCACACGGAGCACCACATTTTCCCGGCGATGAGCACGAAGTACATGCCTCACGTCAAGCGGCTGCTGATGGAACTCTGGCCGGACCGGTACCACACCATGCCGCTGTGGCGGGCGCTGGGGACGCTGTGGCGGACACCCCGCCTCTATCTCGATCACGTCCGTCTCGTGGATCCGCAGTCGGGGGAAGCCTACGGCGTGCTCGGACACGGGCTTGATCCAGAACGCGTCGCGCCGCTAGGCTAAGCGACCGCGTCGCGGCTTTAGGTTAGGCGGGGCAGCAGGGGCGGGCGGCTGTCAGGAAGGCGGGGCGGCGGCGAACGCCTTGACGAACCGCTCGGCCCGCGGACTCGACCTCAGCGGGTGGCGGTAGGCGTAGCGCAGCAGCGCCTCCACGGCCGCACCTCGGAACGTCAGCAGGGCGCCCGCACCGTTTGTCGCCTCGACCTCCCCCTCCAGCCTCTCCGGCGAGTGGCGGAGCCGCCGCCGCAAGGCCTCGACGAAGGGCGGCGATCCGGGAATGATTAGGCGTTGGATGCGCACAGAGGGCAGCGCGCTCTCCCGAGTCCGCCCGCCAAACGGCGGATGGCGCATCTGTCCTTCCAGTAGCCCACGGAGGAAGTGCGGCAGAGCGTCGGCCGGGATGTAGTCGAGGGGTAGGGCCGCCTCGTGCGGGTCAGTGATCACCCCCCAGTGGACGACCGACTCTCCCAGATCGCGCTCCCGGATGTAGACCTGATGCCCATCATGGCTGCTGTGGCAGAATTCGTAGCTGGCGTGCGTCCGCAACAGATCCCGACCCATCACCTGCACGAACTCCAAGTCGCCGACGTCCAGCGAGAGGACCACGGTGTGCGGGGCGGACCGGTGGGAGGCGCGGCCGGATGCGGTGATGAAGCCCAACCAGTACATCGGGATCGCCAGCGCCTGACCGGCGGGATTCTTGCTCAGGTCGAAGGGGGTCGGCAGCGTGGTGTTGGTCCGCGGACGGAGGAACTGCGACACGGTCACCCCGGAGATCTCATGCCGCGCGCCGATCTGGCGCGGCGTCATGCCGGCGGCCCGCTCCTCATGGATCGCGTAGATCTCCTCCGGCCCAGGGATCACGCCCGGCGTCCGCATCGTCACGGCCGCACCCGCTCGCGCCGGTAGATGCGGTCGAGACCGATCTCGACCTCCCGGCCATCATCCCCGCGGACGGTCGTCGTGCCGTCCCGGCGGATGGCCACGACCACACCGGAGCGGGCGTCGCCAGAGACTTTCCACCAGACGCGTTCACCAACTTCGGGTTTGCGCAATGGCCATCTCCTTCGACGTGAGGACCCTCCTATTATCTCATATCTGACTGCTTAGTGCGTCTTAGAAGAGGCCGGGCGGCGCCCCCAGGGCGCTCAGTCGCCCACCAGTTCGAGCACGGCCGGATGATAGGGGTCGAGCCGGAGAGCCCGGTCGCGGGCCCTGCGGGCCGCCGGCAGATCCCCTCGCCGGCGGGCCGCCCGGGCCAGCGCGACCAGTGCGTCAACATCACTCCCATCGAGGGCCACCGCCCGCTCGAGCATCTCTGTCGCCTCCTTGAGGAGACCGGCTTCCAACAGGGCTTCGCCCAATTCCCGGTAGACCGCACCCTCCTCGGGGGCCAGCACACCGGCCTGGCGCAACTGCGCCACTGCCTCTGCCCGCCGCCCCAGAGCCCGGAGGACCCGGCCGTAGAGCAGACGCACCGATCCGTTCTTCGGTTCTTCGGCCACGGCGCGGGAGAGCAGCGGGAGGGCTTCGCGGGGACGGCCCCCATCCAGCAGCAGCGTCCCCGTCGCTGCCAGCAGGTTGACTTCTTGGGGACGGGCGGACAGCGCGGTCCGCAGCACCTCCTCCGCAGACCGGTCCTTGCCCTCCTCGCGCAGCAGAGCCGCCAGCGCCAGGGCCGCTTCCGCCTCGGCAGGCGCGAGCGCCAGGGCCCGTAGGTAGAGGGACGCCGCCTGTTCACCTTGGCCCTTGGCGCGGTACTGGTGGGCGAGGCCGATCAGGTATTTCGGATTGGCCGGCTCACGCTTGATGCTCTGGCTCATCAGGTCGATCGCCAGATCGGTCCGGCCCAGCGAAGCATAGCCGAATCCCAGCAGGTACGTGGCGCGTCCGTCCATGTCCCGCTCGGCGCGGTAGCTCGTCAGCGCCGGCAGCAGCGCCCGCTGCAGCCGCTGCACCCCCGCATCGTTGGCCGTCGTCGTATCCGCGTACAGGAAGCGCGGGGCGAGGAACTCGACGACGGGCCGGTCATCGACATGGGCCTCCCGGACTCCGGCGAGCAGCCGCGCCAGGTCTTGCCCGTCCAGCACGAAGGGCGCAAAGAGGGCCAGCGGGTGCCAGAGCCCAATCGCCCGCAACTCCTCCTCCACACCGGGGGTGTCGTGGATGCGCCGCCGGAGCCGCTGGTAATCCCAGGGCCGCGGCTGGGTGCTGCCCAGGAGGATGATGTCGCCGCGGTTGGGGCGCCACAGTGACGCGTGCGGGAAGACACCCCGGAACGTGGCGACGATCAGCTTCATCTGCTCGGGAGGCAGCACGTGCGTGTGAAACCACTGCACCATCACGCCGCCCGGGCGCAGCCGCGACGCCGCAATCCGGTAGAACTCGCGCGTGAAGAGCGTGCCCACCCCGGCGGTCCAGACGTCGGACGGGTCGGAGATGATCACGTCATAGCTCTGGGGCCTCGCCAGGAGGGCCGCTCGGCCGTCCGCCGTGATCAACCGCGTACGCGGATCGGTGAGCACCCGCCGGTTCTCCATCTCGAAGTGTCGCGCCGCCTCCCGCGCCGCCGGCTCCAGGTCCACGATATCGATGCGCCGGACGGGATGGCGGGCGACGGCCGCGGCGGTCATCCCCGTCCCCAGGCCGAGGATGAAAACGTCCTGGGGGGCGGGGTGGAGCAGCATCGGGAGGTGGCCCAAGAGCAGCTGGTTGGCCACGTCGCCGGGATGGGTGGAGGCGTCGGTCTTGCCGTTGACGCGGTAGAAGCGATAGCCGCCGGCGCGGTCCACCGACAGCGTGGTGGACACCCCATCCTTGTAGTACAGGAGCTCCGTGCGCCCGACGGCGGCCCGGAGTTCATCGGCCGTTTTATAGACCGGAGCGTAGAAGGCGGCGCCGCTGGCCAGCACCTGACGCGGCCAGGACGGCAGCAGGAGCGCCAGCAGGATGGGGATCACGGCCAGGGCGACCGCCAGCGCCCGCCGCCCCCGGCGAAACGAGAGCGGACCCGCCACCAGAGCCGCCACCGCGGCTACCGTCGTGGCCACCGCCGCCAGCAGCATGGTGGCCCGCAGCCCCAGCTGGGGGATGAGGACGAACCCGCCCAGGACCGCACCCGCGACGGTGCCGGCGGTGTTCAACGCGGCGGCCACCCCGACGCCTCGACCCACCCCCCCAGGAGACGCGGTCGTGGCCGCGACGACCGCCGGGAAGGCCACACCGAAGAGGATCGCGGCAGGGACGATCAGGAGACCCGCCAGCGACAGCTGCAATAGGTGCTGCAGCGGGAAGGAATGCTGGACCAGCGGGAAGGCGCGCATGAGCACGATCGGCATCCGGGGGATGAGCGCCGCCGCCGCCAGGCCCGCGGCGGCGATCCCCGCCTCGGCCAGGGCGAACGTGGCCACCGTCTGGGGGAGGGTCAGCCGCAGGCGGGCGAAGAGCGCGCTGCCCAGGGCGAGCCCCAGCAGAAAAAGCAGCACCATCGTGCCAAACGCATAGACGGAGCTGCCGAAGACGAGCCCGAGGACCCGCGCCCACCCCACCTCGTAGAGCATCGCCGCGAATCCGGAGAGGGCCGTTCCCAGGAGCAGGACGCGCACGTTCGCCGGGAGCGCTTCGCCCCGGGCTTTTGCCGGTTTGCTCCGGTCGGTCCGCGCCTTCTCCGCCCTCCCGGGGGAGGGAGCAGCGGCGGGCCGGCGCAGACGGAGGGCGCCGTCGAGCGTGAGGGCGACACCACCCGCCGCCAGGTTGAGCAGGGCGGCGAGGAGCTGGCTGCGGCCCAGACCCGCCGCCGGGAGAAGAAGATAGGTGGCGAGGGCGGTCCCGGCTGCGGCGCCGAACGTGTTGGCGGCGTAGAGCGCCCCCACCTGGCCGCCGATCTGGTCTTGGCGCAGTACCAGCGTCTTGCTGAGGAGCGGCAGCGTCCCTCCCATCAGCGTCGCCGGGAGGATGATCACGGCGGCCACCAGCAGGAACTGGACGACCAGGAAAATCTGCGGGCTGCCTTCCAGCTGGGGGTAGAGTCGCAGATACACCGCCTCGGTGCCGCGGAGGAACAGCGGCATCAGCAGGGCGGCGAGCGCGATGCCCACTTCGAGCAGGCCATAGGTGAACAGCGCGCTCTGGGGACGGCGGTCGGCGACGCGCCCCAGCAGGAGGCTGCCCAGCGCCAGTCCGCCCATGAGGGCCGCCAGGACCGTGCTCACCGCCAGGGTGGTGCTGCCGAAGATCAGGGTGAGCCGGCGCATCCAGACGAGTTCGTAGATGAGGGCGCTGACCCCGGAGAGGACGAAGATGAGGAGGATGACCCTCCGGATCCAGCGGGAGGGTTCTGCGGGGACGGACATCACCTAGAGCATATACCCGGCGCGGTCACTCATGGCCCTACCCCCAGAAATCCGGCCATCTTGACGATGATAGAGAGCAGGGCTCTTATGCGGCCTCGAATAGAACGGGGCCTAGCGGATAGTATTGACATCGTCAAGGGAGATTTGGAAGAATGGATTTTAGCGAGATCGCCGAGGAGGCGAAGCGGCAAGGATTTCGAGTAAGACGGATCAAGAAGGGATGGATGTTCTTCCCTGCGGATCCTAATCGGGACCCTGTCACGTGGCACAGTACGCCTTCCGATGTCGCGGCGGTTCGTAACTTCTTCTCGCGGATGAAACGGGCTGGGCTCGTGTGGCCGCCCACAAAGTAAGGGGGTTTTCGATATGCGGGAATGGAGCGTTCACCTGGACTCAACGCATCGGGTTCGCGACCGGGACCGCCTGTATGACCTGACTGATAGTCTTCTCGACGCGCTGAGAGGACGGGGCGCTGTCGCCAGCCCTGGTGCGCGCAATCTGGGCGTCACTTTCAACGTCCACGCTCGCAGCGCCGCGGCGGGGATCGCAAAGGCGCTAAAGATTTTCTCAGCGATCTACCGCAGGGTGCGGTTTCCCGGCCGGCCGGTGATTTTTGCTGCGGAGATCCAGACCGTGGAGGAACAGATCCGCCGCCTTCAGGAACCGAGCCTCCCGCCGTTTGTGGGAGTCACGGAGGTTGCCGGGATTCTGGGGGTAACCCGGCAGCGCGCTCACCAGCTGACGAGGGCTGAGAAGTTTCCAAAGCCTCTCGCTGAACTCGCCGCCGGCCCGATCTGGAACCGGCATGCTATCGATCGGTTTGCTGAAACCTGGCCCCGCCTGCCCGGACGACCGAGGCTCTTGAGGTCCCCAGACGCGTCGAAGCGCGCCGAGACCAAGCCGAGGGTTTCAGCCAGGTAGCCTACGGCCTCTCAAGGCGGCAGTTGCGGTTTCATCGATCACCCATTGCTCCGGCAGCCGCACCAGCTCGTCGGGCGCTCCCGTAAAGCGGACGACCACGCCGTACTCCCGCTCGGCCGCGTCCGCCGTGACGTAGCCGGCGATAACGTCCCGGCGCACGCGCTCGGGGTCGCGGGCGAAGGGATCGCCGTACCCCCCGCCGCCCGGCGTGTTCACATGGATCGACCGGCCGGCCGCGAGCGTGGTGCGCGCCTTGGGGTTGGGACGCACACCATCATCGAGGATGACCTCGCCCGCCGCCCCCGGGCCGCCGCCGCGCAGTCCCGGAGCGGGGAACCGCGTGCGGTCCACGATGGGCGAGACGCTCACCTCCCCCGTGGCCGGCGCGGTGAATTCCGTCACCTGCCCTAATCCGCCGCGCCAGGTCCCCGCGCCCCCGGAGTCGGGCCGCAACTCGCGGCGCGCCAGTAGCAGCGGCGAGAGCGTCTCGACCACCTCCGCCGGGACGCCGGCGACCCCGCTGGGGAAGCCCACGGCCGAGAGGCCGTCTTTCGTCGGACGCGCCCCGGTGCCGCCCAACTGAAACATCGTAAAGGTGAAGGGCGGATCTCCGCCGCGCCACACGCTCAGCCAGATGGAGTCGGCGCCCGGCGCCAGCAGCCTGCCGGGGAGCGCGCCGGCGAGGGCGGTGAAGATCGCGCTGGGGAGCAGGTGGCCGATGGCGTGCCGGCTCGCCACCGGCGCCGGTGAAAGCGCATTGAGGATGCTGCCCGGCGGCGCGGAGACGTGGACGGGGCGGAAGCCGCCGTCGTTGTGCGGCACGTCGGGATAGACCGCGGCTTTGAGGGCGAAGGAGGCGTACGCGTGGGTGTAGTTCAGCACGACGTTGATGCCGTGCGGACTCTGCGGCGCCGAGCCTGCAAAGTCGATGAAGATCTCCTCGCCGGCGACGCGGACCCGGCAGCGGATCACCACCGGCTCGGCGAACCCGTCGCTCCAGCTCTCGCTGCTCCACTCGCCATCGGGCAGGTCGCGGATGCGCGCGCGCACGGCCGCCTCAGAGCGGGTGAGGATCTCCTCCGCCAGCCGATCGAGGCTCTCCAGGCGGAACTCATCCATCATCTCCAGGAGGGCCTGCCCGCCGGCGTCGTTACAGGCGGCCTGCGCGTAGAGGTCGCCCACCACTTCGTCGGGCAGCCGCACGTTCGCGCGCACCACTCGCAGCAGCGCGTCGCTGACCTCGCCGCGGTCGAAGAGCTTCATGACGGGGATGCGCAGCCCTTCCTCATACACCTCGCGCGCCTCGGCCGAGAGCAGGCGGCCGCCGATGTCCGCCGCGTGGCAGGTATTGGCGAAGAGCGCCACCACCCGCCCGCCGCGGAAGATCGGCGTGGTGATAGTGACGTCGTTGATCTGCCCCGCCGTCATCCAGGGGTCGTTGGTGATGAGCACGTCGCCCGCGGCCAGGGCGGCGAGCGGATAGGCTTCCAGGAAGTGTCCCATCGAGGTGGCCATCGCGTTGATGTGCCCCGGGGTGCCGCTCACCGACTGCGCGATCATGCGGCCCCGGGGGTCGAAGAGGCCGCAGGCCAGATCCTGGCTCTCCCGCACGATCGCGGAGAAGGCGGTGCGCATGAGCGTCTCTTGCTGCCCCGTGACGACGGCCAGCAGCCGCGCCCAGAGCACCTCCAGCATCACCGGGTCGATCGACGGGACCTTCATCACGGGTGGGCGCCCAGTTCCACGATGACGTTCAGGTGCTCATCAACCCGCCCCCGGCCGCGCGGGCCCACCACGAGCGTGGACTCCCGCTCCTCCACGATCGCCGGACCGGAGAAGACCTCGCCGGGGCGGAGGGCGTAGCGGTCGTACACCGGTGTATCCGCGAACCCGTCCGCTTCGGGAAAGTAGGCCCGCCGGACCCCCTTTTGCGACCTCCCGCCGGCCGCTCGGGTCGACCCCATGCGGAAGTCGAGCGCCGGCCGGGGTCCGCTGACGGTGACACGCCAGTTGGTGATTTCCAGGGGGACGCGCGGACCCAGGCGCCCGTAGTGGCGCTGATACGTGCGCTCGAACTCAGCGACGACCTCCGCCGCGCGGCCGGGACCGAGCGGGCCGTGTGGGAGCGCCACGGCGACGTCGTGCCCCTGCCCCAGATAACGCATCTCCGCGCTTCGCCGCGCCGAGACCGCGTCGCCCCGCAGTCCCGCCCGCGCCAGGAGGTCCCGGCCCTCCGCGGCCAAGTCGTCCAGCAGCCCATTGGCGGCGCGCCAGTCAAGATCGTCCAGCCGGCCGTATCCACTCCGGGCCAGCTCGAACGCCAGGGGCGCGGCGAGCAGGCCGAAGGCCGATCCTACTCCCGCTCCCGGTGGAGCGATGATTACGGAGGTGCGCAGGATCTCCGCGACGCGGTAGGCGTGCACCGGTCCCGCCCCGCCGAAGGCGAAGATCGGCAGGCGGCCGGGGGTCAGGCCCCGTTCGTTCAGGTGCGCCCGGGCCGCGCCGGCCATGTGCTCGTTGACGATCTGATGGATCCCCCAGGCCGCGCCCTCGACGGTCAGCCCCAGGGGACGGGCCACCGCGGCCACCGCCTCGCGCGCCGCAGCAACGTCGAGCCGCATCTTCCCGCCAAGGAAGTAACCGGGGGCGAGATACCCCAAGAGCAGATCGGCGTCGGTCACCGTGGGCTCGCGGCCGCCGCGTCCGTAGCAGGCCGGGCCGGGGTCGGCGCCGGCACTGTCGGGGCCGACGGTAAGCAGCCCGAGGGGGGAACGGCGCGCGATGCTGCCCCCGCCCGCGCCGATCTCGATCATGTCGATGACGGGGATCGAGACCGGCAGGCCGCTGCCGCGGCGGAACCGGTAGACCCGGTCGACCTCAAACTCGTGCCCCTGCAGCGGCGCGCCATTTTGCACCGCACACAGTTTGGCGGTGGTGCCTCCCATGTCAAAGGAAAGCAGGTCGGCGAATCCGGCCCGCCCGCCGAGGGCCGCCGCCGCCAGCGCGCCGGCGGCGGGCCCGGACTCGAGGAGGCGGACGGGAAACCGCGAGGCGGTCTCGACGGTGCCAATGGACCCGCTGCTGAGCATGACGAAGATCTCGCCGTGGAAGCCCGCCGCCGCGGCGCGCTCCCGCAGGCCGTCCAGGTAGCCGGCCACCCGCTCCTGCACATACGCGTTGACCGCCGTGGTGCTGGCCCGCTGGAACTCGCGGATCTCGGGGGCGACCTCCGCGCTCAGCGAGACAGCGATCTCCGGCGCCACCTCCGCCATGATCTCCCCGGTGCGCCGTTCGTGGACGGGGTTGCGGAAACTGTGCAGGTAGCAGACCGCGACCGCGCGGATGCCTTTGGCCGCCAGTCCGGCGGCGAGGCGGCGGAGGAACCCTTCATCGAGCGGGCGCAGGACGGCCCCGTCCGCGGCGATGCGCTCGGGCACATCGAAGCGCAGATACCGAGGGATCAGGGGCCGGGGAAACTCCAGGTTCAAGTCGTAGAGGTCGAAGCGATGCTCGCGGCCGATCTCCAGCGCGTCGCGGAACCCGGCGGTGGCCAGCAGCGCCGTGGGCGGGCCCGACCGTTCGAGAATCGCGTTGGTCGCGAGGGTGGTGGCGTGGACGAGAATGCCGCGCTCGCCCCCACCGATGCCGGTGCCGCGCAGGCTCTCGGCCACGGCGGTTTCGATCCCTTGAGACGGGTCGGCCGTCGTCAGGGTCTTGCCGATGTGGGTGCGGCCGTCCGCCGCGACCAGCAGCAGATCGGTGAAGGTCCCGCCGATGTCGACGCCGAGCCGGTAGTTCATCCCCGAGTGAGATTGCCGCCGCGGCCGTCATGCTCCTTCAGGCCAGGACTCTGCTCGGATGTTTACCGCCCCCGGAGTGGGGGAAAAGCCAGGGGGCGCCCCACCAAATGGCAGGGACCTGATTTGACCGTGGTCGTCGAGTAAGGCCGTATCATAGCAAAGATCCCGGCACTTCCGGCGCTGAGTTCGGGGGAGGAAGCGTGCGAGCCTGGCGTCTCAGTACGCAGATCTTCATCGGTCTGGTCGTCCTGCTCGGACTGGTCCTCATCCTCATCCTGGCATCGTACCGTGTCGCCCTGCAGGAACGACGGGAGGCGGAGATCGAGAACGCCACCGCCATCGGGCAGGTGCTCAGCTCCGCCGTCGACGCGTTTGTGAGGGACCTGGAGAACACCACGCTGGCGATGGTGGCCGCGCTGTCGGCCCAGCCGGAATCACTCAGCCAGCAGCGGAACGAAGCGTATGTCGGCACGGTCCTCGCCGCCCACCCCCATCTCCGCGCTCTGTTCGTGACCGACACCGCGGGGAGGGTCATCGTCGCCCAGAACGCTGCGGACGTCGGCACCGACCTCTCAGCCCGTCCCTACGTCAAGGCGCTGCAGGCCGGGGCCAAGGCGGTCTGGAGCGACATGCTCAGGGGCATACAGTCCGGCACGGTAACGGTGGCGTTCGGCAGGATCATCCCTTCGCCCACGGGAGCGCCGAAAGGCTACTTGATCGCCGCCTTCTTTCCGGAGCGCGTCTTTGAGCTGCTGCCGGTGCGCCTTGCCGCAGACGCCCGCGTGACCCTGCTGGACCGCCGGGGCCAACTCCTGTTCACCGACCTCAAGGGCAGCGTCCCCCCAGGGGTGACAGACTTCTCCGCCGCCCCCGACGTGCGCCGCGCCCTGGGTGGGGAGATGGTGGTGCTGGATCGGCGCCAGGGCCGCCGGTCGGGTGAAGAACGCTTTGGGGTCATCGTGCCGATCCCCCGCACCGGCTGGGCGGTCTCCTACACGCGTCCCGGGGCTGCCATCCAGGCGGTCCTCCAGGCCCAATTCTTCAGCCAGGGAGCACAGTTGGCGGTGGTCCTGGTAGTCTTGGGCGCATTGGCGGCCGTCTTTATTATCCGCCTCACCCGTCCGCTCTCTGTCCTCGCGGCCAGCGCGGCCGGCGTGGCCCGGGGAGAACGGCCCGACATCGCTCCTTCGACTGGGCCACTGCTGGAAGTGCGCCAGCTGGCCGAGGGGATGGCGGCGATGAGCCGGGCCGTCGCCGAACGCGAGGACACGCTGCGGAGAGAGCGCGGGCGGCTGGCCTTCCTGGGCGAGGCCAGCGTGCTGCTCGGAGCGTCGCTCGACCCCGCGACGATTCTCCGCCAGCTGGCCCGCCTCACCGTGCCGCGGGTGGCCGACTGGACCAGCGTCTACACGATCGAGGTGGACGGGACGGCCCAACGGCTGGAGATCGCCCACGCCGATCCTATCGTGGAAGACCGCGTCCGCGGTCTGACCAGCCGCTACCCGCCCGACATGCGCGGGCCACAGGCCGAGGATCTCCGCGCGGGACGGACCCTGCTGATCGCCAACCTCACCGAAGAAACCATCGCGGCGCTGACACCCCACGAGGAGATGCGCGCGCTCGTTCGCGAGCTGGCGGTGCGGTCGCTGATCGCGGCGCCGCTGATCGCGCGGGGCCAGGTGGTGGCCATGATGGTCTTCGCCGCCTGCGGCGCGCGGGTCTTTGGGCCGGAGGACGTCTCGCTGGCGGAAGAACTGGCCAGGCGCGCCGCCGTGGCCGTGGACAACGCCCGACTCTACGAACGGGAGCGCACGGTGGCACGCACGCTGCAGCAGGCGTTCCTGCCGGCCGCCCTGCCGCAGGTGCCGGGAGTGGTCATGCACGCCGCCTACATCCCGGGCAGCGCCGGAACGGAGGTCGGCGGCGACTGGTACGACGCCTTCTGGCTGCCCGACGGCCGCCTCGGTATCTCCATCGGCGACGTGACCGGCCACGGCGTCGAAGCGGCGGTGGTGATGGGACAGGTCCGGCAGGGCATCCGCGCCGCCGCCTGGGACGATCCGACGCCCTCGGCCGTCCTCACCCGGGCGAGCCGGCTGCTGCACCTCCTGCCGGGCGACGAGATGGCCACCGCGCTCTTCGGGGTCTTCGACCCGGCCAAACAGACCTTCACCTACGCCAGCGCCGGACATCCCTCCCCCGTCCTCGCCGCCGCAGACACCGTAGAGACGCTCGCCGGCGGGGGGCTGCCGTTGGGGATGCGCCGGGCCACACCGGTGCAGGACTGGACCGTGCAGCTGCACCCGGGGGCGTTCCTCGTGCTCTTCACCGACGGGCTGATCGAATTCGAGCGCAACCCCATCACGGGTGAACAGGCGCTGCTGGAAGCGGTGCGCGCCGAGGCCAATCAGCCGGCGTTCGATCGCGCGCTGGCAGTGCAGGGCCGCGTGCTGGGAAACCGGCAGCCCCCTGATGACGTGGCCGTGATCACCCTCTCGATGACCCCCCTCCCGCTGGGTGTAGCCGAGGTGACGCTGCCCGCCATTCCCTCCGCGCTGCCGCTGGTGCGCCAGGCGATCCGCCACGCCGCGGAGGGAGCGGGGCTGTCTCCCGACCGCGCTGCTGCGCTGGTGATCGCGGCCTGCGAAGCGGTAAACAATGCCATCGAACATGCCTACGGCATCATCCCCGGAGAGGTGACCGTGCGGGCGGCGGTGCAGGGCGATGCGCTCGTCGTCACCGTGCAGGACCAGGGACGCTGGCGTCCGCCGCGGGCGGACGGGGGGGGCCGGGGGATCACCCTGATGCGTTCGCTGGCGGACCGCGCGGACTTCGAGCGCGGCGAACGGGGGACCACGGTGCGCCTGGAAGCCGACCTCACGCCGGCGAAGCAAACGACGGGCGGCGAGGCACGATGACCACGGAAGGCCGCTTCGACATCGAGTACGCGCGCGGCATCCCTATCGTGCGGGTCACCGGTGAGGTGGACCTGACGAACGTCCAGGAGCTGGACGCGGCGCTGGACCGCGCCTCGCGCGCCGACCAGGGCACCGTCGTGGTGGCGATGGCGGAGACGTCGTATTTCGACAGCAAGGGGGTGCGCGCGCTGCTGCAGGCCGCCGAACGCTTGAGCGTGACCCGGCAGCAGCTGGTGGTAGTCGCCCCTGCTGGAGCTATCGCCCGGCGCATCCTAGAGATCGCCGGCGCCGCGGAGGCCCTGCCACTGTTCGAGACGGTGGAGGCCGCTCTGACGCCGGATCAGGGAGTGCGGTAACTCACCAGGACCCCCCGCCTAGAAGAGTTCCCGCCAGAGAAAGGGCACCACTCCGAAGGCCCCCGACTGCACGTACTCGCCGATCCCGGGAGGGAGGTTGGCCTTCAGTCCAGAGACGGGGTAGATCTGCGGGTTGTTGTCGAAGTCCAGCTCGTCGGCGATGAAGAGGCCGTACCAGTCCTGTGGGTTGTCGTTCTTGAGCGCGTCGTGGGCCAGAAGCACGACATTCATCTCCAGCCCTGCCCCGCGGACGTACATCCCTCCATCGACGGCGAAGGCATAGGTGTGGCCGCCTGGCTGTCCAAAGGTCTGGGAGCATCCGCTCCCCTGACTCACCGCGCAGACGGGTGTCACCGAGCTGCGAATCTCCACCGCCTGGGCGTTGCTGTTCTCCACCAGGAAGGTCGCCGTTCCCTGGTAGAGGAGATCGGTGCGGACCTCGACGCGTGAGTTCATGTGGATGTAGGCGTCCCGCTGTGTCGCCATGTTCGCCACGCCGGCGCCGAGGTACCCGTTGAAGACCATGGAGAAGTTGCCCGCGCCGTCCACGCTGAGCGGTGTCGGCGTCGCCAGGTTGCAGGTCACCGCTCCGAGGGCGGTCGTGCAGTCAGTCCCCGCGCTCTGATCAGGGATCACGACCTTCGCGTTGTTCCGCAGCAGCAGCGTAGCGGTCGCGTTGGTCAGATCCACCTGCTGCCACTGGGCGGCGGTGCAGATCCCACCGGGCCGCGTGCATTCATAGGCGACCAACGCATTGGCCGCCTCGGCCTTCCGCGCGGCGATCAGTTGGGATGGATCGGCGAACGGGATGATGGGCACCGCGTCGTCCCGACGGTAGGCGTCGATCTGGTTGTCGTTGGCGGGGGGCCAGCCGGCCGCGTGGACACCCCACATCTTCTGCGCGTCGAGACCGATCTGCCAGGAGTTGCCCTGGCCGGTCACATACCCCCGCGCGTACACTCTGTTGTGGTAGGGTTCGACGCCAGGCGTATCGGTGAAGAAGGGCCGGTCGTTCAGGATGGCACCGGTCCCCTGCATGTTGAGCCCCACGCAGAAGGTCTGGCCGTCGATGACCATGTTGGTGCAGTTGGCGATGTAGAGCGACCCATGAAGGGTGAAGGAGCCGTTCCCGCCGCCGCCGGCGCCGACGTTGATGTCGCTGTCCGAATACGCCGTGAAGTCAGCGGCCGTGATCTTCCCCAGGAGCACCTCGATGCGGCGGGATGCGTTTCTGACCCGTCCCGTCGCGCGTACCCAGATGCAGGTTTCGGAGTTGCACCCGGGGTACTCACCGGAGGCCACCGCGCGCAGCTGCACGGTGATCCGGCCGAGGGGTGACGAGGCCGGATAGGAAACGTTGTCGACGAACGCCGCCCCATCGAAGAGCCGGTACCAGGTGGCGGTGTCGCCGGGGGTGTGCTCGGCCGTCGCCCCGGCACCATCGTCCCACTCTCCGTCCCGGCTGACCTCAAACGTCCCCCTCGCCAGCGCCGCCCCTGCCAGCTGGAAGGCCTGGCGCGACTGCGCGGCGACCCCCGCCGTCTGGTACTCACTCATGGCCAGACTCACCAGCGTCGCAGAGACGAGGAAGTTCAAGATGATCGTCGCCAGAGTCGCGGCCAGGGCGGCGCCTGACTCGTCGTGCAGCCTCTTTCTCCATCCGAATGTCATGTCTCTCCTCTTCTCTACGTGCGATTAGTCTTTGCGCACCGCCACATCGGCGACAAAGGTCAGGTCCTCTGACGCCTCATAGACCCCTGACTGGTTGGAGTCGAGGCCAACCGCGATGCGGACCCACGCGACCGTCGAGCGCTGTCCGGCGGTCAGTGGGAGAGGCGTGAGCGGGGCCTGCAGCCCATCGAGATAGTCAAACCGAAGCTGGACGATCCTGAGGGGACGGACGCCCCGTGACGTCAATTGCCCGCCCGCCGTGCATGCGCTGGACACCCCCCCCGCGATCTGCTCCCGAACAACACCCGGGGCGCTGTCGATGCAGAACCGATGCAGTTCGGCGGTCCCGTTCCCATCGATGTCGGCCAGAAAGGCCAGTGCGCCGGCCGCCGCTTCCGTGAAGTACTCGCTCGTGCCCGCTGCCGCGCCATGGCCGGCCATCCGGAGCCGCCTCGTCATCCACTCGAGCACCACCCTGGCGTTCTGCTGCTCGTCGGCGATCTTGCGTCCGGCCAGCCAGGCTTTGAAGGTGCCGGAGAAGAGCGTAAAACCAACCAGCATCATGACCGCCAGGAGAGAGAGGCTCACCAGCACTTCCAGGACCGAATAGCCTGGCTCTGCCCGGAACCGTCCGGCCCACGGTCCCCGCCGCCTCATGGCGCCCGCGCGGACTCACCGCGCATGAAGATCACGCCACCGCTCCCACCGGGGGTGGCGGGGGCATCCGCCGCGTTCAAGTACACGTTGACGGTGATCCGCCTGGGCTGGCAGTCGTCTGGGGCCGTCCCCGGGCTAACCACTGGATCGCTCGTGACCAGGATATCCGCCGCGAAGAAGGGAGCCGGCAGAAGCGGCTCCCGGGTGAGGTACGAGGAAGGGACGCGCCGGGGAGTGGAAAACGGTGTGGGCAATCCGGTGACGGGATTACACGCGGCCGCGTCCCGGAAGTAGGGGTACGGGTAGTTCTGCAGGAACTCGAACTCCGCGTCCACGTACTCCATTGCCAGCGTCCGCAGCCGGGCCGGACGCTGCTCGGTCGAAAACTGCACGACCCCCAGCAGTCCCAGGGACCGGATGACCGCGCTGTTCGCCAGCGCGACCATCGACAGCAGGAGCAGTGAGACCAGGACCTCCAACAGCGTCAGACCGCGCTCTGGGTTGGCTCGTGGTTTCATGGAGTCGGGGCCACCTCGACGTTGCCTGTCTCGGGCTGGACGCGCACGTAGCGGGCGCTCCCACCGGAGGTGACGGCAATAGAGACAAGCGTGCCAGTTGTCAGACCGCCGGCGCTGGAGAACTCAACTGTGGCCGCCCCCACCGCCACGCCGCGCGGGTAGGCTTCGATGACTCGGACCGTGCTTACGACTTCCGGCGACGTGCACGCTCCGGAAGCCTCCCGGGCCACCCTCCGAGCCTCCCCCTGCGTTGTGGTGATGACTACGCGGTAAAGACAGGCATCTGCTGAATCGGCTACGGCGGCCTGCTGCGCGAATCTGAGGAGCCCCGCGAGATCCTCGGCCACTTTGACCACGCGGCGGCCGCCAATCGCGCCTCCCCAGAGCGCCAGAGCCAGGGCCAGCATGACGGCCGCCAAGCCCAGCGTGATGCCAACTTCCACGAGGGTAAACCCACCCTGCCGGCGTCGGCGAGTTTCCACCGCCGGGTCGCTAGACCAGCGCGGATGCGCGTGGTTCATCTGGAACATCAATCCTTTCCAGGCCCAGGGGTGATCAATTGGTCTTGCCCTCTCCCGGGGGAATGCGATGGGCCGGCAGGATAATGCGAGACCTGAACGGACCTCGCATCCCGATCCTCAGTCGGCCACGCCAACCAGCGCCCGGAACGCGAAATCCTCTTCGGCAGCCCAGCCGACCACGAGGGTCCGTAGCTTTGCGCCCCTGCCTCGCGGCAGGTCTGCCTTTGTCGGAGGTTTCAGTGAGGTCATGCCCGTCTGCCGGCCCGGTTAGACCCGCTGCCCCAAGAAAGCGCGGGCCCAGGGAATGCGCTTCTCGTATCCGGGACGCTATGTGGCGTTCTTGCTGGAGGTAATCAGGAGGAAGGCGGTCATTCGGAGGTAGGAGGTAGGGCGCTAGCTCTCGTCGCGCAGGTCGCGGCGGATGCGATCCTCGGAGATCTCCATGCCGTGGTCCTTGCGCATGTGCTCCTGAATCTTGTGCACCAGTTCGTCTTCCGTATCCGCCTCTAGCCGGTGTCCCATCGCGCAGCTCCATCGAGGCATGCGCATCACCTCCCACGGCTCCTCGTCGACGTATGTCTCCTTCAGTGCGCTTGACCGTCTCCCTCCCCCCGTGGTAGGTTCGTCCCTGGCTGAACTTTCGGAAGGAGGCGCACCCGTGGTCAAGATCCCGCTGGGCATTGCCCGCGACGCCGCATAAGTGCGCCTCGTGCTCGCTAGAGCGTAGTCAGCATTCCCGGGCCACGGGGCCGCACAGGCGTGCGTTGAATCCCGTGGCCGTTGTCTGTCCTGGATGATCGTGACGGCCACGGCTCTCCCCGTGGCCGCCGTCATTTGAGTGGCCGCCGCGGGGGAACCTGGCAATCGAATCACGAGGGGAACCCGTGACGCAGAGTTTCGCCGGACACATCGAACTGCTGCGCCGCTACCTGCGCCCGCAGAGACCGCGCGCCGCGCTGCTGGCCGTCTGGCTCTTCGCCGGCATCGGCCTCCAACTCGTCGCGCCCCAGCTCCTGGGCGACTTTATCGACGGGGCTCGCGAGGGGGCCGCGCAGACGCAGCTGCTGGCACTCGCCGGACTCTTCCTGCTGGTAGCCCTTCTCGCGCAGGTGACGAACGCTCTGGCCGTCTACGCCAGCGAGTCGGTCGGCTGGAGCGCCACCAACCAGCTGCGGTCCGATCTGGCCCTGCACTGCCTGCGCCTGGACCTCGGCTTCCACCACGCCCGCACGCCGGGGGAGATGATTGAGCGGGTCGACGGCGACGTCACGCAGCTGTCGACCTTCTTCTCCCAGCTGATCATCCGCATCCTGGGCAACGTGGTCCTGATGGCCGGCATCCTCGTCCTGCTGTTCCGCGAGGACTGGCGGGTGGGACTGATCTACACGATCTTCAGCGTCGTGACGCTGGCGGCGCTGCGGCGGCTGCACGACGTCGCCGTCCCGCACTGGAAGGCCGCCCGCCAGGCCGGCGCCGCGCTGATGGGCTTCTTGGAGGAACGTCTCGCCGGCACCGAAGATATCCGCGCCAGCGGCGCGGTGCCGTACGTGCTGCGCCGCCTGGCCGAGGTCATGCGCGAGCAGGTGCGCCGCAGCCGCACCGCCTGGATGTGGGGCTCGTCCATGTGGGCGTCCACGGTCATCCTGCTGGCGGTCGGCAACGCGCTGGCCTTCGGCTTGGGCGCCGCGCTGCTGCGCGCCGGGGTCATCACCCTGGGGACCGTCTACCTCTTCTTCCACTACACCGAGATGCTGCGCCGCCCGATTGAGCAGATCACCCGGCAGATGCAGGACCTGCAGCGTGCCAGCGCCGGCGTCGGCCGCATCCGCGACCTGCTGGCGATCGACCCGGTGCCCCCGGACGGGGAGGCGCCGCTGCCCCCCGGCCCCCTGGCCGTGGCGTTCGACCGCGTCTCCTTCGAGTATGCGCCCGACGACCCGGTGCTGCGGGACGTCTCCTTCTCGCTGGCGCCCGGCCGGGTGCTGGGACTGCTCGGGCGCACCGGCAGCGGCAAGACCACCATCGTCCGCCTGCTGGTGCGGCTGTACGATCCCACCTCAGGTGTGATTCGGGTGGGCGGCGCGGACGGCGTGATTCGGGTGGGCGGCGCGGATGGAGCGAAGCGGGTGGACGATCCGGCGCTGCGCGGCGTGCGCCTCGCCGACCTGCGCCGGCGCGTCGGCATCGTGACGCAGGACGTGCAGCTCTTCCACGCCTCCGTGCGGGACAACCTCACCTTCTTTGACCGGACGGTCGCCGAGTCGCGCATCCGGGAGGTCCTCGACGTCCTCGCCCTCGGCCCGTGGCTGGCTCGGCTGCCCGACGGCCTGGAGACGATGCTGGATCCGCGCGCCGGCGTCTCCGCCGGTGAGGCACAGTTGCTCGCGTTCGCGCGGGTCTTCTTCAAAGATCCGGGGCTCGTCATCCTGGACGAGGCCTCCTCCCGCCTCGATCCGGCCACGGAAGCGCTGATCGATCACGCCGTGGACGAACTGCTGCGGGGGCGCACGGCGATCATCATCGCCCACCGCTTGCGCACCGTGCAGCGGGCCGACGAGATCCTGATCCTGGAGGACGGGCGGGTGATCGAGCAGGGCGCCCGGGCGCAGCTGGCCCGAAACGGACGTTCTCGCTTTGCCGCGCTTCTGCGGGTGGGACTGGAGGACGTACTGGCGGACGACCGGGCGCAACCCGATCCGGCGGAAGAGGCCGTGACATGACCCCCTGGCGCGCGCTCCTCCGTCTGCTGGCCTATCAACCTCGGGCCACGGCGCTGAACCTGGCGCTGTGGGGCCTCTTCTGGGTGCTGCCCCTCAGCGTCGGCCTGATCACGCGAGCGATCTTCAACGCCATCAGCGGGGGCGCGCCGCTCTCTGTGTTGTGGGGGCTGCTGGCGCTGCTCGTCGGCGCGGCCGCGGTGCGGGTGGCCGTGAACCTTCTCGGCATCGTGGCCTGGCTGTACTACTTCTTCAGCCGGGCCGCGCTGCTGCGCCGCAACCTGTTCGAGGCCATCCTCAGCCGCCCCGGCGCCCAGGCCCTGCCGGACACGCCCAGCGAGGCGCTCAGCCGGTTCCGTGACGACGTCGACGAACTGACCCGGCTCGTCGAATGGACGGTCGACGGCCTGGGCATCGTCGCGGCGGGCATCATCGGCGCCGCCGTCATGTTCGTCATCGACCCTCTCATCACCACGGTTGTGTTGATCCCCCTCGTGGGCATCGTCGGCGTCGTGGCGGCGCTGCGGCGGCGCATCCTGGCCTATCGCCGCGAAGCGCGGGAGGCCACGGGCCGCGTCACCGATTTCGTGGGTGAGGTCTTCGGGGCGGCCCAGGCGGTGAAGGTGGCCGGCGCGGAGGAGGCGGTCGTGGGACACCTCGACACCCTCAACGCGGTGCGCCGCACGGCCTCCCTGCGCGACGCCCTGATGACGGATCTCTTGGATGCGGTGTTCCGCAGCACCATCAACGTGGGGACGGGCCTGGTTCTCCTCCTGGCCGCCCAATCCATGCGCGCCGGGACGTTCACGGTGGGAGACTTCGCCCTCTTCGTCTTCTACCTGGGCATGGTCACGGAGGCGATGAGCATGATCGGCAACTTCGTGGCGCGCCTCCGCCAGAGCAGCGTCTCGGTGCAGCGGCTGCTCGACCTGTTGCCGGGAGAACCGCCCGAGCGGCTGCTGCGCCACGTCCCGGTCTACTTGACCGGGCCGCTGCCGGAGGTGCCGCCCCCCCAGCGCAGCAACGGCGACCGGCTGGAGCGTCTGGAGATCCGCGGCCTCACCTACCGCGACCCCGGGACCGGAGGCGGCGTCGCCGGCGTCGACCTGACCCTGGCGCGGGGAACGGTCACGGTCGTCACGGGACGGATCGGCTCGGGCAAGACGATGCTGCTGCGGCTCCTCCTGGGTCTGCTGCCGAAAGCGAGCGGCGAGATTCGCTGGAACGGCCGTCTCGTCGAGCACCCCGCGGCCTTCTTCGTCCCGCCCCGCGCCGCCTATCTGTCCCAGGTGCCGCGTCTCTTCAGCGAGGCGCTCAAGCACAACGTGCTGCTGGGCCTGGCGGAGGAGCGCACCGACCTGCCCGGAGCGATCTGGTCGGCGGTGCTCGAACGCGACGTCCCCGCCCTGGAGCACGGCCTGGAGACGATGGTGGGTCCCCGCGGCGTCAAGCTCTCCGGCGGCCAGGTGCAGCGCACCGCGGCCGCGCGCCTCTTCGCCCGCTGGCCGGACCTGCTGGTGATCGACGACCTCAGCAGCGCCCTCGACGTGGAGACGGAACAGGTGCTCTGGGATCGGCTCTTCGCCCGGCCCGAGCTGACCTGCCTGGCGGTCTCCCACCGCCGCGCCGCCTTCCGCCGCGCCCACCACATCGTCGTGCTGAAGGACGGGCGGATCGAGGCGGAGGGTCCGCTGGAGGTCCTGCTCCAGACGTCGCCCGAGATGCAGCACCTCTGGGAGGCCGGCCGGACCGCCATCGGCGCCCGGACGTAACATCGGGGGATCCCTTGAGGTGACGTCGTGCTGAGCCAGATCCGCCGGCTGGACGCCGCGATCATCATCCTGACGCTCGTCAACTTTGTTTCCAGCCTGGGGATCGCCATCATGCTGCCCTTGATCCCGCTCTACGCGATCTCGCTGGGGGCGGCGCCGGTCCAACTGGGCCTGCTCACGAGCGCGTTCGCGCTGGCCAACGCCGCAGCACAATTGGTCGCTGGGCTGGTCGTCGACCGCGCGGGGTCGCGGAGTCTGATCCGGGGTGGCATCGCCACCTACGCCGGCGCGAATGTGCTCATCGCCACCGCCGCCACCGCCCCGGTCTTGATCGCCTACCGCTCGCTAGCGGGGGTCGGCGCGGGCGTAAACATCATCTCCACCCGGCTCTATCTGGCGGCGGTGGCCGATCCGGCGCACATGGCGTTCGTGAACGGCGTGATCTCCGCCGCCTACTCCGCCGGCCAGGTGGTCGGCCCCGCCTTCGGCGGGATCATCAGCGCCCTGGCCAACCTGCGGGTGCCCTTCCTCATCGTCGGCGCGACGAGCGCTCTGGCCTTCCTCGGCTCCCTCTGGCTGCGGCGGCCGGAGCCGCGGGGGGCGGCGGCGCAGGCGGCGCAGTCTTCCACACCTCAGGACGCCGGCCCAGCCTCCGCGTTCAACCGGACGGCGGTCGTCCTCTTCCTGGCCCAACTCTTCCTGCTGGCCGGCTACGGCGGATTCATTACCACCTACGCCCCGCTGGCGACGGAGAGCCTCGGCTGGACCACGTTTGAAGTAGGGCTGGCCTTTTCGGTGTTCGGCCTCGGCAGCATCGCCCTCGGTCCCTGGCTCTCCCATCTGGCCGACCGCACCGGCCGGCGCCGCATCGCCTCACTCTCGATGATCCCCGTCTCGCTCTTCGGCGCGGGGATGGTGTGGGGATGGCCTCGCCCGGCGCTCTATCTAATCATGTTTGCCGCCGGCGGCGGCCTGACCGCCTTCACCGGCGCGTGGTTCGCCCTCCTGCGGGAGGCGGCGCCCGCGGCGAGACGCGGACGCACCTTCGGCGTGGTCAGTGCCGCGTCAAACCTGGGGACCGTGGGGGGCGCGATGATCGCTTCGGCGCTCTGGGCAGCGGTCAGCCTGCCCGCGGCCATGCTGTCGGCCAGCGTACCCGTGATCCTCGCGGGCGTGACGATTCTGCTGCTGACAGAGCAGAGGACTAAGGCGCCCGCAGCTCCACGACGAAGTTGAAGAAGCCCACTTTGCCGGATGCCCCATCGCGGATGGTCATCACGAGGGCGGGATTGAAGATGCCGTCGCTCTGATTGCGGGCTTCGCCGGGCACGTACAGCTGCGAGGTGAGGATGGGGCCGTTCGGCGCCCGCACCTTCACGTGAATGTGACGCGTTCGTCCGGGATAGGACCCCGGAACGACCGTCTCGAGATAGTAGATCCCGTTCGTGTCGGTGAACTGGTGGCCGCGCATCCGGAACCCGGCATTGTCGTACGCGCCGTGGTCGTCCGTCTGCCAGAAGTCGAGCCACGCGCCCGCGACCGGCCGGCAGTCTCTGCTGAGCACGTAGCCGGTGAGGATGAGTCTGGTGCCGGTCATGCCCGCTTCGACCAGGTTCGTGCGCTGCGGCGTGTCGGCTTTATAGAAAGGCCCCTCCGTCTGGGATGGGGTGACGCGGGCCGGGGCCGTGCAGACCGGAGCGGGTGGGGTGAACGCCCGCTGTGCCAGCGCAGCCGGAGCCAGCGCGCCTCCGGCGACGAGGAGCACGATCGCCCCCAGGGTCATCAAGCGCATCAGACGTCCTCCTCGTCCCTAGTTTTGCGGCTGCGGCCGCGCCACGAACTGCAGCTCCAGCCGGGCCTCGTCCTCGGTCCGCAGGATGCCGAAGATCGAGGGCGGGTCAAAGCCGAAGTCGCTCATCTTGATGGTCGCCGTGGCCGCCCCCGTCAGCGTGGCGCCGCGCAGGACGACCGTCATCGCGAAGGTCACCGGCCTGGTCACGTCGCGTACCTTCAGGTCCCCGGTCACCTTCAACTCCAGTTGCTGCCCCTCCGTGTACGCGGCGGGCAGCCCTTCGACCTGCGTGGGACGGAATTCGGCCATGGGGAAGCGGGCCGACTCGAGCCAGCGGCCGCGAATGGCCTGATCGCGGCGGGCGCTGTCTGACTGGAAGGTGCTGATGTTCACGGTGATGGGACCGATCCGGCTCTGCCGCGGGTTGGCGCGATCGACGACGACCTCGCCGCGCACCGCCCTGGTCCGCCCGACCGCGACGCTCAACTGGTTGCCATCGCGGAAGAGCACTTCGTTGACGCGGTAGAGGACTTCGGACTCGTTGGAGACGACGACGTAGCGCTGCGCCGCCGCGGGTGACGCGGCCGCGGCCGCCGCTTGGTGGGAGACGTCGCCCGCCGGCCAGGCGAGAGGCACAGCGGCGGGAAGCGCCGCGCCGAGGAAGACGGCAAAGAGGAGGAAGGCTGCGGGTCTCATGCGGGTCCTGTTCCTGTCAACGGGCCGCCGAGGTCGGATGTTCCCCCGACACTCGGGATGTCCCCCAACACTGCGGGCCCGTATTCTCACCAGATCACACGATCACGGCAGCAGCAGGATCTTCCCGATCACCATGCGGCTCGCCAGCGCCCCGTGCGCCGCCGCGGCCTCGGCCAGGGGGAGGGTCTGGGCGATGCGCACCTGCAGCTCCCCCGAACCGATCCAGTCGAAGAGCGCGCCGGCTCGCCAGCCCACCTCTTCCTTCGTCATGGTGTAGTGAGGCAGCGTGGGCCGCGTCAAGAAGAGTGAACCCTTTGACATCAGCGTCAATGGATCAACCGGCGGGGCGGGGCCGCTGGCGTTGCCGAACAGCACCACATAGCCGCGCGGCCGCACGCAGTTGATAGATTTTTCGGCGGTCGTTTTCCCCACGCCGTCGTAGACGACGTCGACCCCGCGGCCCCCGGTCAGCCGTTTGACCTCCGCCTCGAAGTCCGCCTCCCTGTAGAGGATCACCTCGTCGGCGCCGGCCTGCCGCGCCGCGTTCGCCTTCTCGGCGGTGGAAACCGTGCCGTAGACCGTGGCGCCCAGCCGTTTGGCCACCTGCACCAGCAGCAATCCCAACCCTCCGGCCGCCGCGTGGATCAGCGCCGTCGCCCCGCGTTTCAGCGGGTAGGTACTGTGGGTCAGGTAGTGGGCGGTCATGCCCTGCAGCATCACCGCCGCGGCGGTGCGGCTGTCGATGGACTCCGGAAGCGGCACCAACCTCCAGGCCGGCACGACCGCGTACTCCGCGTAGGAGCCGGGCGTGGTCATCGCATAGCCGACGCGGTCGCCGGGCCGCAGATCGGCGACGTCGGAGGCCACCGTGTCGACGACCCCCGCTCCCTCCGTCCCCGGGATCAGCGGCAGCGCCACCTTGTAGAGGCCGCCGCGGTGGTAGGTGTCGATGAAGTTGACGCCGACCGCCTCCAGGCGCACCCGCGCCTCGCCAGGGCCCGGCTCGGGCAGCGGCGCGTCCTCGTACGTCAGCACGTCGGGCCCGCCGAATGCGTGCACGCGGATGGCTTTCATCGACTGCGCCGCCCCCCTCCCCGGGTCACGATCCATCGTACACAAAGGGCACTTCGATGCGCATCGGTTTCTCTCGCGTCAGCTCCTCCAGGACGTGCGCGGAAATACCGGCGCAGCGGCCGAGGAGAAAGACGATCTTCCCGACCGCCGGCTCGAAGCCCATCTCCACCAGCACCGCGGCTAGCGCCCCGTCGACGTTGACCGGCAGGGGCCGCTCCGGGCGGGCGGCGGCCGCCACCGCGCGCATCAGCTCGACCGCGGCGCCGGCCAGTCCCGCCTCCTGGGCCAGCGTCCACAAGGTCTCGGTCCGCGGATCGCGCGTGTGCACGCGGTGGCCGACTCCCGGGATGCGCTCTCCTCGGCGCCGATAGGTCTCCGCCACCCGCTCTGCGGCCGCCGGCACGGTGAGGCGCTCGTCGGCGATCAGGGCCAGGCCCTGCCGCAGCATCCGCATGGTCTCCTCCCCCGCCCCGCCGTGCGCGTCTCCGACCGCGAGCAGACCGCCGGCCACGGCCGCTTCCACGGCCCGGCGATTCCCGCTGGCGATCACGCGGGCCGCCATCGTCGAGGGAGGCGTCGGCCCGTGGTCGGCGACGGCGATGAGCATGGCGTTCCAGACCCGCGATTCCGCGGCGCTGGGCGGGCGGCCGCGCAGCAGCAGGAATGCCACGTCCGCGAAGTTTCCGCCGGCCATCAACGCTTCCACCGGCCGGCCGCGGATAAGGATGCGATTCGGCTCGAAGGTGGATATTGCCGTGCGCCAGGGTTCCACTCCCGATCCCTCCTACTGGGCCGTCGTCCGTCTCCCTAGACGACGCCCTCGTCGCGCAGCCGGAGCAGCTCGCCCTCCGGCAGGGACAGTTCTCCGCCGTAGATCTCTTCGTTGTGCGCGCCCAGGTGCGGCCCCGCCCAGCGAATCCGGCCGGGGGTGCCGAGCAGGCGCGGGATGACCTCATGCATGGGGGTGACGCCGTCTGGGCCGGCCACATCCACGATCATGCCGCGCGCCCGCACGTGCGCGTCGTCCAGCAGCTGGGTGATATCGTACACGGGCGCCGCGCCCACCTTGTGCGCGTCAAAGCGCGCCAGGAGTTCGGGCAAGGTGTGCCTGGCGATCTCCGCGGCCACGACGCCGTCCAGCTCGTCGACGTGCCGGACCCGCGCCTCGTTGGTGGCGAACCGCTCCTCGGCGAGAAGGTCGGAGCGCCCGATCGCCTGGAAGAACCGGACGGCCATCGCCGGCGTCGACGCCGAAATCGCCACCCATTGTCCCTCGCGCGTGCGGTAGGTGTTCCGCGGCGCCGAGTTGTAGGAGCGGTTGCCGATGCGCTCGCGGACCCGCCCGATCAGGCGGTATTCGGCGGCCAGCGGTCCCAGCAGCGAGAAGAGCGGCTCCAGCAGCGAGAGGTCGACGACCTGACCGGTCCCGCTGTGATCACGATGACGCAGCGCGATCAACGCCGCAACCACCCCGTAGAGCGCCGCGCTCATGTCGGCCAGCGGGACGGGGGGGAGGGTCGGAGGCGCATCGGCCGACCCCGTCATCGCGGCGAACCCAGACATGGCCTCCACAAACGTACCGAAGCCCGGCCGATGCCGATAGGGGCCTTCCTGTCCCCAACCCGAGATGCGGAGGATGACCAGCCGCCGGTTGTGCTCCCACAGCGCGTCCGGCCCCAGTCCCCACTCCTCCAGCGTCCCCGGCATGAAGCTCTCCACGAACAGGTCGGCGCGGGGGAGCAGCCGCAGCAGCAGGCCGCGGCCGGCGGGGGTGGCCAGGTTCAACGTGATGCTGCGTTTGTTGCGCCCGTAGACCCGCCACCACAGATCGAGGCCGTCGCTCTTCCAGGCGCGCAGCGGATCCCCGCCTCCCGGCTGCTCCACCTTGATGACGTCGGCGCCGAAGTCGCCCAGCACCATCGTCAGCATGTTGCCGGCGACCAGCCGGGAGAGGTCGAGGACCCTGATCGCCGCCAGCGGCAGCTCGCTCACGGCGCGGCCTCGGCCTCAGGCGTGCGCGCGGCCCGGCTCAGCGGGCCACGGCAGTGTCGAGATAGCGCGGGGAGACGCAGCGGATCGTCCGCCGGATCAGCTGCTCGATCGATGAGTTGTCGAATCCCTGGAGGCTGGAGCGGACCCGGTCCGCCAGCGGCGAAACCCACCGCTCGGGGATCCCCCGACGGCCTCGCATCGTCCCCAGGATCGACCCGACGGTGGCGCCGTTGCAGTCGGTGTCCCACCCACCCATCACCGCGAAACCGATGCCGGTCTCGTAGTCGCCACGCGCGTAGAGCAGCGCGAGGGTGACGATGACCGCATTGTTGACGGTGTGCACCCAGTGGTAGTGACCGTAGCGCGCATAGACGCGGTCGAGCGCCTGATCGTAGTCGGGGACCTCCTCCGGCAGCGCCCGAGCAAACCGGATCGCTTCGGCCAAGCGGCTCCTGGGGGGAAGGACGCGGAGTCCGGCCGCGGTGATCTCTTCGACGTCGGCGCTGACACACGCTGCCGCAACCATCGCCGCCGCGAACATCTCCCCGTAGATGCCGTTCTTGACGTGGCTCAGCCGGGCGTCCCGCCAGGCCAGTGCGGCCGCCCGCCGCGGATCGCCGGGCGCGATCCAGCCGAACAGGTCGGCCCGGATCTGCGCGCCGATCCATTCGCGGTACGGATTCCGGAAGCGCGCCGTCTCGGGCGGGATCTTGTAGTCGAGGAGATTCTGGTAGGCCACCCGCTCCGCCGTGTAGACGCGCAGGGCCGGCAGCGAGCGCAGCCAGGCGGTGGCGACGTCGTCCGTGGTGAAGTCCTCCCCGGCGGTCTCGACGACGGAGAGGGCCAGCATGGTGTAGTTGATGTCGTCGTCCTCGGGCATACAGACGATCGTTTCCCGCAAACTATGCTGGCGCGCCGTCCGGTTGAAAGGAAATCGCGCGGCGATAACCTCGGGCACACCCTGGGCAGTGATATAGGCGACCGGCGGCCACTGGCCGCTGCTCTGCAGGATCGCCGCGATGCCCTCGCGGGGAACGCCTTCCATCGGCTTACCCAGGAGGCACCCGGCGATCCGGCCGATCCAGCCGCCGCCGATGCGGTCGTCCAGGACCGTGGCGGGAAACGGGCGCGGCGCCGCAGACGCGGGGGCGGGGGAGAGATCGGCCGCGCCCAGGATGGTTTCCAGGTCTGAGGGTTCGGCCTGCGCAGCGCCGGCCGCGTCGTGCCGGTCCGAGAGCGCGCGGCACTCATCCAGCAGCCGCTCCGCCTCGGGGCGGAGGCGGACGGGATCGTCCCCGCCGGTGCGCAGCTCCTCCCAGCGTCGGCGGAGGAGAGTGGGGTCGACGCCCTCCTCGGTCAGCTGCTGAAATTCGGCTTCCAGCCGCTCCTCGGGTTTGAGCCAGGTAATCCTGATCACGATAGACCTCGCGCGGCCTTCAGCGCGGCGGGAACGCGGCGGCGCGCTGCGCCCAGCGGTCTCGATCCCGCGCGTGGATCTCTTCGGCGACCTCGGTCAGTTGGGCCGCGAGTCCGGCCAGGTCGATCCGGCTGGCTTCGGCCACGTGCGCCTCCCACCCGGTCGGCAGCGCGTCGGCGCCGGCGAGCGCCCCCGTGATCGCCCCGGCCATCGCGGCGATGGAGTCGGCGTCGCGGCCGTAGTTGACGGCCCCCAGGACGGCGTCTCGCCAGCGCCCTCCCGCGACGACCACCATGCCGAGGGCGACGGGCAGCTCCTCGATGGCGTGGGTCTGACTGGGCCGGCGGGCGTCGGGAGCGGGGCGGCGATACTCCTCACCGACGCTATCAAAGGGTCGCACCGCCTCTCGGATCGCCGGGATGGCCTCTTCCCATCCCCGGCACTCGCGGGCCGCGGCCGTCACCGCCTCGATGGCGTCCCGGGTGCCGTCCCGGGCCAGCGCAAGGCTGGCCTCCACGATGGAATCCGCGGTGGCGCCCGGACGCAGCGCCTCCGCCACCGCGGCCGCCATGACCCCCGCGGCCTCACGCCCGTACGACCACTGATGGGCGCCGGCGAGATCGATCGCCTCTCGATAGGCGCCTCCGGCATCGCCGGCGTTGACGATGCCCACCGGCGCGATGTAGATCGCCGCGCCGCAGTTGACCATGTTGCCGACCCCGGCCTCACGGGGGTCGGCGTGCGCGTAGCGCAGCCGCAGGACGAGAAACTTCTCGGCCAAGAAGATCCGGTGCAGCAGCTGGGTCTCCATCTCCATGTCCGGGACGTAGACGGGACGGTCGGCGAGTTCGGCGACCAGCGCGCCCGCGGCGTCGTGCGCGGTGAGATGGCGCCGCAGGGCGGTGTAGACTCGCGCCAGCGCCACCGTCAGCAGCGTGTCGTCGGTCACGCGGCCGCCGCCCTTGCGGAGGGGAGGGATCCGGGTTCCGGCGGTGGATTCGACCACCTCGCCGAAACCCGTGATCCATCCCCCAAACCGCCTGCGAATCTGCTCCGGGGTCAGTCCTTCCGCGGGCCCGCCCAGGGCGTCACCGACGGCGCCCCCGGAGAGGCAGCCGCGGACGCCGGACGAGAGGCGGTCCGCCATGTCCTCGCGGCCTAGCGGTACCGATCCAGAATTTCCGGGCTCCCCGCCACCAGCCGGCTGACGAACTCCTCCAGGCTGATGCGGTTGGCGAAGAGTTCGTTCATCAGCGGCGTGGCCAAACGGGTGCGCCACTCGCTGTATCCCAGGATCTTCTGCCACGGCGCCATCCGCAGGTATCTCACCGAATCCGTGGAGACGTCCCACCCGTACTTCGTCGTCGTGAATCCGGACACCCGGATGGAAGACTGCCGCGTGGGGAAGAGCCAGTCGCCCAGCGCCTGCTTCGCCATGTTGTCGCGATTCAGGGCAAACTGGATGAACTGCCACGCCGCTTCCTTGTTCTTCGCGGCCGTGGGGATGGAGAGCGTCTGCGTGGCCGACCCCTGGTACTGGGTCTTGGCTTTCAGCGGGGGCAGCACGCCCCACTCGAAGTCGGCGGGAGCGCTTTCGACCAGTCCCTGGCGCGCCCACACGCCGATGCCCGGCAGCATCGCGTACCGTCCGGCGATGAACCCGGGGATCAGTTCGGGGCTGCCGCGGCCCAGGCCGTCGAGCGACGCGGTCTTGCTCACGTAGAGCATGTCCAGGAGAATGCTCAGCAGCGCGCGCTCGCCCTCGCCCACCAGTACGACGTTGCGGCCGCCCTGCGTGTAGAAGTAGGTGCCGCCGAAGCCCATGGAGAGGTTGAGGACGCGGTTGACCGGGCTGCGCAGCCCGATGGCGGTGCCGAATTGGTCGGTCCGCCCGTCGCCGTCCCTGTCCTTCGTCAGGGTCTTGGCCGCCTTCTGCAGATCATCCCAGGTCCAGGGCCGCTCGATCGTCGGCGGGGTGATCCCGGCGTCCCGGAACAGTTTCTTGTTGTAGAGGATGATCAGCGACTCCCAGAGATAGGGGACGGCGAAGATCTTGCCGCCCTCGTCCAGGACCGTCTGCCACGCCCCCGGGAAGATGTCGGCACGCATTTCCGGAGGGATCATCGGGGTCAGGTCCGTCAAGAAGCCGCGCTTGGCAAAGTCCAGAATCGGGATGGACTCGTAGTGGAAGACGTCCGGCACGTTGCCCGTCTGGAACGAGGTCAGCATGTAGTCGTGGATCGCGCCCCAGTCCACCTGCGCGTAGTCCACCTGGACGGACGGGTTGGTGCGGTTCCAGGCGGTGACGACCTCCTTCACCGCCTCTACCGCCTGCTTCTGCCAGGCCAGGCTGACGAAGCGGACGCGCACCGGCGCGGTCCCCGCGGTGGAAGCGCCCGTGCCGGCGAGAAACGCCACCAGCAGGGCGGCGATAAACCATCGCATTCGTCTCATCGTTCCCCTCCTCACGTGAGATCGATCACGCGCGCGCCGGCCCCTCGAGCTCCGCTCCCGCGCGCCCGCCACGCTCTCTCCGGCCCACCACCTCCCGCCATCAGTTTTTCAGTCCTCCCGACAAGAGCCCCGAAACCAGCCGGCGCTGCAGGAAGGCGAAGGCGATCATCGCCGGCAGCGTCGCCACCACGCTCCCCGCCGCCAGTGGCCCCCATCGCGCCAGCCCTTCGAGACCGCGGAATCGCGAGAGGCTCACCTGCACCGTCATCAACTGCGGATCCTTCAACACCACCAGGGCGAAAAAGAATTCGTTCCAGGCGTTCACGAACGCATAGAGCAGCGTCGTCGCCAGACCGGGCAGCAGCAGCGGCACGAGGATGCGGAAGAGGATCTGCGGGAACGAGGCGCCGTCGACGGCTGCCGCCTCTTCCAACTCGTTCGGCAAGCCCTTCACGAACCCGTGCAGGATCCACAGCACGAAGGGCAGGCTCCAGACGACGTAGACGAGGATCAGCCCCAGGTGCGAGTTGGCCAGCGAGAAGCGCGCCAGGATCAGGAACAAGGGCACGATGATCAGGATGCTGGGGAAACTCTGACTGACGAGGATCCAGCCGATGATCGCCTTGTTCACCCGGGACTGCTTGCGCGCCAGGGCGTAGGCGGCGGGCAGGGCGATCGCCAGCGCCAGCACGGCCGAGGCCACGGCGACCTTCATCGTGTTCAGGCTGGCCCGCACGACGCCATCGCGTCCCAGGACCTCGCGATAGTTCTCCAGCGTCGGCGCTTTGGGGATGACCGTCGGCCGCAGCACGAGGATTTCGTTCGGACGCTTGAAGGAGGTCGAGGTCAGCCAGAGCAGCGGGAACGCCAGGAAGATGATGTAGGCGGCGAGCGGAATGAGCAGCAGGGCCGTGCCGGCCCGGCGGCGCGTGGGTGCGGAAAAGGTGATCGCCATCGCCGGCGCCCCCGCTACCCCGACGCCGCGGCCTGGCGCCGCACGCCGTAGAGGACGAAGCCCCCGACGATCAGCACCATGATGTTGCCCAGGGCCGCCGCGTACCCCAGGTTGCCGTACTGGAACCCTTCGAAGTAGGCGAAGAGCATCGGCAGCCGGGTCAGCCCCGCGGGGCCGCCTTCCGTTAGCACGTACACCAGCCCGAACGAGTTGAAGTTCCAGATGAATTCCAGCGAGGAGAGGGCGACGATGATCGGCGCCATCAGCGGCAGCGTGACGTAGCGAAACTGCCGCCAGCCGGAGGCCCCGTCGAGGCCGGCGGCCTCCTTCAGTTCCTCCGGAATCGTCTGCAGACCGCTCAGCAGCACCACCGTCGCCAGCGGCAGACCCGTCCAGATGCCCACCAGGACCACCGCCTGCAGCGCCCAGGCGAAGTCAGACAACCAGTTGATGGGATCGCGCAGGAGGCCCATCGAGATGAGCGCGTAGTTGAGCAGGCCAGCGTCGGGATGATAGACGAAGCGCCAGATCAGTCCCTTGATCACCGGCGGCATCGCCCAGGGGATGAGGATGAGGATGCGCCAGAGGCCGCGGAGGGGGATGCGCGCGTTCAACAGCAGCGCCAGCCCCATCCCCAGGACGATCTCTCCGCCGGTCACGGTGAACGTCCAGACGAAGCCGGTGCGGAACGAGGCCCAGAAATCGCGGTCTCCCAGCATGCGCGCATAGTTGGCCAGGAAGTTGAACCGCGCCGGCGTGCCCAACCGGTAGTCGGTGAAGCCGAGCCAGATGCCCTGCACCAGGGGGATGACCGAAAGCACGAGCACGGGGATCAGTATCGGCAGGTAGAGCGAGAAGGCCCTCAAGGGACGGCGGCGCGGGGGCGGCGCGGCCGCCATCGGCGGAGAGCCGGCTGCCACGCTCATCCGCGCGGTCCCTTCGCGTCTGCGGATCGCCGGACGCCGACGGGCTCACCCGGACTCGCGTACAGCGCCGCGTGCTCGGGCCGGACGGCGTACTGCGGACTGCGGCCCTCGACGGCGGCGATGGCGTCGGCGCAGGCGACGGTGAAACAGCGCCGGTTGGCCTGCACGGTGTTGCCGGCCAGATGCGGCGTCGGGAGGACGTTGGGATCGGTGCGCGCGGGGTGGTCCGCCGGCAGCGGCTCGGGCAGGAAGACGTCCACCGCGGCTCGGATCTCGCCCGCGGCCGCCCGCCGCCACAACGCCTCCTGCTCCACCGTCCACATGCGGCCGACCAGCACGAACAACGCCCCCCGGGGCATGGCGTCGATGACCTCCCGGTTGACCAGGCGCTCCGTCGTCGGGGTCTTCGGGATGCCGACGACGAGGATGTCCCTCTCCGCGGCCAGGGCCCGCAGCGACGCCGCCCGGCGCGCGACCATTCGGGTCATCACATCTGCCGGGACGAACGGATCCCAGGCGGATACCACGCACTGGAACGGGGCGAGCAGTTCCGTCAGCCTGCGGCCGATGGCGCCGAAGCCGGCCAGACCGACGCGCCGCCCGGCGAGATCGCCGAAGACGAATCCCGGCCGGTCCTGCCAGCCGTGCGGCCATCCCCCGCGGCGTACCTCGGCGACGGTATCGGGGATGTCCCGGAGCAGATTGAGGATCATGGCGAGGGCGAACTCCGCCACGGTCAGGCTCATCGCCCCCGAGGTGTCGATGACGGCGACCCCACGCCGCTGCGCCTCAGCCACGTCCAGCCAGGCGGCGAAGCGATGATCGAACGTCCCGGCGATCGCCCGCAGCGCCCCGGCCTTGTCCCAGCGCTCGGCAGTGAAAAGCGGCACCCCCTGGCGCCCCCAGGGAGCGACTAGGAGCGCGTCCGCCTCGGGGAGGGCGCGGTCGAACGCCGCCTCCCGCTGCGCCTCGTCCGCCATCGCCGGCAGGTCGAGGCGGCGCACCGTCCCGGCGTCCTCGAGTAGACGCAGCCCTTCTCCGATCAGCCAGCGCTCGGCCTCGGTCGGGGCGACCACGAGAAATCGCTTCGGCTCCGGCATCGGCATCCCGCTCATCTCGGCGCCAGCGCCGCGACCTCGTCGCGGGTCGGCATCGAGGGCTGCGCGCCCATGCGGGTAACCGACAGCGCGCCCACGACGTTGGCGAACCGCGCCGCCGCGACCGTGTCCCGCCCTTCGGCCAGGGCGACGGCCAGCGCTCCCGCGAAGGCGTCGCCGGCGGCGGTCGTGTCCACCGCCGCCACCGCGATCCCCTCCACCATCTCCCGCGTCGTCCCCGCCGCCACGAAGGCGCCCTTCTCTCCCACCTTGATCACGACCGCGCCGCATCCCCGCGCCAGCAGGACTTCTGCCGCGGCGCGCACGCCGGCCTCGTCGTCGACGGCAATCCCGGTCAGGCGCTGCGCTTCTCCTTCATTGGGATTGATCACCGAAACGTTTTCATAGAGCTCACCGGGCAGGGGGGTGGCCGGCGCGGGGTCGAGGACGATCGGCCGGCCCCGAGCACGGGCGAGGCGCGCCGCCTGCAGGACCGCCTCCACCGGCACCTCCAGTTGCGCGAGCAGCACGTCGGCTTCGGCGATAGCCTGCCGCGCGGCCTCCACATCGGCCACGGTGAGCCGCCTGTTGGCGCCCGGCGCCACGACGATGGTGTTGTGACCGTCCGGATCGACAGTGATCAACGCCACGCCGGATGGCGTCCCACGGTCCACCCGCACCGCGCGGGTATCGATCCCCTCTTCGCGGAGCCCGTCCACGAGCTGGCGGCCGAACAGGTCGTCGCCCACACACCCCACGATCGACACCCCTGCGCCCAGCCTGGCGGCGGCGACCGCCTGGTTCGCGCCTTTCCCGCCCCGAAAGGTCGCAAACTCTCCGCCGGTCACGGTCTCCCCCCGCGCGGGCAGGCGGAGGGCTTTGATCACCAGGTCCATGTTCAGGCTGCCGAGGACGCAGACGCGGGTCATGACCTCGGCGCTCCCACCGATCCCCGCACGACCAGGCGCGGCTCCAGGAGCACACGCCGGTACCCGTCGCGCCGGGTGGTCAGTTGCGCCAGCAGGAGTTCCACGGCGACCGCGCCCATTCGGCGGACGGGCTGGGCCACGGTGGTCAGGGGAGGTCTGACCAGAGCGGCGACCGGGATGTCGTCGAAGCCGGCAACGGAGATGTCGGCAGGGACGCGCAGGCCGGCGTCTTCGATGGCCTGCACCGCTCCCAGGGCCATGACGTCGTCAGCGGCGGCCACAGCGGTCGGGCGGGGGGAGACCTCGAGCAGCGGCTGCATCGCTTTGCGGCCCCCCTCCACCGTAAATTCCCCGTACCTGATCAGGCTGGCGTCGGCGGGCACCTTGAACTCCCGCAGCGCCCGCCGATACCCTCGGAGACGGAGTCGCGCGGGCGTCAGGTGCTTAGGACCGGCCAGAAAGGCGATCCGACGGTGTCCCTGTTGCAGCAGGAAGCGGGAGATCTCGTAGGCGCCCACCTCGTTGTCGGTCGTGACGGAGTCGGCGGAGAGGTCCGGGACCTCCCGGTCCATGACCACGAGCGGCAGGCCCGACCAGGTCTGCCGCAGCCGGGCCCCGTCCCCCGCCGTCACGTAGATGAGACCATCGACCTGCCGCTGCCGCAGCAATTCCAGGTAGCGGGCCTCCCGGCCCAGGTCGTTCTCCGAGTCGCAGAGCAGGACGGCGAACCCGCCCCGATGCGCCGCCTCCTCGACCCCCTTGGCCGCCTCGGCGAAATAGGGGTTGGTGATGTCGGGGATGAGCAGTCCCAGGGTCAGGGACCGTTTCTGCTTGAGCCCGCGGGCCAGGGCGTTGGGGCGGAAGCGCAGCCGCGTGATGGCTTCTCGGATTCTGACCGCTTTGGCCGCGCTGACGGGGGTATTCCCCGTGAGGACGCGGGAGACCGTGCTCGCGGAGACCCCTGCCCGGCGGGCGACGTCGCGGATGGTGGGCACCGGCGCGCCGCTCCTTCGCCCTGAAAACGATTTCATAGGATGGCGCTAG
>JBOGSD010000003.1:0-2374 GCA_050695215.1 bacterium
GTCACCGAGGGTGGACGCGAGCGGGTGCAGGCCTTCGAGGGCGTCGTCATCGCGCGCAAGAACGCCGGCCGGCGCGAGACCTTCACCGTCCGGCGGGTCAGCCACGGGATCGGCGTCGAGCGGACCTTCCCCGTGCACTCGCCACGCCTGGAGCGCGTCGACCTCGTGCGCAAGGGCCGGACGCGGCGGGCGAAACTGTACTACCTGCGGGGCAAAGTCGGGAAGGCGGCCCGGATCAAGGAACAACGCTGAGGCCAGGGCTCGGGGCGGCGGGGGATGCGGCTGGACTGGATCGAGCGCATTCCGATCAACATTCCCACCCTCATCCTGCTGCTGGCGGCGGGGTTGTTCATCGTCCGGCTCGTCATCGGGAGGCTGGGCGTCATCCCGTCGTCCTGGCGGCGTTCCCTCGTCGAGACCCTGGACGCCTCGATCTTCGCCGCCCTGCTCAGCCTGGTCATCATCACCTTCGTGGTGCAGGCCTTCTACATCCCCTCTGGCTCGATGGAACCGACGCTGGCGGTCGGCGACCGCATCCTGGTCGGCAAGTTTTCCTACCGCATCGGACAGGTCGACCGCGGCGACATCATCGTCTTTCACTATCCGCTGGGTCCGGCGCGCGATTTCGTCAAACGGGTGGTGGGCGTGCCCGGCGAGATCGTGGAGCTGAAGGAAGGACTCGTGCTGGTGAACGGAAAACCGCTGAGTGAGTTGTATCCGACGGCGCTGCCCGGCGGCGACCGCGCCTGCACGAGCAACTACGGCCCGCGCAAAGTGCCCGTCGGGCAGTACTTCGTCCTGGGGGACAACCGCTGCAACAGCGAAGACAGCCGGTTCTTCGGCTTCGTCCCGGAACCCAACGTGGTCGGCAAGGCGCTGATCATCTACTGGCCGTTCCCCCGGGTGGGTGTGATCCACTGACACCGCCACTCTCTGCCGGGGGCGGGCTGACGATCCGTGCCGTGGCCGCGCTCCTGCGCTCGCGCGATCCTGACGAAGAGTGGCTGGCCCTCCTCGCGGCCGACGCGCGCGCGGGGGTGCGCCGGCTGGTGGCGCAGCGGCGGCGGGCCCGTGAACGGGAGCGGCGGGAGCGCGAACGGACCACGGCGCTCTACGCCATCGAGCGCCGCCGGCGGGCGGAGGGGTATGTGTTCGTGGCGGGAGTCGATGAGGCCGGCGTGGGTCCCCTGGCCGGGCCCGTCGTGGCTGCGGCCGTGCTCCTCTCGGAGACGATGGCGGAACACCTGGCCGGGCTGCGCGACAGCAAAGAGCTGGCGCCGGAGGACCGCGACCGGCTGTACGGGGCGCTGCTGTCCGGCGGCGTGCCGGTGGGCATCGGGCTGGCCGACGTGGCGGAGATC
Organism: bacterium; assembly: GCA_050695215.1. Taxonomy (GTDB): domain Bacteria; phylum Sysuimicrobiota; class Sysuimicrobiia; order Sysuimicrobiales; family Humicultoraceae; genus JACQGZ01. Next base: position 1,362 of record JBOGSD010000003.1, read on the forward strand.
GACCGCGTGAACATCCTGCAGGCGACCCGGCGCGCCTGGCGGCGGGCCGTGGCCCAGCTGCGGCCGCGCCCCGACTTTGTCCTCATCGATGGCCGCCTCACGGCCGACCTGGACCTCCCCCAGCAGGCCATCGTGGACGGGGACGCGCTCTGCGCCTCCATCGCCGCGGCTTCGATCGTGGCCAAGGTTACCCGGGACCGTTTGATGCAGGAACTGGACCGCCGCTTCCCTGAATTCGGCTTCGCCGCCCACAAGGGCTACGCCACCACCGCGCATCTCGCGGCCATCCGCCGGCACGGTTTCTCCCCCGTGCACCGCCGCTCGTTCCTGCCGCTTCGACTCTTCCAGCAGGACCTCTTCGCCGCCCAGGCCTGACCGCCGCCGCCTTGCCTCTTGGGGGGTTCCCCTAGAACGCGGGCGGGCCTCGCCGATCTCTCTGCTGTGAGCCAGGGACGGCGTCTCCTCGGCCGGCGCGGCGAGTCGGCGGCCGAGGCGGTTCTGCTGGCGCGGGGGTATCGCATCCTCGCGCGCAACTACCGCTGCCCGCTGGGGGAGTTGGACCTGGTGGCCTCAGAAGGAGGCGCGGTGGTCTTTGTTGAGGTGAAGACCCGCCGCGGCGCCCGGGCCGGGAGCGGCGCCGAGGCCATCTCGGGCCGCAAACGGTGGCGTCTGATGCTTCTCGCCCGCTACTACCTCGCGGCGCACGGGTTGGAGGGTCGCCCCTGCCGGTTTGACGTCGTCAGTCTTTCGGTCGCACCCGGACGGGCCCGGGTGCGGGTGTGGCGGGATGCCTTTCAGGGAGAGGGGGGATAGGACGATGCGGCGAGCCTAGCGGACGAAGGCGAGGACAACTCCGGCCATGAGGCCGGCCGCACTCGTCAGCGTCACCGCCACGCGCATCTGAACGGCGTATCGATGGTAGGCGGCCAGTCGCCGGTCGAACTCTTCGTCCGAGGCCAGGTCGACGGGTCCCCAGACCGTGGTCTCTTCGTCGGAGTCGTCGGCATCCGCCC
>JBOGSD010000004.1:0-66527 GCA_050695215.1 bacterium
AGATCGAGCACCGCATCGGCGGCGGCCACGGAGGCGGCATCCGGGAATGGATGGCCGGCCTCCCGCACCTCGACCCGCGCGGTGGGGACGGCATGCCCGTACTTGACGCTCACCACGCCTCCCTCCAGCCGGTCGCCGAGCACCCCCTCCAGCGCCGCGGCCATCGCCGCCGCCGCTTTCCCTCCTCCGACGACAAAGACACCCAGGTACTCCCGGAGGTCTGACGTCTCACCGGCGACCGTCAGCCTGGTGCCGTCCACCTGCACGGCCCGCCGGATCGCGGCACCGGGATCGACGGCGCCCAGGGCTCGCTCCAGGCAGCGCATCGCCGCCCGGCGCAACGGTTCGGTCTCCCGATTTCTGAAGAAGGCGTCAGGGAGCGGCCGCATCCACCGCAGCGGCGGCCGGTGTCCTCCGGACGGGCCGCATCGCTTCCCAGGTGGGGCCGGCGCCGTTGGAGCGCACCGCCTCCACCGTCACCGCGCGGATCCCCTCGCGCTCCAGCGCCCAGCGGACTGTGTCGCGCGCCAGAGGGAGCAGGTTGTTCACGTCGCTGAGGTGGATCAGCAGCACGCTTTGGGCCCGACCGCCGCGCGCGGCCCGCAGCACCGCCTCGGCGGCGCGATCGTTGGAGAGGTGGCCGGTCCCGCTGATGATGCGGTTCTTCAGGAACCAGGGATAGGTGCCCACCCCCAGCAGCCGAGGGTCGTAGTTGGCCTCCAGCAGGATCAGGTCCGCGGCGGGTAGCCGTTCCAGCAGTGGCGCGCTGAGATCTCCCAGGTCATAGGCCAGCAGGACGCGCACACCGGCCGCCGTGAATAGGAAGCCGACCGGTTCGGCGGCGTCGTGCGGCAGCGGGAAGGGATCGACCTGGATGTCGCCGACCGGAAAGGGCGCACCGGTGATGAACCGCTCCGTGGGAGCCCCTCCCAGGAACGGCGCCGCCCCGGCCAGCGTCCCCTCACTGCCGACAACGGGGATAGACGCGGCGCGGCTGAGCGGGCCGGCGCCGCGCGCGTGGTCATCGTGCTCGTGCGTGAGCAGGATGGCGGTGAGATCGGCGGGCGTCAGGTGCATCGGCGCCAGCAGCCGCCCGATCTGCTCGGCCGGCAGGCCGGCGTCCACGAGCAGGCGGGTCCGCCCGGCCTCGACCAGGATGGCGTTCCCGCCGCTGCCGCTGCGCAGCACCTGCACCCGGATGCGGCCCTCCTGATCGGTCGCCGTCACATCAGCAACAGGGTGCGCTCGTCCGCCAGGGCCCGCACCTGGCGGAGCCCCGTCACCGTCTCTTCAACGGCGGACGCCCAGGAGGGCGAGGACGCCACTCGAGGGGGACGGACGGTCGCCACCGTCATCGCACGCCCTTCGGGGATGCCAGCGAGTTCGCGGGCCCGGCGCACCGCCAGGGCGAAGTCGCCTAACTCGTCCACGAGGCCGCGCTCCAACGCCTGCCGGCCGGTCCAGACGCGGCCCCGCGCGATCGCCTCGATCTCCGCTTCCGGACGTCCGCGCCCGTCGGTGACGCGGCGCTTGAACCGGGTGTAGACGTCGGCCATCTCCGCCCGAATGCGCTCCCATTCCGTCTCGTTTAGCCGGGTGAACCCGGAGAACATCGTGGCGGTCGTCCCGCGGGCCAGGACTTCACGGTGGAGGCCGTACCGTTCGTAGAGGTCGGTGAGCACGAACTTACCGGTGACCACGCCGATCGACCCGGTGATGGTGGAGGGGCTGGCAATCACCCGGTGAGCCCCGCAGGCGACGTAGTACCCCCCGGAACCGGCCACATCCCCCATGAAGGCAACGACCGGTCGGCGGCGTTTCACGCGCTCCACTTCGCGCCAGATGAGATCGGAGGCCAGCGCCGACCCTCCCCGTGAGTCCACGTAGAACACCACCGCTTTCACCCGCCGCATCCGTTCCACCGCCCGGAAGGCCCGCCCCACGGTCGCCGCACCGGCCAGATGCCGCCCGAGCAGAGGGATCGGCGCGGGGATGTCGCGGCTCTCACCGGGCACGATGGCCCCGCGCAGCGTCACCACCGCGATGATATCCTGCGCCGAGCGCCACTCGTACGGCAGCGGCACGCGGCGGCGGGCCTGGACCCACGGCGCCACCCGCGCCGGATGTCCCTCCTGGCCCAGGCGGGCCGGCAGCTCGTCTTCGTAGAGGATGGCGTCCACGAGTCCCGCGGCCAGCGCCTCCGCCGCCGTGAAGGGGGCTCGGTCGATCGCCTCGCGGACCGCGTCGGGGGACACTCGCCGGGCCGCCGCGACGTCCTCGACCATCTGCCCGAGCGTGGAGTCGAGCAGCGCGTCCACCATCTCCCGGTGGGTCGGGGACATCGCCGCGCGGCGGAAAGGATCGGCGGCCGTCTTGTACTCGGCGATGCTGTCAAACTCCGGAGCGACGCCGAGCCGGTCCAAGGCGGCGCGAAAGAAGGTGACCTCGGTCCGCGGCCCCGTGATCGCCACAGACGCGCTCTCAGGCAGCACGATCTCGTCGGCCGCGGTGGCCAGGTAGTACTGCGGCAGCGAGACGGTCGTGAGGTAGACGATCACGCGGCGGCCGGCCCGGCGCACCGCCAGCAGCGCCTCGCGCAGCCGCTGCACGGTGGCGGTCCCCCCTCCGATCTCCCCCACCCGCATGATCACCCCGCGCACGCCCGGCGCGCGGACGAGCCGGTCGAGCGTCGCGCGTAGTTCCTCCAGGCTCTCTTCGGGCTGGCCCTCCAGGGCAATCACCCGCTGGGGGGAGAACCGCCGCCGGGGCACGCGGCGCTCCGGGTAGGAACCGGCCAGATCCACGACGACGTACTCAGGGCTCGGACCCGCTGCGGCCAGTACGTTGGCCAGCAGCCGGAAGAGATTTCGGATCAAGTCGATCAGCACTCCCATGGCAGCCCGCCGCGGTCAGTCGTAGCCGAGATCGGCCAGCGCGTCCTCGTCGATCCCGAAATGGTGCGCCACCTCGTGGATCACCGTCCGGCGAATCTCTTCCCGGATCTCCTCTGCGGACTCGCACGCCTCTTCCAGCGGCCCGCGGAAAATGGTAATCCGGTCAGGCAGCAGCGGATCGGCCAGGATTCCCCGTTCGATCAACGGCGTGCCCTCATACAGGCCGAACAGCTGATCCTCCGGCTCTATCCCCGCGCCCTCCAACTGCTCCGGTGTCGGCCACTCGGCGACGACAATCGCGACGTTGTCCATCCGCGCGCGCAGCACTTCCGGAATGCTGGCCAGGGCTTCCTCGACCAGCCGGTCGAAGACCTTGCGCCTGACGTTCATGGGCACCGCCGGGGAGCGCGAAACTGCCGCGGCCTACTCTTCAGGCCACCGGCGGAGGAGGTAGTCGCGGCCTCCCCTCTCCACGAGATCGACGATCTCGGTCATCAATTCTCGGAATTCTTCACTCTGCCGGAGTTGCTCAAATGCCGCTTCATAGGCGGCCAGGCTGGGCCACTCCGTCTCCCAGGTGACGACAAAGAGGTCGCCGGAGAGGTCGGTGTAGATGCGCGCGCGGCGTTCCGCTTCCAGCGTCACCGAGATGCCCTTGAGCAACTCCACCACCGTCGACGCCGCGCCCCACTTCGTCCGGAACCAGGTGCGCACCAGGATCATGGAGGGGCTGTTCGTCGGCCTCCGGCGCGGTCCCTCTGCGCCGCTACGCCGCGGCGAGCGCGGGCAGCCGGATCAGGAACTCCATGGGATTCATTCAGATCCCCTCCCCGTGGGCTCACGATCTGGGGTGTCGTCGGCGCTCATCCTCTTCGACCACGCGCTTCAACACGGCGAGCCGTTCGGTCCAGTACGCTTCATAGTGGCGCAGCCACTCCCGATACATCTGGCGGAGGGGGGCCGGGTTGAGGCGGTACCAGCGCTCGCGGCCCTCCTTTGCCCCCGTGACGAAACCGGACCGGCGCAGCACCCGCAGGTGCCGGCTCACCGCTGGCCGGCTGACGATCGGAAACCGCGCCGCGATGTCGCCCGCACGCAGCGGCCCCTCCTCTCGGAGCAGGTCGAGGATATGCCGGCGCGTGGCGTCGGCCACGGCGCGAAAGGGCGAGGAGCGGATTGCTGGACGCATCGGGACTACTCTGCGTCGCCTCCCGTGCCCAATTTACGTAACATGATGGTTACATAAGGTCCTGTGCCCCGTCAAGGTCCGCAGGTGCGCCGCGCCGCGGCGACGAATGGTCCATCCTTTGGAGGTGCGCACGCCGTGAAGATGATGAACCAGACCGTGGGTCTGCGGCCGGCCCTGCTGGTCTCGGGTTTCTACTCGGTGATCGTCGGTTTCATCCTCCTCTTCCCCTCCCTCTCCACCATGGTCTTCGGACGCCCGGTCACCGATGCGGCCGTGGAAACGGGGTGGGGCACGAGCATCATCGCGACCGGGATCCTCGCTCTGGGGGCCGCCACCAATGTGCAGCGCTACGGCGGGCTGGCGCCGCTCTTCGCGGCGGGTACGACGATCGTGACCTTCGGGCTGCTCTACTTCTTCCTCACGGGGGTCTACGAGGCGCGCGCGGTCCTGGTCCCGATCATCATCAACGCGCTGCTGATCGCCTGGATCTGGTCCGCGCGTCCCAAGGAGTAGCAGGGCGAGGAGGGATCCGCCCCGCTTCAGAACGACAGGATACTTCCGCGGTGCAGACCCCTCCTCACCCTCACCCACTCAATCCAGAAACAGCGGTACCACCCGGGACTGGCGCACGTCCACCAGGCCGCGGTCAGTCAACTTCAGTTCGGGGATCACGGAGAGGGCCAGGAACGAGAGGGTCATAAAGGGGTCTTCCAGCGGGGAGCCCATGCGGCGGGCCGCGCTCAGGAGCGCGCGCATGCCTGCGGCCACCTCTTCCACCGGCTGATCGGACATCAGCCCGGCGATCGGCAGCGGCAGGGTAACGACTTCCCGTCCAGCCGCGGCAACCAGCCCACCCTGCATCTCCAGAATCAGGTCCACGGCCGCGCGCATGTCCTCGTCGTTGGTGCCCGCGACGATGATGTTGTGCGCGTCGTGCGCCACGCTGGAGGCCAGCGCGCCGATGGTCAGCCCGAAGCCCCGCACGAAGCCCAGGCCGATCCGGCCGGTGCCGCCGTGCCGCTCGATCACGGCCATCTTGAGCAGATCCCGCCCGGGGTCGGCCGCCGCCTCCCCGTGCTGGAAGGCGATCTCCGCCTCGCCGGCCCGTGTGACGACCTGGTTGGGGACGACCTCGATCACGCGCACGCGGCCTGTCGGCACGGACCCTGGCACCGGGATGCGAAAGTGCAGCGTGCCGCGGGGCACGTTCACCGAGCCGCGCACCGTGGGAAGCTCGGGGCGCGGGTACGGCAACAGCGCCCCATCCTGCGCCACCAGCCGCCCGTGCCGGTAGACCCGCCGGGGCTGGGGAGCGCGCAGGTCGTCGAAGACGATCAAGTCGGCCAGCCTTCCCGGCGTCACCGCGCCCCGGTCGCGCAGGCCGAAGTACTCGGCGGCGTTCAGGCTGCCCAGCTGCAGGGCCAGCAGGGGATCGAGCCCGAGGCCGATCGCTTGACGCACCATCGCGTCGATGTGCCCTTCCTCCAGCAGATGGAGCGGGGTGCGGTCGTCCGTGACGAACATAAAGCGGCGCGCGTTCTGCGGCGTCACCAGCGGCAGCAGGTCTCGGAGGTTGCGGGCGGGGGTGGCCTCGCGGATCATCACCACCAGCCCGCGCTGCAGCTTCTCCCGCGCCTCGGCGGGCGTGGTGCACTCGTGGTCGGAGCCGATTCCCGCGGCGACGTAGGCGTTGAGGTCGCGCCCGGACACCCCGGGGGCGTGACCGTCCATGAGCCGCCCGTTCGCGGCGCGCAGCTTGGCCAGGACCTCGGCGTCGCCGGCGAGCAGCCCGGGGTAGTTCATCATCTCAGCCAGCCCCAGCACCCACTTGTCTTGAAGAAGCGTCTCCAGGTCGTAGGCGGAGACCTCCGCGCCGGCGGACTCCAACGGTCCGGCGGGCACGCAGGATGAGGCCATGACGAACACCGACAGCGGATTGTACTTGGCGGCCTGCAGCATGTAGCGGATGCCGGACATGCCCAGGACGTTGGCGATCTCGTGGGGATCGGCGATGACGGTCGTGGTGCCGTGCGGCACCACCGCGCGGGCAAACTCCGGCACGCTGACCATGGCGCTCTCGATGTGCACGTGCCCGTCGATGAAGCCCGGCGCCAGGTAGGCACCGGCCAGATCGTGGCTGTCGGCAGCCAGGTAGGCGCCCGGTGGCCCCAGCCCGGCGATGCGGTCGCCCGCGATGGCCATCTCCGCCTCCATCACCTCCAGCCCGTAGAGATCGACGACCCGAGCGTTGCGCAGGAGCAGGTCGGCGGGACGCAGGCCGCGGGCGATCTGAATCAACGCGGGGAGATCCATTGGCACCTCGTTCCCCGGGGTTCGAGTGCCTTCCTGCGGCGGCAGGCATCGCTTCCGCGCGACAAGAACCTCTTAGGGCCAGATCAGACGGCACACTCCCGCCCAGAGGTGAGCCATGCCCCACATCCTGCCGTTCCGCGGACAGCCCACCTACGATCTCGAAATCGCCGGGACGGTGCGCACACTGCCGCTGATCCAGGTGGCACCCGACACCTGGATCGCCTACTACTACAGCCTCGGAGACACCGAGGTGATCGACCGGGCGGCGCGGCTCCTGGCGCCCCAGCTGGAATCCTGCGACCTCTTCGTCACCACCGAAACCAAGGGTATTCCCCTGGCGCACGCCATCGCCACCTACCTGGGGCTGAAGCCGTACGTGGTGTGTCGCAAAGAAATCCGGCCGTTCATGCTCTCGCCCCTGGTCGTGCGCTACAAACCCATCACCGCCAAGACGGAGCAGGAACTCTTCATGGACGGGCGCGACGCGAAGAAGGTGCGGGGAAAGAGAATCGGCATTGTGGACGACATCGTCAGCACCGGCGAGACCCTACAGGCGATGGGCGACTTGGTGAAGCAGGCCGGCGGCGAGGTTGTCGCCAAGGCCGCCCTCCTGCTGGAGGGCGAGGAGTGGAAAGACGTCGTCAACGTGGGCATCCTTCCAGTGTTCAAACTGCCGAACCGGAGCGACCAGTGATGTCCTTCAACATCTGATAGACGTCTCGCTCTTTGCCCGGTTGGCGCTTCCCGATCAGGTAGATCCACCATGTGTCTGACTCGGAGTCGTATCCATAGACCAGACGGTAGACGTTACGGAGTCGTATCCGGCGAAATCGATCCAGAGGAGGTTCCAACGGCAGTCCCATTTCGGGGTTGGTGGCGATGCTCTCTGCGGCCGCAATGGCCTCCTTTTGCGCCCATTTCGGAAGACGCTGTAAGTCTTCGTTGAAACAACGACGAGTGAATCGGACATCCGCCACGTCCTACGCGGGGAGTCCAAGCAGGCGCTTTGCTTGCTCGATACTTACCCCTCGCCCGCGCCGGACGTCCTGCTCGCTTTGGAGCAGCCTCTGCATGGCCTCGGGATCGGCAAGGAGCGCTGCCGTTTCGTCGGCCGCCTCAACCCGTTCCAGAAGGGACAGCCATGCCTCACGGTCGACGATCGTCACCAAACGCTTCCCCGCCGCAATCGTGACGGGGGTCCCTTTGCTGGCCTTGTCGAGGAGCTCGGGAAGGCGCCTCCGGGCTTCTGTTGCCCCCGAGACGATGGTTTCTCTGGCTGTCTTGGCCATGGTCGTCTACGCTCCTTACCAATAATTGTACCATATTTGGTGCAGAAATTGGCTCAAATCACGCGGATGAAACTGTGTCATCGCTGAAGGCGTGAGGCCCGAACAGCCCTCGCGAGTACGCCGGGGCCGAAAGGCGAGGGGCGGCCGATCACATCCGGCCGCCCGCCGTCCTCTCTCTCCGGTCGTCCTGCTTACGGCTCTTTCGGCCAGGGGCCGACGATGCCCGGGGCGGCCCACTCCATCGTGGTCAGCTGCAGCACGTTCATGGTCGTGCCCGCGGGGACGCGCAGGACGCCCTTACGGTCGCGGATCGGTCCCGTGAAGGGATCGAAGGCGAGCGGCTTCTTCGTCATCTGCGCCGTCCGCCGCTGAATGAGATCGTAGACGGAGAGCCGGCCCAGCCCCGGCGCGGTCACCCGCGTCGCCTTTAGCCGGGAGACGAAGAGCGGGTTAACCGGCACCCCGAAGTCGCCCCCGACCTCTACCGCCCGCTCCCCCAACAACCACCAGTAGTCGACGTTGGCCAGGTTTTCGGACGTGTACTTCCCGGCCTGCACCTTGCGGAAGAAGTCGAGCAGGATCGTCTCCCAACGAACCAGCTGCCCGGAGACGACGTGCTGCGGCGCAAATTTCTGCATCGGCGAGTAGTGGCTGAAACTCAGCCGGTTCTTCTTCGCCGCCACCTGGATCACGGTGGGGGAATCCTCCGTGAAGGCAAAGACGTCGGCGCCCGAGGCGATCAGGGCCTCGGTGGCCTCCTTGGCCTTGGCGGGATCGAACCAGGAAAAGAGCCAGCGCACGTGGATGGTCGCCTTGGGGTTGACCGCCCGCACGCCGAGGGCGTAGGCGCTGAGGTGCCGTTTCACCTCGGGGATGGGGAAGGCTCCCACGTAGCCGATCTTCCCGGTCTTGGTCAGCGCGCCGGCCATCAGACCGTTCAGGTAATAGATCTGATAGAAGTCGGCCATGTAGGTGAACATGTTCTTGTTGCGCTTGAAGCCGCTGGCGTGGCCGAAGATGATGTTGGGGTACTTCTTGGCCGCGTTCAGCGTGCCGTCCATGAACCCGAAGGACGTGGTCAGGACCACCTTCGCGCCCTGGTCGATCACCTTGTCGATGAACGGCTCCACCTGCGCCTCGGGCACCGACTCCACGTAGATGGTCTCGAGGTTGAGCTGCTTCTCCAAAATCAGACGGGCCTCGTTGTGCGCATGGGTCCATCCGTAGTCCCCGATGGGCCCGACGTAGATGAACGCCACTTTCAGCTTCGCCTGCGCCGCGCCGGCGCTCGCGAAGATCAGGATCAGCAGAACGACGAGCACACCTTTCATCCAGCGCATCTGCTCCCTCCCTCTCTCCCTGGACTCACTGCTGGCGGCTACCACTTCCAGACCGTTCTCACCCCTTCCTCTGCTTACCGCTCTCCACGCACGTAGGGAATCCCCAGCGCCTCGGGGGCGCCCTGGCGGCGCCGCGCCCGCTGGGTGGTCAGCGCGAGGACCATGATGACGAAGACGAACGGCATCATCTGCAGCGGCTCCGGCGGCACCCAGGTCTGCAGGCGGAACGAAAGATGGAAGAGCGCCCCGAAGAAGAAGGCCCCCGCCACGGCGCGCAGCGGGTCCCAGGCGGCGAAGATGGCGATGGCGATGGCGATCCAACCCAGGCCTGCCGTCATCCCCTCGGTCCAGCTGGGCCGGTACGCCACCGAGAGAAAGCCCCCGGCGACGCCCGCCAGCGCTCCCCCGAAGACCACGGCCAGATACCGCACCAGGTACACGTTTACCCCGAGGGCGTCGGCCGCCGCGGGCGCCTCCCCCGCTGAGCGCAGCGCGACGCCCCACCGCGTGTGATACAGCACGAACCACAACCCCACGGCCAGCGCCACCCCGGCGTAGGTGAGCCACGAGATCTCCGGAAGCGAGTTGAGCAGCGGCAGCCCCTCCCAACGCCGTCCCAGCAGCGCCGAGAGCCCCAGGCCCAGCATGGTCAGCGCCAGCCCGGAGACGTACTGGTTGGCGCGCAGGGTCACGGCCATGAAGGCGTGGATTAGGGCCGCCGCGCCCCCAATTCCCGCCGCCGCCGCGAGTCCCAGCCCAGGGTTCCCGGTCGTCTGCGCCACGGCGAAGGCCAGAAAAGCCCCCAGGATCATCATCCCCTCAACGCCCAAATTCACGACACCTGATCGCTCCGCGTAGACCTCTCCCAGGGCGGCCCAGAGCAGCGGGCTCCCCAGGGCAAGGGCGCGGATGGCGGTGTTGACGACGTCTTCCATCAACCGTCCTCCCCGGCTGACCCGGTCACCCGTCTCCCCTGCTCACCCCTGGGGCGCCGCTGTCCGCGCCCACCACGGGAACCGGCCTCGGGGCCGGCCCCGAACGCGCCGGCGCCCAGCGCACCCTGTAATACATCAGGCGTTCGCTGCCGATCAGGCAGAAGAGGATCAGACCGTTGACAACGTCGGTGACGCGCGCCGGCATCTGCAGCCCCACGCGCATCACGTCCCCGGCGGAGAAGACCACGCCGAGAAAGACCGCGGTCACGACCGCCGCCAGCGGGTTCCCCCGAGCCAGCCAGGCAACGATGATCGCCGCGTACCCGAACCCGAGGGAGATCTGATTGGGGTCGAGGAGGCGGTGGTGGATGCCGCCCACCTCTCCCACCCCGGCCAGACCGGCCGCGCCGCCGGCCAGCAGCATCACCACCAGCGTGGTGCGCACCGGATCGATGCCCGCATAGCGGGCGGCATCGGGACTCTCTCCCTGAACCCGGATCTCAAAACCCAACCGCGTGCGGCCCAGCAACAGGGCGCTGCCGGCCGCGATCGCCAGCCCGAGGGCCAGCGTCGGCCAGTGGATGCGCGTGCCGGCGATGACGGGGATCGCCGCGGCCGGGGGGAACGCGTTGGTAAAAGCGAACCCCCGCATCTCGGGGCCCTTCCAGGGACCGTGCACGAGCCACGACACCAGGTAGAGCGCCACGTAATTCATCATCAGGGTGGTGATGACCTCATTCACCGAGAGGCGCAGGCGCAAAAGGGTCGGCAACAGCCCCCACAACGCCCCGCCGATGAAACCCGCTAGGAACATCGCCGGCAGCAGCCAGGGCGCGGGAATCTGGAAGGGCAGGAAGAGCGCCATACCGGTGGCCGCGGTGGCGCCGGCGAGGATCTGTCCCTCGGCGCCGATGTTCCAGAACTGCGCCCGAAAGGCCAGCACCAGTCCCACTCCGGCCAGCAGGAGGGGGATGGCGTTGCGGCCGATCTCGGGCAGCGCCCGCGCGCTGAGCAGGGTGCCGCGCGTGATCACGCTGAAGGCGCGCACCGGACCGACGCCGTAGCTCCAGAAAATCACCGCCACCAGCAGGAGGGCGACGCCGATGGCGGTCAGGGAGACGCCCAACACCCACGTCCATGGCGGCGCCGCCCGCCGTTCGATCTCGAAGGGACCGATCCGGTTCACGCCGCCCGTCCCGCCATCATCAGGCCGATCTGTTCGCGGTCTGCCTCCGCGGCCTCGACGGTCCCGACGATCCGGCCCTCGAACAGCACCGCGATCCGGTCGCTGAGGGTGAGCACTTCTTCCAGGTCTTCGGAGACGAGCAGCACCCCGGCGCCCTCCGCGCGGCGCTGCAGCAACAGCGTCTGAATCTGCTCCGTCGCGGAGACGTCCAGGCCGAAGGTGGGGTGGGCGGCCACGATCAACCCGGGAGCGCCGGAGAGCTCTCGGGCCAGGATCAGCCGCTGGATGTTGCCGCCGGAGAGGTGGCGGGCCTGCGCGTGAGGGCCGGGAGTGGCGATCTCGTACTCGGCGATCATCCGCTCGGCGAACCGCGTGACCGCCGGAGCGTCGAGGAACGGCCCTCGGGAGAAGGGGGGGTAGCGGTACCGGTTCAGCACCAGGTTCTCCCCCACGGACATCCCGGGGACGATCCCCATGCGCACCCGCTCTTCGGGGATGTGCGCCACGCCGGCCTCGTGGACGGCGCGGGCCGAACGATTCGTCACGTCTCGGCCCAGGACGCGCACCCGTCCTGCGGAGGCGGGGCGAAGGCCGGTGGCGACCTCCACCAGTTCCCGCTGCCCGTTACCGGCCACTCCGGCGATCCCCAGGATTTCGCCGCGGCGCACGATAAACGACACGCCTTGGAGCGCGTCCCGCCCGCGGTCGCCGCGCGCCCAGAGACCGTCGGCGGCCAGGGCCTCCGCCTCGCCAGGACTCCCGGTCTTGGTGCGGCGCAGCCCGATGTCCCGGCCGACCATCATCCGCGCCAGGCTGCGGACCTCGGCCTGGGCGATCGGCACGGTATCGACGACCTGCCCCCGGCGCAGCACCGTCACCCGATCGGCCACTTCCATGACCTCGTCGAGCTTATGGGTGATGAAGATGACGGCGTGCCCTTCCTCCTTCATCCGCCGCAGGACGGCGAAGAGCCCCCTCGCCTCCTGGGGGGTGAGGACACTGGTGGGTTCGTCGAGGACCAGGATCTGCGCGCCGCGCAGCAGCGCCTTCAGAATCTCCACCCGCTGCTGCTCACTGACCGACAGCTCCCAGACGTGTGCCTGAGGATCGACGACCAGCCCGTAGCGTTCGGCCAGTGCGGTGATCCGCGGGGCCACCTGGCGCGCCGGAAAGAGGGCGCCGGCCCCGGGCAGGCCCAGGGCGACATTCTCGGCGACGGTGTGGCGCCGCACCAGGAGGAAGTGCTGCGGCACCATGCCGATGCCTTGCGCGATGGCGTCGCGGGGAGCGCGGACATGTACGGGGCGGCCGCGCACCAGGATCTCTCCGCCATCGGGCTGGTAGATCCCGTAGAGGATGTTCATCAGCGTGGTCTTGCCGGCGCCGTTTTCCCCGAGCAGCGCGTGGACCTCGCCTGCGCGCACCTCCAGGGAGACGCGGTCGTTGGCGACCACCCCGGGGAAGGCTTTTGTGATGCTCCGCAGGGTCAGGAATGCAGAGGGGGCGCTCATGGAAAAACCGAACGATGGCTGATTTTGGTCTGGCCTCTCCCTGTACGTTGAGGGTTCTCTTCGCGTGCCTCTCCTTTCCTTCCGCGTCCTGCATCAGAACCGATGGTTCGCATTTTCCACCGACGAGACCGCAGAGGGAAATGGTTCAGCGAACGGTGAAAAGGACCTGACCGATGGACGTCTTCCTCCCGCAGTCTCTTCAGGAAGCCCTGGAGATGAAAGCTGATCACCCCGAGACGGTGCCGATTGCCGGAGGCACCGATCTGATGGTCGAGTTGAACTTCGACCGCCGCCGGCCGGAGCGGATGATGGACCTCTCCCGCCTTCCCGAGTTGCGAGAGTGGCGGCGGGAGGACGGCCGCCTCTTCCTCGGAGCCGGAGTCACCTACACCCGGATCATCCGCGAGTTGCCAGAGTTCGGACCCCTGGTGGAAGCCTCCCGCACCGTCGGGTCGCTTCAGATCCGCAACCGCGCCACGGTGGGCGGCAACCTGGGAACCGCCTCCCCCGCCGGCGATGCGCTCCCCGTTCTGGCTGCCTACGACGCGGAGGTCATCCTGGCGCGCGCCGGGGGGAAGACGCGTACCCTGCCCTTTGCCCGGTTCATGACCGGACCCAAAAAGACCGGCATCGACGCGGCGGAGTTGATCCTGGGGGCGCGGTGGCGGGTCACGCGCGGCCCGGGTTCCTTTTCCAAGGTGGGCCCGCGCAACGCGATGGTCATTGCGGTAGCCAGTGTGTGCCTCGTGCTCGACGCCGAGAGCCGGCAGGTGCGGACCGCGCTGGGCTCGGTGGGACCGACGATCTTGCGGGCCGCAGAGGCGGAAGCCTTCGCGGCCGAGGCCCTCTCCACGGCAGGGTGGTGGGAGGACCACGCCGCCCCGGTCGCGGCCGGAGTGACGACGGAGTTCGGTGAGCGGGTGGCCGACGCCGCTAGGCCCATCGACGACGTCCGGGGCACCGCCCGTTACCGCCGCCACGTTTGCGCGGTGCTGGCTCGCCGCGCCCTCACTTGGGCGCTGGCCGATCGGAGTTCCTGATGCTGGTCAAGACACGGGTCAACGGTGAGTGGAAGACCGCCGACGTGTGGGGCGGAGCAAGCCTGCTTTCCATGCTCCGGGAGCAACTGGGCCTCCCGGGCAGCAAGAACGCCTGCGAGCAGGGAGAGTGCGGCTCCTGCTCGGTCTGGGTGGACGGCGAACTGGTCTGCGCCTGCCTCGTTCTGGCCGCCCAGGCCCATGAGCGCGAAGTCCGAACGGTGGAGGACCTCGCCCCCGAGGGGGGCCTGCACCCCGTGCAGGAGGCTTTCATCGAGAGCGGCGCGGTGCAATGCGGCTTCTGTACGCCGGGGCTGGTCGTCGCGGTCACCGACCTGCTGGCGCGGGACCCGGCTCCCAGCGAGGTCGCGGTGCGCGAGGCGTTGTCGGGAAATGTCTGCCGGTGCACCGGCTACGCGAAAATCCTGGACGCGGTCCAGGTGGCCGCGCGGCGGATGCGCGAGGGCCATCTCGGCGAGGCCGGCCGGTGAGCAAGATCCTGATCGAAGGCTGCGAGGTCGTCGTCACAATGGACGACGCGGGTCGGGAGATCGGCGGTGGCTCCATCCTGATCGATGGCGGTCAGATCACCTGGGTGGGCGCGGGCGAGCCAGACCCTTCTGTGTCTCGCGGCGCGGCGCGTGTAGATGGGCGGGGCACGATCGCTCTACCCGGTTTGATCAATACCCACCACCATCTCTACCAGACGCTCACCCGGGCGCGGGCGGTCGACCAGGGACTCTTCGGCTGGCTGAAAGCGCTCTACCCGGTCTGGGCGGGGCTCGACGAGGAATGGGTCTGGACCGGCGCGCGGGTCGGCCTGGCCGAACTCGCCCTCTCCGGCTGCTCGACGACCACCGACCATCTCTACATCTTTCCGCCGGGGCGACCGGGGTTGCTCGAGGCTGAGATCCGCGCCGCGTCCGAGATCGGCCTGCGCTTCCATCCCTGCCGCGGTTCCATGGATCTCGGTGCATCGCGCGGCGGCCTACCGCCGGATGAGATCGTGCAGGATCTCGACGCGATCCTCGCCGAGACCGAGGAAGCGGTACGCCGCCACCACGACCCGCGGCGTGGCTCAATGCTCCGTCTCGCCGTCGCCCCTTGCTCGCCCTTTTCCGTGACGCGGGAACTAATGGAAGCATCGGCCGCCCTGGCCCGCGGGTTGGGCGTCCGGCTGCACACGCACATCGCCGAGACGCTCGACGAAGAGGCTTACTGCCGGCAAACCTACGGCCGCAGGCCCATGGAACTGCTCGACGACCTCGGCTGGCTGGGCGAGGACGTGTGGCTGGCCCACTGCGTGCACCTATCCCCCGGAGACATCGGCGCCATGGCGTCCAGCCGATCCGGCGTGGCCTGGTGCCCGACCTCGAACCTGCGGATCGCGTCGGGTGTCGCGCCCGTGCGCTCCCTGCTCGATGCGGGGGCGCGAGTCGGGCTGGGGGTGGACGGCTCCGCGTCGAACGATGGCGGCGATCTCCTGGCCGAAGCGCGCATGGGGATGCTGGTCCAGCGGCTGGGCGGAGCCGCGGCGATGAGCGCGCGCGAGGTGCTGCGCGTGGCCACACGCGGCGGAGCGGGTTGTCTGGGCAGGGATGACATCGGGTCCCTCGAGGTGGGGAAGCGCAGCGATATCGCCCTCTTCGACGTGGAGGGTCTGGCCTTCGCCGGCGCCGAGACCGACCCGGTGGCGGCGCTGATGTTCTGCGCGCCCCAGCGCGTACGGGACCTCTTTGTGGAGGGGCGGCGGGTCGTCCGCGACCGGCGCCTCGTGCGCGTGGAGGAAGACGCGATCGCGGCCGAGGGACACCGCATAGGCCGGCGCATTGCGGAGGGGACCTATCGGAGGGTCGCCTCGTGAGCGCGGTACGAACAATTCGCAAGACTCGGGGGGTGGTGGGCGAGAACGTTCGCCGCGTCGACGGCACCCCCAAGGTCAAGGGGCTGTTTCAGTTCGGCAGCGACCTCTGGGCCGAGGGAATGCTGTGGGGGCACACGGTGCGCAGTCCCCACCCCTCCGCGCGCATCCGCTCGATCGACATCGCCAAAGCGGTCGCCACCCCAGGCGTCGCGGCCGTGCTGCTGGCCGCCGACGTCCCCGGCAAGAAAACCTACGGCTTGGAGTTTTCCGATCAGCCGGTGCTGGCCTGGGAGCGCGTGCGGTATGCCGGCGAGCCTGTGGCGATTCTCGCTGCGGTGGACTTAGAAACCGCACGGCGCGCCGCGGAAAAGATCGTCATGGACTACGAAGAGTTGTCGCCCGTTACCGACATGGAGGAGGCTCTCAGCCCCGACGCGCCGCGCGTACATGACTTCGGCAACGTGCTGCGCCACGTCCGCATCGAGCACGGCGATCCGGACGCCGAGGCCGAGGTCTGGGTGGACGGCTACTACGAAACGGGGATGCAGGATCAGGCGATGTTGGGGCCCGAGTCCGGCATGGCGGTGCCGGCGGACGACGGCGGCGTCGACCTCTACGTGGCCACGCAGTGGCTGCACGTAGACCGGGAGCAGATCGGGCCCTGTCTGAACCTGCCCCCGGACAAGGTCCGGCTGCACCTTTCCGGCGTCGGCGGGGCCTTCGGCGCGCGGGAGGACGTGAGCATGCAGATCCACGCCTGCATGCTGGCGCTGCGCACGGGCCGGCCGGTGAAGATCTCCTACGGCCGGGAGGAATCCTTCTACGGCCACGTGCACCGCCACCCCGCCCGCATGTGGATGCGGCACGGCGCCCGGCGAGACGGCGCCCTGGTCAACGTCCACGCCCGCATCCTCCTCGACGGGGGGGCCTACGCCTCCTCGTCAGCGGCCGTCATCCACAACGCCGCCACCTTCGCCGCCGGACCGTATGAGGTCCCCAACGCACTGATCGAGGCGACCTGTGTCTACACGAACAACCCTCCCTGCGGCGCCATGCGCGCCTTCGGGGCGCTGCAGGCCGCGATCGGCTACGAGGCGCAGATGGATAAGCTGGCCCGGGCGCTGGGGATCGACCCCATCGACCTGAGGCTCAAGGACGCGGTGTCGACGGGATCGGTTTTGCCGACGGGCCAGGTCCTCCGTGGGGCGGCGCCCGTGCGCGAGGTGATCCGGCGGTGCGCCGCCATCCCGCTACCGCCGCCAGCGCCGGCCGGGCGGCGCGACCCCCTTTCGCTGCCCGGTGGGGCCGGCAACGTCTCCCGCGGCGAGCGGCTCCGCCGCGGCGTCGGGTTTGCCTTGGGGTACAAGAACATCGGCTACAGCGGCGGTTTCGATGACTCCGCGGAGGCACGCGTGCGGCTCTTCGCCGGCTCCGGGGGGGCCATCGCGGAGGTGCACAGCGCCGCGGCCGAGGTCGGCCAGGGCATCCAGACGATCCTGTTGCAGATCGCGCGGACGGAACTGGGTATCGAGCAGGTGGTCCTGCACCCTCCGGATACGAGCGTCGGATCGGCGGGGTCCACCTCGGCGTCCCGGCAGACGATGATGTCCGGGGGCGCCGTGCAACTGGCGTGCGCGGCGGTGCGCGATGAACTCTTCGCGCGGGCGCGCCGGCGCGCCGCGGGCACGGGACGCACCCTCCCCGACGACCTCTCCCTAGAGGGTGGCCAGGTGCTCTCGGGCGCGGACGTCGTCGGGCCGGTCGAGACGTTCTTGGAGACGCCGATCGAGCAGACGCGCGCCTATCATCACCGGCGGACGACGCCGCTTGACGCAAAGGGCCAGGGCGATCCGCACGTCTCTTTTGGGTTCGCGGCGGAGCGGGCGGTGGTCGAAGTAGATGAAGACCTGGGGCTGGTGCGCGTGGTGCAGATCGCCGCGGCCCAGGACGTCGGCCGCGCGCTCAATCCGCAGGGGGTGTACGGCCAGATCGAGGGCGGCACGGCGCAAGGGCTGGGCTTTGCCTTGATGGAGGAGATTCAGGTCCAGGACGGTCTGATCAAAAACGCCTCCTTCACCGACTACCTGATTCCTACGATCCTGGACATGCCGCCGGTCCTCTCCGTGCTGATTGAAGAGCCCGAGCCGGGTGTGCCCTTTGGGGCTAAGGGCGTGGGTGAGATGTCCATGATCGTCTCCACGCCGGCGATCCTCGCCGCCCTCCGCGACGCCACCGGCCGCGAACTCAACCGCGCCCCGGTGCGCCCCGACGACCTGATCGGGCTCGCGCCTCCCGTCACTTCCGCCGGACCGCCGCCATCGCCCGACGTCCCCGGCCCCGAACCTATCCCCGCGCTGCACGGCCTGACCGCGGGCCAAGAGAACCTCGGCGGCAGTGCATAGCCATCCAGACCTCCCGATCACATAGGGATAGCGATTGACAGCTTCATGGTATGATAGTTGGTAATACCGCGTTGCCACAGGGGGCTCAACCGCAATGAGATCGGCCAAGGTGGCCATCACGATGAGACAAGAGCTACTGACACAGATTGACCGGTGGGTGGCAGAAGGCCGGTATCCGAACCGCAGCCAGGCGATCCAGGCCGCCGTCAGCGAAAAACTGGACCGCGCCTCCCGGACCCGCCTGTCGGAGGAAGTGGCGAAGCTCGACCCCGAAGAGGAACGGGCGCTGGCGGAAGAAGGCCTCACGGACGTCCCAGGGTGGCCTCCCTATTGAGAAGACGTATTTCCCGCGGAGATATCTTCTGGGCGGACCTGAACCCTGTGCGGGGTCATGAACAGGCGGGCCTCCGGCCCGTTCTCGTGATCAGCCACGATGTCTTCAACGCACGGTCGGGGACGGTAATCGCACTGGCCATCACCAGCCAGCCGCAACGCGCGGGTTTTCCTCTGACGATTCAACTGGAGAGCGTACGCTTGCCCAGGTCCTCGTGGATCAAGATCAGCCAGATCCGCACGCTTTCAACGGAGCGCTTGGATCGCCGCCTCGGGACCATCTCCGCTGAAGAACTAGACCGCATCGTTGAAGGGCTACTCGAACTGATCGTATAGTTCAGTGGATCGTAACGACAACTCGGCCCGAGCCGAGTTTACATCCGACATGATGTCCCCGTGAACTGCATCTACTGCGACCAGATCCTCAGCGCCGACCCGGGCTACGCGCCCCGGTCTGCCGAGTTTGACCTCGGCTCGGAGGCGCCGCGCTGCGCCTGGCACTGGCGTTACGTTTGCGATCACTGCGGTGAGCCGGGCCACTTCATGGCGCGCTTCTACTGTCCTACCTCGGGCCGGCTCCTCTGCCGTGAGACCGGGGCCGTGGAATTTCAGGACGGCGCCTTCTGGGCCTGGCAGTACTGGTGGACGCTGACCTGTCCGGAGTGTGGGCAACGTCACCACGCGTTGGATCGGGCTGAGTTCGAAGGCCGCCACCCCTGGCAGATCGATCCTCACGCCGGCCAGGCGCGGCGCTGGCTTTCCTCAGACCCGTACCTGTCGCGCTATCCACCCGCCCGGCTGGACCGCGTCCCGCTCGACGCGGTGACCGACGCGGACGTCGGCGCCAGCTGGAGCGCCAACGCCGCGACCTGGCTCGCCGGATACGACGAGCGCGGCGACCACACGCGCAAGTATCAGAGCGACCCGGTGCTCCTCGACGTCCTGGGAGAAGTGCGCGGGCTGCACATCCTCGATGCGGGCAGCGGGGGCGGGTACCTCTCCCGCCTGCTGGCCAGACGAGGGGCACACATGGTTGGCGTTGAAAACGCCCGTGCCATGCACGAGGCGGCGCTGGCAGAGTATAGTCGAGAGCCGCTGGGAATCGAGTTCCACCACGCCTCCATCTCGGCGATGCCTTTTCTCGATGACGCCTCATTCGATGCCGCGGTCGCCAACTTCGTGCTGATGGACGTGCGGGACTACGAGGGGGCCATCGCCGAGATCGCGCGCGTGCTGCGGCCTCGGGGTCTCTTCGTTGCCGTCATCTCCCCTTCGTCTTTTGAAGCCCGTTGGCACACTCCGGCCCCGGACTCACCGCGGCGCGAGGACCGCGCCGGGTGGATAGACGACGATTACTTTATCCGGCGCGCCGGCTACTCACAGTGGGGCGACCTCAAGCCCTTGCTCACGTTTCACCGTCCGCTGCGCGACTACATCGCCGCCTGCAAACGTTCCGGCCTGCAACTGCGCGATCTGGAAGAACCGGAGATGTCAGACGAAGCCAAGCGGGAGTGGCCCGCCGCGGTGATCCGCCATCATGCCCGCGTCTCGTGGGCCTACGTGCTCAAGTTTGTGAAGGTGGATCTGTAATGGAACCATCGGGGATCAAAGCCGCGGGCACTTTCGTCGGGCGGGGGCAGGAACTCGAGGCCCTGCTGGATGGGCTGACCGACGCCTTCGCCGGGCGGGGGCGCCTTTTCCTCGTCAGCGGCGAACCCGGGATCGGCAAGAGTCGCCTGGCGGACGAATTCGCCGCCCGCGCGCGGGAGCGCGGCGCTGTCGTTCTTTGGGGACGCTGTTGGGAGGCAGGCGGCGCGCCTGCCTTCTGGCCCTGGGTCCAGTCGATCCGCGCCTATCTGCGCCACCAATCCCGGGACGTCATCCGGGAGCAATTGGCAGCGGGCGCCGCCGACCTGGCGCAGATGCTGCCCGAGCTGCGGATGCTTCTGCCGGACGTCGTCGCGCCGCCATCTGTGGATCCCGACGGGGCCCGGTTCCGCCTCTTCGACGCGACCACGACCTTTTTCCGGAACGCGGCAGCGCAGCAATCGCTGGTTCTCGTCCTCGACGACCTCCACGCCGCGGATGCGTCCTCGCTGCTACTGCTGCGTTTCGTCGCGCGCGAGCTGGCAGAGATCCCTCTGCTCATTGTCGGGGCCTATCGGGACCTGGAGGTCGGTCCCGATCATCCACTCAGCGAAACCCTCTCCCAGCTGATGCGGGAACAGGCCACGCGCCTGCTGCCCTTGACCGGACTGTCCCGCCCCGAAGCGGCGCGACTTATCGAGATCGCCGCCGGAGCGACGCCACCCGAGGCGCTGGTGGCGGCCCTGCATGCGCAGACGGACGGCAATCCTCTGTTCATGGGGGAGGTCGTCCGGTTCCTGGCCCACGAGGGCCGGCTGCCCGACGAGCCGTCTCCCGGCCTGGTTCGACTGGCCATTCCCCAGGAAGTACGCGACGTGATCGGCCGTCGGATCGCCCAACTGTCCGAGGAGTGCGGGTCGCTTCTGACGCTGGCGTCGGTGCTGGGCAGGGAGTTCCATCTCGAAGCGCTCAAGAGGATCAGCGCCCTGCGCACCGACGAGATGCTGGCCCTCCTCGACCAGGCCTCCGCCGCGCGGCTTGTGGTCGACATCCCTGGGGCGGTGGGCCGCCTCCGTTTCGCGCACGCCCTCATGCGTGAATCCTTGTATGAGTCCATCCCACGGGCGCGGCGCGTCACGCTCCACCGGCAGGCCGGCGAAGTGCTGGAATCCCTCTACGCCCCCGAACTCGAGCCGCACCTCGCCGAACTGGCCCACCACTTTCTCGAAGCCGCCCCCGGCGGCGCTACCGACGCGGCCCTGACCTACGCGCGCCGGGCGGCAGAGCGGGCCACCAGCCTGCTGGCATATGAGGAGGCTGTCCGCCTCTATCAGATGGCCATCCAGATCCTCGACGCGCCCGGGGCGGGGGACCAGCGCAGCCGGTGCGACCTGCTCCTGGCGTTGGGTGACGCCCAGATGCGTACCGGCGACACTCCCACGGCGCAGGAGACATTCTTGCAAGCCGCGGCCCTCGCGCGGGAAGCGAGCTTGCCCGAATACCTGGCCCGAGCGGCCCTCGGCTACGGCGGCAGGTTTGTGTGGGAACGGGGGGACCGCCGCCTGCCTCCCCTCTTGGAGGACGCGCTCGCTCATCTGCCCGGGGTGGACAGCGTGCTGCGGGCGCGGTTGCTGGCGCGGCTGGCCGGAGGCCCACTGAGGCACGAACCGTCGGGAGAACGCAGGGCGGCGCTCAGTCTCCAGGCCCTCGAGATGGCCCGCCGTCTGGGGGATGCGGCCACACTCGCCTACGCCTTGGAATGCCGGGCCATCGCCATCTGGTCGCCGCGCAACCCGCACGAACGGCGCACCCTCGGGGCTGAATTGATTCGCGTGGCCGGCCCGGCGGGAGACAAGGAACGCGAGTTTCAGGGCCATTCCATCCGGTACGCCACGCTGTTGGAGTTGGGCGACATGCCTGGGGTTCATGCCGAGCAGGCGGCCATGGAACGATTGGCCGATGAGTTGCGCCAGCCGTCACATCAATGGTTCGCGGCGGTCAAATCGGCGGGCCTGGCGCTCCTGGCGGGGAGGCTGGATGAAGCGGAACGGCGCATCGAGCGGGCCCTGGCCCTGGGGGAGCGTGGGGGACAGCGTTTTGCGGTCCCCGCCTTCCGCCTCCAGACGTACATGCTGCGTCAGCAGCAGGGACGGCTGGCGGAGATCGAGGAGGCGGTCAGGCGATCGGTAGACGAGTACCCCAGCTTTACCATCTGGCGGTCCGTCCTCGCCCACCTTCAGGCGGAACTGGGCCGGCGGGCGAGTGCGCGGCAGGCCTTCGAACAGGTGGCGGGCGATAATTTCGGCTCATTTCCGGAAGACGAGGTCTGGTCCTTGAGCCTGAGCTTTCTGGCCGAGGTAGCGGCGTTTCTCGGTGACAGAGAGCGGGCCGCGACACTCTATCAGCTCCTCCTGCCGTATGCCGCGCAAAACACACTCAGCGCACCGGAGGGCAGCACGGGGTCGATCTCGCGGCCCCTGGGCATCCTGGCCTCGACGCTGCAGCGATGGGATGAAGCGGCCGGCCATTTCCAGGAGGCGCTTCAGATGAACGAACATATCGGCGCTCCCTCCTGGATGGCTCGTACGCAATACGATTACGCCCGCATGCTCCTGGCCCGCGATGGACCGGAAGACCGTGGCAGGGCCGCCGACCTTCTCACCCTCGCAGGGGCGACCTCCTCGGAGCTGGACCTGCATGCTCTCAGCAACCGGATCTCCCCAATCCTGGAGCAGCTGAGGGGGGTCGCGGCCCGCCCTTCGGCCCCGGCGCAAGACGCTGCGGTGATCTCGGGCGAGTTCCGGCGGGAAGGCGAATACTGGTCGATCAGTTACGGCACCGAGAGTTTCAGGCTGAAAGACTCAAAGGGGCTCCGATACATCGCCCGGCTCCTGGGCGAACCGGGCCGTGAGTTCCACTCGCTCGACCTCGTTGCCGCAGAGGCTCAACAAGAAGCCCTTCCTGCCCGATCGCCCGGGGAGCGGTTGGACGCACTCGGGCTGCACGCCGGGCTCGGGGACGCAGGGGCCCTCCTGGATCCCCAGGCCAAAGCCGCCTACCGGCGCCGGCTGGACGAACTGGAAGACGATCTGCAGGAGGCGGAGGCGTGGAACGACCCTGAACGAGCAGCACGAATTCGTGAGGAGAAAGGCTTCCTGGCACGCGAACTCGCCGCGGCCGTGGGGATCGGCGGACGGGACCGCCGGGCAGCGTCGGCCTCCGAGCGGGCTCGCGTCAGTGTCACCCGGGCTATCAAAGGCGCCCTGTTGCGGATTGGAGAGCAAAGCCCCGGGCTCGGCCGCGATCTGGCGTCGACCGTCAAGACAGGCACCTATTGTTCCTATCGTCCGGATCCCCGGCTGCCTATCGCCTGGCGTCTCTGACCTCACTGCACCAGGAAGCGAACGTCGTTCCCTGAAATCTCACGCCTCTCCCGGTGGACATGACCGCGCGCACTCTTGACGTACGGGAGGAATGGTCGTGGTAGGTCGTGACACCCGCTACATCCTTGAGGCGTATCTGGAGTCTCACGACCCCGGGTACTATGCGGAAGACGCCGTCTATACCGTCGTCGCTTTGGACCAGCAGTTTCGCGGTCGGGAGGCGATCGCGACGATCCTCGATCTCTATTACCGGACCGCCTTTTCCCCAGTTTGGACAGAAATCCGCCATACCGTTATCGGCCTGGATGGTGGCCTCGCGGTCGTCGAGTTCACCTTCAACGGACGCCACGCGGCAAAATTCCTGAACGTACCCGCGAGTGGTCGGAGCGTGGAAGTTCCGATGGTCGGGATGTACGAGTTCAGGGATGGGAAGATCACGAAGACCCGGCTCTACTACGACAGCGCGGATTTCCTGCGCCAGGTGGGGGCGGGAGCAGTGGGCCGGTGAACTCTCGCCTGATCCCACTGCACATTGTTCCGCAGTTTCTTACGCCTCTGTCCTCAGAAGACCGAGATGATCTGATGCGGGACACGAGACAGGCTGGAGGAGGGAGTCAGATGGTAGGGAGACCGCTACGAGTCCGCACGAACCGCCGGGTCATTGGGCGGCTGGTCATGATTGGCCTGCTGGGGGCGGGGATCTTGGGGTCAGCGCCCTCTGCATTTGCAAGCCATACGGGGCTGCTCTTCGGGGCCTCCACGCGCCTCAACGTGATCATGACCGAGTATCAGTTCACGCCCTCCCGGATCACGCTGCAGGCGGGCCAGTCGGTCGACATCATCCTCGAGAACAAAGGCATCCTCTCCCACGTGTTCATGGTCTACCCCAAGCCCAAGACGCCTTACAAGGGCGTGGGGGACTGGTGGGAGTATGCGCTGGCCCAGACGTACTTCCAGGGCATCGGGGAGATCACCGTGCACACTCAGCGGGAGGTCACTGTGGACGCCACACGCGTCGCCGGAGTCTCGTTGGAGCCCGGCAAGCGGGTGACCCTGACCTTCACCCCGACGAAGAAGGGCACGTTCGAGATCGGCTGCCAGCTCTCTACGGCCGCGGGAACGACGCACTTCAAAGCCGGGATGGGCGGGCTCTTCGTCGTGAAGTAGCCGGGCGAAGCGCTCTGAGTCAGGCGACGATGCGGGTCCCGGTCTCCCCGGCCAGGGCCCGCTCGATCTTCTCGGGAGAGGTAATCAGCACTTCCTTTCCGCCGGCCTGGAGGTAGTCGATCGCCGCCTCGATCTTGGGGCCCATACTGCCGGGCGGGAACTGCCCCTCGGCCAGGTAGCGCCGGGCCTCGGCGAGGGTCACGCGCTCCAGGGCGCGCTCGTCCGGTTTCCTATAGTTGAGGGCCACCCGCTCTACCGCCGTGGAGATGAGCAGGAGGTCGGCACGGATCGTGCGGGCCAGCAAGCTGCTGGCGTGATCTTTGTCGATCACCGCCTCGACGCCGCGCAGAGCGCCGTCTTCGCGGACGACCGGGACGCCCCCGCCGCCCACGCCGACGACGACGAAGCCCGCGGCCAGCAAGGTCGTGATGGCGTCCGTCTCCAGAATCTCCAGCGGCCGCGGCGAGGGTACCACCCGCCGCCACCCGCGTCCGGCGTCTTCAACCACGCTCCAACCGCGCTCGCCGCGGTAGCGATCCGCCTGTTCCTGGGTGTAGAAGGGGCCGATCGGTTTGGTCGGTTTCTGAAAGGCCGGATCCTCGCGGTCCACCACCACGCGGGTGACCACGGCGGCGGTGCGCCGGCGCACGTTCAACCGCGCCATCGCCGCGTCGAGGGCGACCTGGGCCATGTATCCGATCGCCCCCTGCGTATCGGCCCCGCAGAGGTCCAGGGGCACCGTGTGCAGGACGTGGCTGGCCAGTTCGGAACGCAGCAGGATGAACCCGACCTGCGGGCCGTTCCCGTGGGTGATGACGACGTCCCAGCCGCCCGCCACCATCGCCGCGATGTGTACGCACGTCTCGGTGATGGCCTCCCATTGGTCCGGA
Source organism: bacterium (assembly GCA_050695215.1). Classification (GTDB taxonomy): domain Bacteria; phylum Sysuimicrobiota; class Sysuimicrobiia; order Sysuimicrobiales; family Humicultoraceae; genus JACQGZ01. Next base: position 25,321 of record JBOGSD010000004.1, read on the forward strand.
ACGGATTGATGCTGCGGACTCTTGATCAGCGAGTTCCCGCCGATGGCGACGACCGCGAGACGGGCCATGCCTCCTCCTTCTCTTCAGTCAGGCTGTCATCTCCACGCCGGCGCGGCCACGACCCCCGCTGAGTCCCCAGGAGACGACCGCCACCGCGAGTGCGACGAGTGCCATCCCCCCGAAGCCGGCGGCCACGGCGTTCATAGTGGCGGCGGTCCCCAACAGAACCCCAGCCACTGAGGCGCCCAGAACACCGCCCACGTAGCGGCTCGTCAGGTAGGCGCCCGCCGCCATCCCGGTGGAGCTGTCCGGCACACTCTCGACCGCCGCGGTCTGGCGCGACGGGCCACTCAGCCCGAACCCCACGCCGATGAGGCCAAGCAGGAAGCCTACCTGCCAGATGGTCGCGTCACCGGCCCACCACCATAGGGCTGCCAGACCCGCGGCCATACACAGGCTCCCCGTGACGGCGGGAGCCCTCCGTCCTAGCCGGTCGGAGAGACGACCACCTAGTGGCGCGATCAAGGCGCTCAGTCCCGAGATGGCGAGCAGCGCCGTGCCGCTCGCCGTCGGGGAGGCACCCATCAACGTCTGGGTGAGAATTGGAATCAGGATCAACGTCGCGTGCAAAATCACAGTAGCCCCGAGGACCGCGGTGACGGCAGACGCAAAGGGGCGCCGACGAAAGAGCCGGAGGTCGATCGCCGGTTCGGCTGTGCGCAACTCGTGCCTGACGAACCAGCCGAGGAACACCGGAAAGGCGGCCGCGCCCCACCATCGCCACCCATTCTGGCTGCGCAGACCCGAGATCGCACCGACCAATACCAGCACAGAGGTCGAGAGCAAGATCAGACCGGTGAGGTCGAGGGGGCGTGTTGTGACGTTGCGTGCACCCCGCGGCACGACCGCGCTGACCAGAAGGATGGCCACCAGCGCCAGGGGGATCGCCACGCCGAAGAGGGATCGCCATCCGAAGCCGGCGACCAGCACGCCCCCGACGAACGGCCCCACTGCCGCGCTCGTGGAGATCAGCATGTCGAACAGACCAAAACTGCCGCCGCGGCGATCGGCCGGGCTGAGCCGGCGCACCAGGGAGAGCGCGTTGGCGCTGATCGAGGCTCCGGTAGCCGCCTGCAACACCCGTGCCACGACCAGCACGGGAAAGGACCAGGCCAGCGCGGCGACCAGCGAGGTGAGAGCGAAAGCCCCCACGCCCAGCAAAAACATGCGGCGGTGTCCAAACCGGTCTCCCAGCGTGCCGCTCGCCGGCAGCGCGAGGGCTACCGTCGCCAGATAGAGCGTGACAAGCCAGGAGACGGTTCCTGCCCCGACGCCGAGCTCGCGCATGATGCTCGGTAGCGCAACCGCGAGCATCGTCGAGTTGAGCGGAATGAGAATCGACCCCGATGCCACGCCTAGCAGCGCGATCCCCCAGGCGCGCGGGGGTTCTGCCGCGGAGACCGCCGCCCCGATCCGTACGGCCTCAACGCCTACCGCATCGGGGCGGATCACAGCAGCCTGACCTCTCCGGCCGTCCCGTCTACCTCCACCATCTGGCCGTCGGCGATGACGCGCGTGGCGATTCCCGTGCCTACGACCGCCGGTAACCCATACTCGCGGGCCACGACGGCGCAATGGGAGAGTACTCCCCCGGTGTCGGTCACGATGGCCGAGGCGACGTCGAAGAGCGTGACCCATGACGCGTTGGTCGTCGTGCAGACCAGCACATCTCCTGGACGAATCCGGCCAGCCATCTCCAGATGGGTGACCACGCGCGCTGGGCCGCTCCTCACGCCAGGGGAGGCGGCCAGCCCCCGGATCACGCCGGCGGTAGTCTGCGCCTGAGGCGCTCCAAAGAAGCGTCGCTGGTACCGTAAGACCTGGTCTGCCCTCCCGGCTCCGTCAGACGGCGGGGCGCCCAGCCGCGCCGGCGGATCCAGCGTCTGCCACCGCGCGAACTCCGCCCTCCGGGCTGCGGCCTGCTGGCGGAGGTCGGTCGGGGCGCGCAGCGCAGCGGTCACCTGGTTGAGTGTCAGGAAGAAGATGTCGTCCTCGTGCTCGATCACATCGCGGCGGACGAGCCTAGCGCCGACTGCCAGGGCGAGCCGTCGCCTTCGCCACAGGACACTTCGGTCGATGTGGAAGTGGTGGTCTTCACTGAGGATCACACCGACCCGGGCCTGGTCGTGAAGCTGGTCGAATCTTCGCCGAGCCTCCTCAGCCAACTGGGAGCGGGCCTCCGCCAGGGCGACCTCGCGGTCGCGAGCCTGTCGGGCCCTTCGTTCGCGGGTGTCTTCCTGGCGCCCGGCCCGCTCCACGATCTCCGCGAAGAGGCGATGGGGGGCATCAACCCACGAGGCGCCGAAGGCGTCGCCCTGGTCTGCGCCGAGGACGCCGTATGCCGCGAGAAAGGCCCGGAGGCGGGACGCAAGCGGACCAGAACTGGATAGATCCTCCAGGGTACGGGCGTGCCGGAGAAGGGGCAGCAGTCCCTCGGCCGCCACGAACCGGGCCAGGTCGTCGAGGGCGCCCGCGGCCTCGGTGGTCCTGTTGCCGTAGCCTTGAAGGAGGCGCGCGGCCTCGAGGTCGGTGGCTCCGGGGAAGAGTTCTGCAAAGTGATCGAGGAAGAGGTTGATCGCCATGTAGGCCGGTGTCACAAGGAAGTGCAGCTCCCAGATGCGGGCCATGCGGTCCAGCGCCCAGCCGAGGTGGTCCAGGAGGGCCGCCTCGTCTGCAGCGTCGGCGTCGAAGGCGTCCATCGCGGCGTAGATCCTCAAGATCTCAGGAAGATACTGGTCCTCCCAATCCCGTCCAAGGGTGGCCGCCGCCTCCACTTCGTTCAGCCGCGCGGCGGCGGGGGCGTCTACGGGTTCCTGGGCGCCGTAGGAGAAACCGTTGACGTATTGGGTAAGGTGCCGAAAAGGCCGGCCGAAGGCGGCATGCGCCCGATTCGCCCCTTCTGTGGGCAGCATCCCGAGATCCTGGCCAAGCGGCGGGACGGGCCGAGGGTTGTGCACTCTCCCTAGCGACCAGGCCAGGGCGGCGCGCGTCACTTCCCAGGTAACCTCGCCGCTCATTGCAGCATCCGGACCATTCCGGCCGTTCCATCTACTTCGACCAGTTGTCCATCGCGCAGCCGCCGGGTCGCTTCACCCGTCCCCACCACCGCCGGCACGCCGAACTCACGCGCCACCACGGCAGCATGTGAGAGGGCGCCCCCCGTATTAGTGATCAGCCCGGCGATGATGCCGAAGAGCGGCACCCAGGAGGGATTGGAGGAGGGACACACGAGGACGTCCCCGGCGCCCACCTGCTCGAAGTCGTCCGCCGACAGAGCGACGCGAACCCGACCCCGCACCACGCCTGGAGAGGCCCCGATGCCGCGGAGGACCTTCTCATCCACCTGTTCGTGGGGTGGCGGCTCGAAGCGGTTGGGCTGGAGGGGCGCCTCCGGCGGCCGGCCGAGATAGCGGGGGGGACGCACCTCCCTCCAGCGCTGGTGTTCGGCCCGGCGCTGGGCGATGAGCGGCCTGAGGTTCTCCCGGTTCTGCAGCGCCGCGGAAATCTCGTCCGCGTGCAGGAAGAACACATGGGCCGGAGCAGCCAGGGCGCCCGCTTCGACGAGCCGCCGGCCGATCCGCACGGCGAAGCGATGGAGGTGCGCCTGGAGCATCCGATCGAGCCAGTAGTTGTGTCCCTCCGTCAGCGGTCCCACGTCGAGCGCCAGAGCGAGGCTCTCTTCAAACCGCTTCAGGTCGTCGGGACGGTCGCGCAGCCGTTCCCGCGCCTGAGCGGCCAAGGTTTCCGCCCGGGCCCGCTGCTGTTGCCGGAGGAGTTCGGGGTCCTCCCCGCGGGCCGCCAGCCGCTTGTGCACTTCACCGAGCACCAGCGTGGGATCGTCCGCCCAGGACGGGTAGGTGAGGTCATCGAAGGGCTGTCCGAGGTGGCCGTGCGCATCGAGGAAACTGCGCAACGCCTCTAGGAACTCGGCCCCTCCCTCCGTCTCCGGCATCGCGACCAGGGCGGCGGCGGGATCCCGCCTGATTCGGTCGGCGACCGCGGGCAACGCCCGCGCCTTCTCCGCCAGCATGAACAGATCGCGCTGCGTCCGTTGCAGATCGTTGGGCAACCCCTGCACGAGCGAGAAGGCCTCGCCGGGATGTGCGCCCTCGACGAAAGACTCATAGAGGTCGGCCAGCTCGTTGACAGCCTGGTAGGATCCGGCGTTCGTCATGAAGTGTAGGCCCCAGAGCCACCGGGCCCGGGTCCACACCTCCTCCCACAGCGCGGCGACTGCGCGCGGTGGATCGCTCTCGATCGGCGCCGCGTGCATCCACGCGTAGGTCTGCTGCAAGGCCGGAAAGACCTTCTGGTCCCAGTAGCCTCGGACGGCCCGCGCCTGGGCGCGGCGGCTCGCCTGGGCCTGCTCGCGGACGCGTGGCATCTCGCTCGCGGGGACGAGGATCTGCTCGGCGAAGAAGGCGTACCCATTGAAGATCCGGCAATGGAAGCGGATGGGAACGCCAAAGCGCTCGAATCGGTAGGTGATTCCGTGCGAAATGATGCGCGAGTAGTCTCCCGCCAGGGGGGTGAGGATCCCCGGGGTGTGCATGTCGTCCCACTCCCAGGAGAGGTCGGGGTCGGACGGGTCTTCCCAGGTGACGGGGAATTCGTCGGTCATCGCGATCGCAGGTCTCTTCTCGTTCTACGCGGTCCGTGCGCACCCCTCTGCCGGTCCACCTCTGGGGGCGCGAGGGGCTCCACCGCCAGCAGAATGACGGCAGTCATATGACTTCGTGGCAACGTCGTGACCCCGGATCCTAGACCGCCCACCCGCCGCCCGGTAGGCTCATCCTCGAAGGTAACCGGTAGGCTCATCCTCGGAGGTGAGATGTGGACGCGATTGTGAACGTGCGGAACCTCCGGAAGCGGTACGGAGAGGTCGAAGCGGTCCGCGACGTCTCCTTCGCCGTTCTGCCCGGTGAGATCTTCGGCATTCTGGGCCCTAACGGCGCCGGGAAGACGACCACGCTGGAAATCATCGAAGGGTTGCGCCGCGCCGACGGCGGCGAGGCTCACGTCGCCGGCATCGACGTCCGGCGTGATCCCCAGGCCGTGAAGGCGGTCATCGGCGTGCAGCTGCAGGAGGCCGGCTTCTTCGACCGGCTCACCGTGGAGGAAACGATCAACCTCTTCGGGGCCTTTCACCGCCGCGCGCTGGGGGCCGGACCGCTGATGGCAACCCTGGAGTTGACCGAGAAGCGCCGCGCCCGCGTCGAGACCCTCTCCGGCGGCCAGCGGCAGCGGCTCAGCCTGGCCCTCGCGCTGGTCAACGACCCCCGGGTCCTCTTCCTCGACGAGCCCACGACCGGCCTCGACCCACAGGCCCGCCGCCACCTCTGGTCCACCATCGAGCAGATCAAGGCCGACGGCCGGACCATCGTCATGACCACGCACTACATGGAGGAAGCCCAGCGGCTCTGCGACCGCGTCGCCGTCCTCGACCACGGCCGCATCTTGGCCCTGGGCACCCCCCAGGATCTGATCCAGCAGCACTCCGGGCTGTCGGCCGTGGCCCTGGCGCTGGAATCCGCGGACGCCGACCTGCGCGGCATCACCGGCGTGGAGGAGGTCAGCCAGAGCAACGGCGACCTCCGGCTGCACACTCGCGATCCGCTGGGAACGCTGCACGCCGTCGTCGAGATGCGGCGCACCGGCCAGCTGCGGTATCGCAGCCTGCGGCTGGAAGAGCCGACGCTGGAGGACGTTTTCCTCACGTTGACCGGAAGGAGCCTGCGCGAATGAGAGCGTTTGTCGCTATGCTCAACACGTCCATCAAGAACTTCGTGCGCAACCGCGGGGCGGTCTTCTTTGGAATCGCGTTCCCGCTGATCCTGATGGGACTGATCGGCCTGGCCTTCGGCGGGGGCGACAACATCCAGTTCACCGTCTCCTTCGTGGACGAGGGCAACGCGCAGGTCGGCGGCCCTCTGCTGGCCGGGCTGCGCGAGGTGCCGGTCCTCCGGATCGTCGAGGAGACCCGCGCCTCGGCGCTCGCCCAGCTGAGGAAGGGGAACCGCTCGCTGGTCATCGTCGTCCCCGCGCAGGGCACGGCGCTGGAGGCCTTCTATGACAGCAGCCAGGAACAGAGCAGCCGGACCGCATTGATGATCCTGGAGCGGTTCGTCGCCGAAGCCAACCTGCGCATCAGCGGCACGCCCGCCGTGCTGGCGGTGACCTCCACGCCGATCGCCGGTGAGAACGTGCGCTTCTTCGACTTTCTCCTCCCCGGCATTCTGGCGATGACCATCGCCCAGACGGGACTCCTCGGCGTCGCCCCGGCCGTCGCGGAGATGCGTGAGCGTCTGCTGCTCAAGCGCGTGATGGCCACCCCCGTGTCCCCGCTGGCCTTTCTGGGCGGACTGCTCGGACGGAGCACGCTGGTCCAGCTGCTGCAGGGCGCGATCATCCTGGCCATGGGCGTCCTGGTGTTCGGCGCCCGCGTCCACGGGAGTCTGATCCAATTGGCCGCGCTGGCCATCTTCGGGGCGGTGGCGTTCTTCGGCATCGGCTTCGCCGTCTCGACCTTGTCGCGCACCGCGGAGACGGCCAATCTCTTCGGCAGCGTCATCTTCTTCCCGATGATGTTCCTGGCGGGCACGTTCTGGCCGCGGGAATTCATGCCCGAGACGATCCGTCCGCTGATCGCCTACTTGCCGCTGAGCCCGTTGGTGGACGCCATGCGGGGGGTCTCCGCGCTCGCCCAGCCGGTTGGACAGTTCGGATGGTCGATGCTCTATCTGCTGGGGTGGGCGGTTGCCGCCTTCGCCGTCGCCGTGCGCCGCTTCCGCTGGGAGTAGATGAGCCGGCAGGTGAAGATCGGGCTGGCGATCGCCCGGTACGGGCTCTTCCTCTTCGTCTTTCTGACGCAGGCGCTGGAACCGCCTCGCCTCTCGGGGCTCCGGCTCGCGGCGCTGGCGGCGCTCTACCTGGCCTTGACGACGACCGGCTACCTGTTCACGCGGGGCCGCGCGCGCCCGGCGCTGCTGGTGGGCCTCGAGGTCGCGCTGGTTGTCGCGATCGGCCTGCTCGCGCCCCGGGGATCGTTCTGGCTGGCCTACTTCGTCGTCACCGTCGACGCCGGCTTCGCCCTCGGGACCCCGCCCCGCGTGTACGCCTCCGCCGGAGCCATCTACCTGTTGCTCGCCGCCAACGCCTACTTGGCCTGGGGTCCCCTCGATCGCGAGGTCGTCGAGTCCCTGCTCGCGCTGCTGTTTGGGTTCGTCTTCATGGTCACCGCCACGCGACTGGCGATGGAGCAGATGGCCGCGCGCCAGCAGAGCGAGCGCCTGCTGCGGCAACTGGAAGAAGCGCACGACCGGCTGCAGACGTATGCGGCGGAGGTCGAGACGCTCTCGGTCGCGCGGGAGCGGCAGCGCGTCGCGCAAGAGGTGCACGATGCGGTGGCGCACGTGCTGACCGGGCTCCTGGTGCAGCTGCAGGCCGCGCGCCGGACGCTGCCCATCGACCCCGCGGGCGCCTCGGCCCGCCTGGCGTCTCTTGAGGAGGTCGCCCGGGGGGGCCTGGATGACGTCCGCCGCGCCGTCCGGGCGATGCGCCCTGAGCACCTGGAGACCGTCGGTGGATTAGAGGCGATGCGCCGCCTCTGCGCCCAGTTCGCCGAGCGAACGGCCACCCGCGTGACCTTTGCCGCTGAAAAAGAGCCGGCCCTCACCCCGGCTCAGGAGGTGCTGCTCTATCGTGTGTTGCAAGAGTGCTTGACCAACGCGGCGCGCCACGGTCGGGCCTCGAACGTGTGGGCCGCGCTGCGTCCTCAGAATGGCCGTGTGGAACTGCGCGTGCGCGACGACGGCACGGGCGCGGCTGAGGTGGCGCCCGGGATGGGCCTGACCGGGATGGCCGAGCGGGCGGCGGCGGCCGGCGGGCGATTCTCCTACCGCACCTCCGCCGGCGGCGGATTCGAGGCGGTGTTGGACCTGCCCCTCGACGCCGCGGCCGTCCCAACCTAATCGCGGCCGATGCCGGGAAAGATTCGCATCCTGCTCTGTGACGACCAGCGGTTGTTCCGCGAGGGGCTGCGCACGCTCATCGAGACCGAGGCCGACTTCGAGGTGATCGGAGAGGCCGCCGACGGTGAGGCGGCGGTCGAGCTGTGCGCGCGGCTCCGACCCGACCTCGCCCTCCTCGACATCCGCATGCCGCGCATGGATGGCGTCGAAGCGACCCGCCGCATCTGCGCCGGGGGCGGACCCCAGGTGGTCATTCTCTCGACGTATGACGACGACGAGTTCATTTTCGAGGCCCTCAAAGCGGGCGCGGCCGGATACCTGCTGAAGGACTTCCCTGCGGAAGAACTGATCAAGGCCCTGCGCACCGTCCATCACGCCGGGGGCATCCTCATCCCTCCGCCGATCGCGGCGAAGCTCGTGGGGGAACTTCGCCGCGGCCAACCCGCCGGCACCGAGGCGCCCTCCCTGGCGGAGCCGCTGACCCAGCGAGAGGAGGAGGTTCTTCGCCTGCTCGCCCGAGGCCGGTCGAACAAGGAGATCGCCGAGCAGTTGTTCCTGACCGAGGGCACCGTCAAGAACTACATCAGCCGGATCTACGCGAAGCTGGGTGCCCGCGACCGCACCCAGGCCGCCCTCTGGGCGGTGCAGCACGGACTGCTCAAGGAGTAGTCCGCGCGCCCTTCCACCCGTACCGGCGCAGGTCAATCCGGCCCCCGGTGAGCCGAATGCCCTCCTGTTGCAGGCGGCGGCGCTGCCTGACCGCCCACGGGCGCGGCGCGATCGTGCCGTCCCGGCGAACGACACGCCACCACGGCGCCGTGTCGTCGTCCGGCACAGCGGCGAGTGCCCATCCCACGGTACGAGCTCCGCTGTGCAGCCCGGCCAGGCGGGCGACCTCGCCGTAGGTGGTCACCCGTCCCGGAGACACTGCGCGGACCACCCTGTAGATGCGGGCAAAGGTGCCGCCTCGATTCCGCGGCCTCACCATGAGGCCTCCTTCATCTTGGTGCAGACCTCCCCCTGCCGTGCCTTCACGCACAGACCGGAGCGGGAGGAAGAATGCGCCGCCCTCCGCGAAGAGCTCCGTCACGCCCCCCTGCGTGAGGTGAACGATGCGAGAGTTCGAGAAGCTGGGCGTCTTCTATCTGGGACGCCTCTACGACCTGCGCCGGGAGAGGCCCGGTGAGGGGCTGGTGCTCTACGATTCCCGCGACCTGGTCACGCACGCCCTCTGCGTGGGGATGACCGGCAGCGGCAAAACGGGACTGTGCCTCTCCCTGCTGGAGGAGGCGGCGCTCGATGGTATCCCGGCCATCGCCATCGATCCCAAAGGCGATCTGGGCAACCTGCTGCTGACCTTTCCGCTCCTCCGGCCCGAAGACTTCCTCCCCTGGGTCAATCCCGAGGACGCCCGCAATCAGGGGATGACCGTTGAGGCGTACGCGCAGCAGCAGGCCGAGCGATGGACGCGGGGGCTCGGCGAGTGGGGACAGGATTCGGCCCGGATCCGGCGGCTGCGCGAGGCGGCGGACTTTGCGATCTATACGCCCGGCAGCAGCGCCGGTCTACCCGTCTCCATCCTGAAATCGTTCGCCGCGCCGCCGGAAGCGATCCGGGCCGACGCGGAACTGCTGGCCGAACGCATCAGCACCACGGCCACGGGACTGCTCACGCTCGTCGGCGTAGAGGCCGACCCCCTGCAGAGCCGTGAGCACATTCTCCTCTCGACGATCCTGGAGGCGACCTGGCGGGGCGGCCGCGATGTGGACCTGGCCGGGCTGATCCAGCAGATCCAGACTCCGCCGGTGCCGCGCATCGGCGTGCTCGACCTCGATGCCTTCTATCCTCCCTCCGAGCGCTTCGCGCTGGCGATGCGTCTGAACAACCTGCTGGCGGCCCCGGGGTTCGCGGCGTGGCTGGAGGGCGATCCGCTCGACGTCGACCGCTTCCTGCATACGGCCAATGGGAAACCGCGTGTCTCCATCTTCTCCATCGCGCACCTCAGCGACAACGAGCGCATGTTCTTCGTCACGCTGCTGCTCAACCAGGTGTTGGGCTGGATGCGCGCCCAGTCCGGCACCACCAGCCTGCGGGCGGTCCTCTACATGGACGAGATCTTCGGCTACTTCCCGCCGGTGGCAAACCCTCCGTCAAAACTTCCCCTGCTCACCCTCCTCAAGCAGGCCCGCGCCTTCGGGCTGGGCGTCGTGCTGGCGACCCAGAACCCTGTGGACCTGGACTACAAGGGCCTCGCCAACGCCGGCACCTGGCTGCTCGGCCGGTTGCAGACCGACCGCGACAAGGCGCGCGTCCTCGACGGATTGGAGGGCGCGGCCGCCGGGGGGCAGAAGGCGCTCGACCGGCGGGCGATGGATGAGATCCTCTCCGCGCTGAAGAGCCGGGTCTTCCTCCTGCACAACGTCCACGAAGATGGACCGGTGGTGATGGAAACCCGCTGGGCCATGTCGTACCTGCGCGGTCCGCTCACCCGCGATCAAATCAGGACCCTCATGGCCCCAGCGAAACAGGACGTCGCCTTGGAACGCGCCGCCGCGGGGCCGGCGACCTCTGGCGCCCCACCCCTCCCCGCCGCCTCGACGGTCCGCTCCGCGGCGCAGAGCGCACAGCCCGTTCTTCCGGCCGACATCCCCCAGCATTTCGTCCCCCGGCGGAGCCCGCCGACCGGGCCGCCGATCGTGTACCTGCCCTTTCTCTTCGGCTCCGCCCGGGTGCAGTTCATTGATGAGAAACGGGGGATCGACCTGAGCCGCGATGTGGCTGTGCTCGCTCCCTTTCAGGCGGGCGCCCTCGCCGTGGACTGGGCGCGGGCGCGCCCCTCCCCCCTGCGTCCGGACGAGCTTGAGGCCGCCCCCGGAGCGGGGAGCCGGTTCGCCGACCTTCCGGCGGCCGCCCTCAAACTCAGGAACTATGAGGCGTGGTCGAAGGATTTTGCGAAGTGGCTCTACCAGAACGAGCGGCTCGATCTGTGGCGCAGTCCCTCACTGCGGTTGGTCTCCCGTCCCGAGGAGACCGAACGGGACTTCCGGATCCGGCTGGCCGACGCCGCCCGGGAACGCCGGGACGAAGTGACCGCCCGTCTGCGCGCCAAGTACGCCCCAAGGATCTCCGTCCTCTCGGAACGGGTGCGGCGGGCCCAGCAGGCGGCCGGACGCGAGGCCGAACAGCAGAAGCAGCAGCGCGTCCAGACGGCGGTCTCGCTCGGCGCCACGATCCTCGGCGCCTTCATCGGCAGAAAGGCGGCGAGTCATTCCACGCTGGGCCGGGCCACGACGGCAGCCCGAGGGGCCAGCCGATCGATGAAGGAGGCCGAGGATGTGAGGCGGGCGGGAGAGACGGTCGCCGTCCTGCAGGGGCAACTGACCGACCTGGAGGCGCAGTTCCAGGCTGAGGTCGCGCCGCTGGACGCCGGCGGCCCGGTCGACCCACTGGACCCGATCGCGCTGAAACCGAAACGCAGCCAGATCGCCGTCCAGTTCATCGGCCTGGCGTGGGCGCCGCACCGCCAGGAGGCGGAGGGCGCGCTGATCCCCGCCTGGGAGTGAACCAACGCCTCCGGCCCCGCCGGCGCGTGGCATTCTCCGGGCCGAGCGCACAGACGAAGGAGGGTTGGGTGTGATCAAAGAGTTCAAGGCATTCGCGATGCGCGGCAGCCTGCTCGACCTTGCGATCGGTGTCGTCATCGGCACGGCCTTCGGCAAGATCATCACCTCGTTCGTCAACGACGTGCTGATGCCGCCGATCGGCCTGCTCCTCGGACGCGTGAATTTCAGCAACCTCTTCCTCAATCTCTCTGCAGAACGCTACCCGTCGGTGGCGGCCGCGAAGGAGGCCGGCGCGCCGACCATCAACTACGGTCTCTTCTTCAACACGATCCTGGACTTCGTCATCGTCGCGTTCGTGTTGTTCCTGGTGATCAGGCAGATCAACCGCTGGCAGCGGCCTGCCGCTCCAACCACCAAGGACTGCCCGTACTGCTTCACGGCGATTGCCCTCAAGGCGAGCCGCTGCCCCAACTGCACCTCACAGTTGCAACCGGCCTAGCCGCCGCGGCCGCGCCGTTAGGTCCCCGTCGGCCCTACGGCGCTCCATCACCGAAGCGCACGCCGTAGCGCCCGCGGGTGTAGTCGTACATCAGGTCGGTGAAGCGCCGGGCGTCGGCGAATCCGCGGTAGCCCTCTTTGATCTGGGAGAGCTGGATCATGAAGCGGGCGTCGCCATTGTCGTAGTAGAAGTAGAGGGACCACCTCTCGTCCCGCTCCAGCACCATGTGGTCGGAACGCAGCCCCGCCGCCCGCACGGCGGCCCAGGCGGCCTCCAGGTCGTCGACCACGAACCCGACGTGATGGATCCGCGAGGGGATCCCCGGGTTGAGTGGCCCGGGGACGGCATCAAAGAGAAAGAGGGCCGTGTTCCCGGTCGTCAGCACGGTCTGATGCGCGTCCTCGCGGATGACCGCCATCTTGAGCAGGTCACCGAAGAAGCGGCGGGCGTCGGCGCGGTCGGCGACCGCCAGGGCCAGGTGATCGAACCCCAGGTTGCGCCACGCCCCAGGCCGGCCGGCGAGGGGGGTGGACGTCACCAGGAAGGTGGACCCCCCGAAGTGCTCCACCGTCTCGCCGATGAACATGTCGGGATAGATCGCGTCCCCTTCCGGGGTCCGCATCGTGATCCGGCGGCCGACGCGCATCCGTTCCGGCAGCACGCGTTCGAGCGCCTGGTGGAAGACGTCGCCGTCAGACACCCGGCCGCTGAACGGACCCTCGTCTGTGAGAAAAGTCAGTTCGATCTCCATTGACGGTACCCCCGAGGTTGCTATGCTGGAATTAGACCGACGCGTCGGTCTAATTGTACAGGAGGCGCAGTCTCCCATGGCCAGATCCACCACCGAGAGCGCCACCCGCGATCGCCTCGTGGCCGCCGCGATTGATGTCTTCGCGGCCAAAGGCTACAACGGCGCCATCGTGGACGACATCGTCGCCTCCTCGGGCACCTCCAAGGGCGCCTTCTACCACTACTTCCCGAGCAAGCAGGCCATCTTCCTCACCCTGATGGATGAACTAGCGGCGGCAGTCGAAGGGGGGGTCGAGGCGGCCATCGAGGCGGAGAGCGGCGCCCTAGCCAAGGTAGAAGCCGCGCTGCGCGTTGTTCTGGAGACCGCCGCCGCGCGTCGCGACCTGGTCAAAATCCTCCTGGTCGAGGCCGTGGGGTTGGGTCCCACCCTCGAGCGCAAGCGCCTCGACATCCACACGCGGTTCGCCGGGCTCATCCGGCGCCATCTCGACCGCGCGGTCGCGGATGGGTCGATCCCCGCGGTGGACACCAGCCTGGCATCGCAAGCGTGGATCGGCGCCCTCAACGAAGTCGTCACGCAGTGGCTGATGGCCGACGGCGGCGATCTAGCGGCCCGTCTGCCCGGACTGCAGGACCTGCTCCTGCGCAGCATCGGGGCGCCGCGATGAGCGTGGGACAAAGCCTTACCGCCGAGGCCATCCTCGAGGCGATCCACCGCCATCTGGCGGCGCGCCACGTCTGCACCCTGGCCACCTCCCAGGGGGACGTGCCCTGGGCGGCCAGCAGTTTCTACGTTGCGCGCGGCATCGATCTCTTCGTCTGCCAGGGGACGCGCGCGCGGACGCTCGCCAACATGCGCGCAAACCCGCGGGTCGGGTTCGCCGTGGACGACGGCAAGGCGGAGGCGTGGCTGCAGGGTCTGGGGGTCGCCGCGCCGACCGGCCTCGAGGACGAGACCTGGGCCCGGGAGCAGCTGCGCGAGCGGGCGCCCGAGTTCACGCATCACTTCACCAACCCGGAGCAGCCGGTGCTGCTTATCTCCGTCGCGGAGGTGACCTTTGCCGATCGCCCGCACGGGATCTATCCCCGACAGCATCTGAAGTCGAAGGACGGAAGGTGGGAGTTTGCCGATGGGCGCTAAGATGCTCGTTCGAGTCGTCATCGCCCTGGCGGTGCTGGCCCTGCTCTTCCCCGCCGCCGCGCCGGCGCAGCCCCCACCGGCGGTCCTGACGAAGCTTCGCGTGGTGCACGTGCCGGTGATGATCTTCGGTCCGCTGTACGTGGGCATCGAGCGCGGCTACTTCGCCCAGCAGGGGATCGAGGTGGAGTTGATTGGGACGCCGGGCGGCGCCTCCTCCTTCGTCGTCCTGGCGAGTGGACGGGCGGAGGTCGTCATCGGCGGCCTGGGTGCGGCGCTCTTCAACGCGGCGGCGCGGGGGCTGGACTTCAAGGTGGTCGGGCCGGTGCACATGGAAAAGCCGCCGGTGCCGACGCCGCTCGTGGTCAGCAAGCGCGCCTACGACAGCGGAGAGATTCGCTCGGTCCGGGATCTGCGCGGGAAGAAGGTCTCGGTCAACGTGCTCGGCTCGGCGACGGAATTCTGGATGCAGGCGGCGCTGCACAAGGGCGGGTTGACCTTGGACGACGTGGACCTGGTCGCCGTCAACTTCCCCGACGTCCCCGCCGCCCTGGCCAATGGGGCGATCGCCGCGGGGCTGCTGGGCGAGCCGCTCGCCACCCTGGCCGAGGATCGCGGTCAGGTCGTGCGTCTCTCCGACGACTTCATCGACGGAGTGCAGGTCACCGCGGTCTATTACAGCGGCGAATTCATGCGCGGCCGTCCGGAGCTGGCCACCGGCTTCATGGTGGCCTGGCTGCGCGCCTCCCGCGACCTCTACGGCAACGGCTACCGCCGCGAGGCCAACGTCCGCACCATCGAAAAGTACACCGGCGTCCCCGCCGACGTCGTGCGCAGGGCGAAACTGCCTTTCCACGAACCGAACGGCAAGATGAACTTCAACGACTTCAAGCGCCTCCAGGATTTCTTCAAGAAGCGGGGCTCCCTGACGTACGAGAAGCCCCTCCACCCGGAGGCCTACATCGACACCTCCTTCGTGCGCAGGGCGCTGGCGATCCTGGGGGAGTTCAAGCCGCCGCGGTGACCGCCACCTCCGCCGTCGTCCCGGCCGCGCCGCCCCTGCAGGGGCGCATCGCCGTCGCCGGGCTGAGCAAGGTCTACCCCGGGCCACGCGGGCCGCTCCCCGCGCTCAGCGACGTCACCTTTGCCATCGCCGCGGGAGAGTTCGTCGCCTGCATCGGCCCCTCTGGGTGCGGCAAGACGACGCTGCTGCACATCCTCGCCGGTCTGATCCCCCCCACGACGGGAACGATGCGCATGGGCGCGCCGCACCCCGGGCGCCTGGCGGCCGCCGTGGTCTTCCAGGGCATCTCCACCCTGCCCTGGTTCACCGTGCTGCAAAACGTCGAATACGGGCTGCGCCTGATGGGGGTTCCGCGGCAGGCCCGGCGCGAGCGGGCCCTCGAGTGGATCCGCCGGGTAGGACTGCGGCCGTTCCGCGACGCCTATCCCCCGCACCTCTCGGAAGGGATGCGCCAGCGCGTCTCCATCGCCCGGGCGTTGGCGACCGATCCCGAGATCCTGCTGATGGACGAGCCCTTTGCCAACCTGGACGAACAGAACCGCCTGCTCCTGCAGGACGAACTGCTGCGGATCTGGCAAGAGCAGCGCAAGACCGTTCTCTTCGTCACCCACAGCCTGGACGAAGCGATCCGCCTCTCCGACCGCGTCCTGGTCATGTCTGCCTCTCCCGGCCGCATCCTGATGGAGGTGCCGGTGCCTCTCCCCCGGCCGCGGGACTTCCGGGCCCTGCGGCAGGATCCGCGGTACGGCGCCCTGTCCGCCTCCCTCTGGGACGTCCTGCGGGACGAGGTCCTCAAGGGTCGGGAGCCGTGAGAGGAACCCGCTGGCTGGCGGTCGCATCGCCCATCGCCTTCCTGCTGATCTGGGAAGGGCTCAGCCGCGGGGGGGTCCTCGACGCGCGCTTCGTCCCGCCGCCGAGCGACATCTTGCGCACCCTGGGGACCTTGACCGCCACCGGCGACCTCCCGCATCACATCGGCGTGAGCGTACGGCGCATCCTGCTTGGCTTTCTGGCGGGGTCGCTGCCGGCGGTGGCCGCCGGGCTGCTGATGGGCCTCTCCCGGCCGGTGCGCGCCGCGCTGATGCCGTTGGTCGCCGCCATCTACCCGATCCCCAAGATCGCGATCTATCCGCTGGTCATCTTCTACCTGGGCATCGGGGAGGCGTCCAAGATCAGCATCGTCGCCCTTTCCATCTTCTTCCTGGTGCTCTTGAACACGATGGCCGGCGTCCTGGGCCTCGACCGGGCGTATTTCAACATCGCCCGCGCCTACGGGGCCGGAGGGCTGGGGACCTTCACCACGATCGCCTTCCCGGGCGCCCTCCCCGCGATCTTCACCGGTCTGAAGCTGGGCATGGGCTTCGCCCTCATCGTCATCGTCGGCGCAGAACTGCTGGGCTCGGACGCGGGAATTGGCCATCTGATCTGGCAGTCCTACCAGATCTTCGCGATCGAGGCGATGTTCGCCGGCCTGTTGGTCACCGCGGTGCTGGGCTGGCTGGCGGCGATCGCCCTCGACTGGCTGGAGCGCCGGGCCCTCCCCTGGCGCGCCTGAGCGAGCCCGGCATGGCCGGCGGGCTGGCGGTCTGGTGGCGGGCCGTCCGCCCCTTCTCTCTCACCGCCTCGGTCGCGCCCATCCTGGTCGGGTCGGCCGCGGCGCTCCAGGGCGGCGGCGCCCCCTTCCCCGCGAACCTGGCCACCTTCCATCTCGATCGCTTCCTCGCCGCCCTCATCGGGGCGGTGGCGATCCACGCGGGCACCAATCTGATCAACGACTACTACGACCACATCCGCGGCGTGGACACCCCCGGCTCGATCGGACCCAGCGGCATGATCCAGCAGGGGCGGCTCCCGGCCCGCGCGGTGTTCGGCGGCGGGCTGGCGCTCTTTGCCATCGGCGGCGCCCTCGGGCTGTGGCTGGCCGCGGTGGCGGGCTGGCCGATCCTGGTGGTCGGGGTCGCCAGCGTGGCGGCGGGCTACGCGTACACCGGCGGTCCTCTCCCCTTTGGCTACATCGGGCTGGGGGATCTGATCGTCTTCCTCTTCATGGGACCGGTGATCGTGCTGGGCGCCCACTACGTCCAGACGGGGACGCTGTCGGGAGGGGCGGCCTGGGCCTCACTGCCGGTGGCCGCGCTGGTCACGGCCATCCTCGTGGTTAACAACCTCCGCGATCTGTACACGGACCGGGCCAGGGGCAAGAGCACGCTGGCCACCCGGCTGGGGCCCAGGGGAACGAGGGTGGAGTACGTGGCGCTGGTCGCGGGCGCCTTCCTGACGATCATCGCAGGGGTGGCGCTCGGCCGCCTTCCCCCCCTGGCACTTATTGCCCTGCTGACGCTGCCGCGGGCCCGCACCGTCTGGGGGGTGGTTCGAGACGAAAGCGATCCTCTCGCCCTCACCCGCGCCGGCCTCCGCGGCACCGCCAACCTGCATCTCCGCGTTGGCATTGTGCTGGCCTGGGCCTTCCTCTTTCCCCTGCCGCAAACCCCTTGACGACCAGGTGCTCCACCTTTTCAGAGGGGTGAGGCTGTGCCTCCTTTCACAGGCTGGCTGTGACTCCGGCCATCGGCCCGGGGCGGGCACACGCGTACCCTCAAATCAGTTGTTCAAGTTTCTCAGGGTCCGGTAGGGAGGTGAACGCGTTGTTCCGCCATCCCGATATCTTCGAGCAGGTCGTCAGGGAGCAGCGGTCCGCTCTGCGATTCGAGGCCGAGCGCGAGCGCCTGGCCCGTCTGGCGGGTGGCTCTCGACCCGCGGCGGGGTTCTCCCTGGCGAAGGTCCTGGGCCGGGTGCGCGTGCGGCTGACAGCGCCCCGTGGTGCAGCGGCCGCGCTGCCCCGCACGGCGCACCCCTCAGGCGCCTGAGCGCACAGTCCGATCAGTTGGGCTACAGGCACACCCGTGAGGAGGTGTGCCTGAGCCTTTAGTAGATCCGCCGGCGTAGCCGGTCGGGGTCACGCAGGACGATCTGGCGACCGTGAAGCTCCACCAGGGCCTGCTCGCGAAAGGCGGCGAGGGCCCGGTTCACCCGCTCCCGCGTGGCCCCGACCATGGTGGCCAGTTCCGTCTGCGTGAGATCCAGGTCGATAGTAATGCGGCCGCCTTCGCCCCGGTGGCCGTAGCGTCCGGCCAGTTCCAACAAGGCGCGGGCCACCCGGGCGTGCACGTCGAGGAACGCCAGGCTTTCCGCGTAGTCGGTGACGTGGCGCAGTCGGGTGCTGAGCAGGCCGATCAACGCCCCCGCCAGTTCCGGAGAGGCGGCCAGGGCGGCCTGGAACTCCTCCCGCCCCAGGACCTGGGTCACCGTCTCCTCCAGCGCCTCGGCGCTGGCCGAGCGCGGCTGCCCGTCCAGCAGCGCTAGCTCCCCGAAGACCTCTCCCGGCCCGGCCACGTCGATCGTCAACTCCTCTCCTCGCTCCGCGGGGAGAAAGAAGCGGACGCGCCCCGACTCGATGACGTGCAGGCCGTCGCCCGGCTGGTCCTTGTGAAAGATCATCGTCCCGCGGCGGTAGCTTCGCCGGCGCAGGCGGCCGGCCAGTCCCGCCAGCGTCGCCTCGTCGAGCCCCGCAAAGAGGGAGACGCGTCGCAGCAGGGCGGCGGGGTCGGAGGCGACCATCAGATCACCCGCACCGCGCGGTCCAGCGCGCTGAGGATCTCCCCGCCGCGCTCGGTGACCACGACGATTTCTTCCAGCCGCACGCCGAAGTCGCCGAGGAGATAGATCCCCGGCTCGACGCTGAAGGTCATGCCCACCGCCAAGGGCGTCTCGTTGGTGTGCGTGATCGAGGGCGGCTCGTGACCGCTCACGCCGATGCCGTGCCCGGTGCGATGGGTGAACTGCGCGCCGTACCCGGCGCGCTCGATCACGCCCCGCGCGGCGCGGTCCACGTCGCGGATCGGCGCGCCCGGGCGCACCAGGGCGAGGGCCGCGGCCACCGCCTCTTCCACGATGGCGTGGACCTCCCAATAGCGGGCCGTCGGCGCACCAAGGAAGGCCATCCGCGTGATGTCGGACATATACCCGTCCAGCCGCCCGCCGCAATCGAGCAGGAGTGGTTCGCCCTCGCGGAGGCGGCGGTCCGACGAGCGATGGTGGGGATAGGCCGAGTTCGATCCGGAACCGGCGATCGCAGACGGCACCTCCTGAACCCCCTGGCGGCGGAACGCCTCTTCCGCCAGGCGCGCGACCTCAAGCTCGGTCAGCCCCGGGTGGACCGCGGCGAAGACCTCTGCCACGGTCACGTCGGCGGTGGCGGCGGATCGGCGCAGCGCCGCAATCTCCTCCGCGCTCTTGATCATGCGCAGCGGTGCCATCACCCGCGCGCCGGGAAGATAAGCCGCGTCCGGCCACTGGGCCTGCAGCAGCAGGAGGGCGTCGGCGCGCATCGTGTCGCCGGGGGCGATGACCCGGGGCTTCCCCAACCGGGCCTGCGATTCTCGGAGCGCTGCGGCGGGTCCCTCCGCGTCGGTGTAGACGAGGGTGGGGAACGGGGTGTGCGCAGCCGCTTCCGCCGCGTTCAATTCCGGGACGACGAAGAGCGTTTCCTCCGAGTGGACAAAGAGATAACAGGGACGTTCATCGGCGTGCGGCGAGTAGGAGAGGAGATATGAGAAGTCCTCCCCCGGAGGGATGACCAGGAGGTCGATCCCGTCGTCGCGCATACGTCGCCGCGCCGCGTCCACCCTCTGCGTCATCATCCTCGCGTCAGACCTCCCCAGGGCATTGTACGATAGCGGCGTGCCCATCCTCCCGCTCCGACTGCCCACGCGCGAATCTCCGCCTGCCGCGCGTCGGCGCGCCGGGAAGATCGTCGGCGTGCTGCGGCGCCGCTATCCCGACCCGCGCGTCCCCCTCCGCCATGAGAACGCCTTTCAGCTCCTGGTCGCCACCATTCTCTCGGCGCAGTGCACCGACGCGATGGTCAACCGCGTCACCCCAGGCCTCTTCGCCCGCTACCGCACCCCCCGCGATTTCGCCGCGGCGCGGGTACGCGACGTGGAGAAGATCATCCGCCCGACCGGCTTCTTCCGGCAGAAGACCAAGGCGATCATGAGGGCGAGCCGCGACCTGCTGGAGCGGTTTGACGGCGAGGTGCCTGCGACGATGGAGGACCTGGTCAGCCTCGGCGGCGTCGGCCGCAAGACCGCCAATGTCCTCCTCGGCGGCTTCTTCGGCCTCCCCGGCGTGGTCGTCGATACGCACGTGCGGCGGCTCAGCCGCCGGCTGGCGCTCACCGGCTGGGAGGACCCCGCCCGGATTGAACAAGACTTGATGCGCCTGGTCCCCCGGCGCGAGTGGTCGGACTTCTCCCTGCGTCTCATCTTTTTCGGGCGGGAGGTCTGCACCGCGCGCAGCCCGCGCTGTCCGACCTGTCCACTGAACCGCCTCTGCCCATCGGCTCCCTACCGCGGGGCGCCCCCCTGGATGGTGCGGCGAGGCCGCGCTCAGGCCGCCGGCCGCGGCGCAAAGCGTCCGTAGCTACGGCAGAAGCTGCGCATTGGGCACCCCCCGCAGGCCGGTCTTCTGGCCGTGCAGACGAGCGCGCCGAAGTCCATCAGGGCCTGATTGAAGTCATAGGGACGGCGGGGCAGCAGACGGTCGGCCAGCGCCCAGACCCGCCGGTCGGGAACCGCGCGGCCGAAGAAGACCCGCTGCAGCACCCGGCGCACGTTGGTATCTACCACCGCGGCCCGGCGGCGGAAGGCAAACGCGCGCACCGCCCCCGCCGTGTAGGGGCCGATGCCCTTGAGGGCCAGGAGCGCGTCGCGGTCTTCGGGGAGACGACCCCCGTGGCGGCGCAGCACCTCGTGGGCAATGGTCCAGAGCCGCACGGGGCGAATATTGTACCCGAGGGGGTACCAGGTCTCACGCACCTCACCCACCCGCGCCCGCGCGAGTGCTTCAATCGAAGGATAGCGCCGCAGAAACTCCCCGTACTTGGGCAAGACCCGCTCCACCTGGGTCTGCTGCAGCATGATCTCGGAGACGAGAATGCGATAGGGGTCGGCGGTGCGGCGCCAGGGGAGCGCCCGGCCGCCCCGCCGGTACCAGCGCAGCAGGCGGCGGACGAAGAGGGTCTGGGTGCGCGTCTTCACGTGTGTCGGCTTCGGGACAGTCTCCAGGTTCGCGGGGAACGCTCCCTTTCCTCGCCGGGGAACGCTCCCTTTCCTCGCCGGGGCGTACCTGTGTCGCGGCGCACCGTTCTGCAGTATCATCCTGAGACGGTTGCCGCGGCGAGCATACGTGCGGCGGCCGTCGCACCGGAGGAGAGCGGATGTCTGACGTCCGGCACCAACGCACGCTCGTCTTCGTCAAACCCGACGGGGTGCAGCGCAGCCTGGTCGGTGAGATCCTGGGCCGCTTCGAGCGCGCGGGGTTGCGGCTCGTCGGGTTGAAGATGGTCCGGGCGCAGCCGGACTTCCTGGAGCGGCACTATCCCGGCGACGAGGGTTTCCTCCGGACGATCGGCGGCAAGACGAAAGAGGCCTTCGCGGCGGCGGGGCTGGACGTCAAGGCCCAAACCGGCAGCGACGACACGCTCGCCATCGGCCGGTCGGTGCGGGGGTGGCTGATCGAGTACGTCGCCAGCAGCCCCGTCGTGGCCTGTGTCCTGGAGGGCATCCAGGCCGTCTCCACCGTGCGCAAGATCGTGGGGGACACCCTGCCGTTCCGTGCCGCCCCCGGCACCATCCGCGGGGATTTCTCCATCGACTCCCCGACGGTGGCCAACCTGCAGCGCCGTCCCGTCCGCAACCTGGTGCACGCCTCCGGCACGGTGGAGGAGGCGGCCGTAGAGATCGCCCTGTGGTTCGCCCCGGAGGAGTTGTTCGACTACCGGCGGGTGGACGAAGGGCTGATTCAGGGCGACTGATCGATCGCCCGGGCCACCATCCAGCATGAGACCGACAGCACGTTGCCGCGTTGCGGCTCCGCCGGCAGCGTCTCGCGGTCGGCCAGCACCGCCAGCCCCACCTTCTCGACGGCGACCCGCAGCTGCCAGTACGGCGCGCCGCTGACCCGGTTCGTCAGCAGCTCGGCCTCCTCGACGAGACCCGTCATCAGCGCGGTAGACTCGGGGTCGGCTTCCGGCGCGTCCGCCCCGAAGTGGGCCGCCGAGACCACAGAGCGCAGCGGCGGCCGGTATTGCGTCTGGCGGGTGCGGTCATAGGCCGCCGCGTCGGGGGAGAGGGCGGCCTCGGAGGCGATCGCGCAGATCTCCACCGCCGCGATCGCCCCGGTGCGCAGCCGGGGCCGCGCCAGCGCGAAGTTCACGACGTCGAGGCGTAGCGGAAAGGCGCCGGAGAGCGGCTCGTCGGGCTCTACCGGCTCGACCCAGCCTTCGACCCAACCCTGACCTTCGCTCTCGGCATCCTCGCCCACCGCCGTGATAGCCAGCCGCAGCGGGGAAGGCGCCCGGTGGAAGGGCGTCGCCTCGACCACGTCGCCCTCCACATCGACCAGCGCCCAAATCTCCGGCCCGCCGCCCACCTCCCACCGAACCAGCGCACCCCCGCCGGGGAGCGCGGTGCGCACCCCTTCGGCCGCCGCCCGCGCCTTCAACCGCTCGTACTCGGCCATCTCCCGGATGGGAAAGCCGATGCAGGCGAAATGGCTGGACACCGGCTCAGCGGCTCAATTGAGCCGGCGCATCTGCAGTTGGAGGCGGATCAGATGCGCCTGGATGCGCGCCCGGTCCGGCGCCTCGGGCGCCTCGGCCAGGTACCGCTCCAGATGCGGCACCGCGTCGCGCAGCTGCCCCGCCCGGGCGAGCAGGAGGCCCAGGTCGCGGCGCTCCTCCGCCGCCGGCAGAACAAGCAGAATCCGCTCGCTGCAGCGGACCGCCCGCGGGAAGTCTTCTCGCGTCACGTAAACATGCTTGAGGTTGCGCAGCAGGCGGGCGATAGTCTCGTGTGGCGTGGCGGGGCGCAGCACCGCCGGATCGAGGGCCGCTGCCGGCCCAAACTGCTCGAGGGTGAGCAGACGGAAGTCGCTCTCGGTAAGGAGCCAGCCCTCGTTGAACGCGTCCAGGAAGAACGGCTCGGGGGCGGCCCGGTAGACGACGATGAAGTGGCCGGGGAAGGAGACGCCCGACAGCGGCAACCCCAGCCGGCCTCCCACGGCGACGTAGAGGATCGACAGGGTGATCGGGATGCCCACCCGCCGGTCGAGGACCTCGTTGAGAAAGCTGTTGCGCGGATCGTAATAGTCCCCCACGTTGCCCCGGAAGCCGAGGTGGCCGAAGAGGTGATCGGATAACAACTGCGCCAGCCGGTGGGGTTCCAGTTCGCGGCGCAGCCGGGCCGCCACCGCGCGGGCCATCTCGTCCAGCCGGTCCTGGTGGGCGGCGACGTCCAGCCCTGGATACTCCTCCGCCGCGACCAGCAGCGCCGCCTCGTCCAGGGAGATCGCCTCCGGGGCCTGGGCCATGAGGACGGCGAAGCGCTCGCGCACGCCCATGGAGCCGGGATTCCGGACTACGCCGAGATCTGCCGCACCGGCAGGGTGATGACCTGATCGGCGGGCAGCTCGTCGTGCCGCCAGGCCGTAAAGAGGAAGACCTGCCGGGCTCGGGCGGCGGCGGTGAGAAGATCCAGCACGCCGCTCATGCGCTCCGGGTCGACGTTGACGAAGGGCTCATCCAGAAAGAGGGGCGGCGTTCGGCCCTGGCAGATCACGTCCAGCAGCGCCAGGCGCAGCGAGAGATAGAGCTGGTCAACCGTGCCCTGGCTGAGGCCGGCGGGGCCTTTCCAGCCGCGCACCGCGTCGACCCAGAGCCGGGGGGTCAGCGTGCGCTCATCCAGCGAGATCTTGGCATAGGCGCCGCGCGTGGCCACGCGGAGATAGTCGCCCGCGCCCCGCTCCAAGAGTTCGCGCGCCGGGAAGAAGGACTGCCGCCGGGCTTCCTCGAGCATCCGGCGGGTGAAGGCGAGCACCTCCAGGAATTCCGCCGTGCGCGTCTGCTGGCGCTGCAGCGCGGCGATCTGTTCCTCAATCACCTCGCGCTGCTCGGGGCGGTCGCGCTGTCCTTCCAGCATGGCGGAGAGCCGCCCCTTGCGCTCGCGCAGGGCCTCCGCCTCTTTCTGCAGCGTCGCCGTCTCGCGCGCCAGCCGCTCCCGCGACGCCGCGACGGCCTTCGCCGCGTCGGGCGCCTCGGCCAGCCCCGCGCGCGCCTCGGCGAGCTCGGCCTCCAGGCCGCTCACCCGCTCGGCCACGCGGTCGCGCGTCCGACCGGCCAGCAGTTGCTGCATCGCCATCCGCGTTTCCTCTTGCTGGCGCACGACCTCCATGTAGGTGGAGAAGCGGCGTTCGACCGCCTCGAGGGAGTCGGCGCCCAGGGAGGAGAGCTGGCCTTGCAGTTCTCGATCCGCGTCGCGGAGCTGGGCCTGCGCCCCTTCGACGCGCCGCCGCAGCTCCAAGACGCGCTGCTCCTGACGGCGGTACTGCACGCCGGTCGTCCCGACCCGGCCGCGCTGGTTGATCGCCAGCAGCACGAGCACGATGGCGGCGGCCACGACACCCCACCCCAAGAAGAGCCCGCGCACTTGAAGGAGGAAGACGCCGCTGATCGCCGCCGCGCCTCCGGCGGCCCCCAGGACCAGTCCGATCCCCGCGCGGCGACGGCTGCGCTGGTGGCGGCTGCCCAGTTGCTCGAGCGCGCCCTCCTCCCGCTCCAGCTGCTGACGTCCGGTGGCGAGAGCCTGCTGCAACCCCTGCGCCGTGCGCCGCGCCTGAATGAAGGCCCCCAGGGCGGCCTGACTCTGATCGGTGAAGGTCCGCAGCCGTGCGTCGAGATCGACCTGCGTCGCCGCCAGTTTTTCGTAGCGGGTGAGCTGATCCCACGTCTCTCGCAGTTCCCGGTCGGCCGCCTCCACGCGCCGCTGCAGCTGGCCGTGCGCGTCCGCAGCGGTGAGCTGTTCGGTCTTGGCAGCCATCTGTCGTTCCAGATCGTCGAGCTGCCGCGTCACCCCCCGCAGCTCCCCCCAGACTCCCTGCGTGCGGTCTCCCCTCCGGTCGACGTCGGCCAGACGGGCGGTGAGGGCGGCGATCCCTTCGCGTTCGCCCGACTTGGCCGCCGCGCCCTCCAGCGCGCGCCGGCGGTCGTCCAGCCAGCGCAGCGCCCCGTCGACGTCCTCGGTCCCGCCCCCGCTGAGCACCCGCGCCAGCCGCGCCCCGATCAGCCGGCGCTCGTCGGTGACCCGGGCGAGTTCGCCCTGTCCCACGAAAGCGGTGGAGCGGAAAGCGCTCTCGCCGGGGAGCCCCAGCCAGTCCAGGATCCGCTGCTGGATCTCCCGGGCGCCGTCGACCGATCCCGAGCGGTCCTGGCGCTGCAGCAGCGCGGTGCCCGCTTCAAGATCTTTCCGCAGCAGATAGGTGGCGCCGTTGGCCTCGAACTCGAGGATCAGTTCACCCAGCCGCTGCTCTCCCCACGGCCGCGCCAGCTCCGCGAAGTCGGCGGGTGGCTGCGCGGGGTTCATCAGCAGCCCTGTGAAGAGCGCTTCCATCAGCGTGGTCTTGCCGGACTCGTTGGGACCGTAGACGACGTTCAGCCCCGGTGTGAAAGTGAAAGTCTGGTTGTCCAGGCCCTTGAAGCGCCGGACGCGCAGCCGCCGCAGGATCACGGCCGCCCTCCGCGTCCCGCCAGCAGCCAGAGACCCAGCCGGTGCGCCGCGCCGATGCGCCGCCGTTCGGGCTCAGAACCGGCCTGCTGCAACTGCGCCGCCATCAGCTCACCGTACTTGCCTGGCACCGTGATGGTCCTGCCCGGCCCCCCCAGCGCGGCCCCCGGGTCGGGCATCGCCTCGTCGACGATCTCCACGCCAAAGAAGCGCGGAGCCAGAGCCTGTTCGAGGGCGAGGGCGTCGATGAACTGCGCGGGGAGCGCCCGCCCGCTCAGGCGCACCTCCAGCAGCAGGTCGGGATCGGCCAGGGCTTCGATCTGCGCGGTCAGCGCCTCGAGCGTCGGATAGGCCGCCGGCTCGAGGGCCAGCCGCTCGACACGGCCGCGCGCCACCGCCAGCGGCCGCACCCGCGCGCCCTCCCGTTCCAGCTCGACCAGCAGCGCCGCCCCCGGCGGCTCGGTGCGGACCTGGAGGTCCAGCGACCCCGGATACCAGGCCACCACTCCCTCCGCGCCCAGGTCGAGGGTGCGGTGGGTGCCTCCGAGAGCGAGATAGGCGAAACCCGGCGCCGCCGCCGCTTTCGCCAGCGCTTCCCGGCCGCCGCTCCGCCGGGGATCGGCGGCCACCAGGCCCACCGTACGGCCCTTTCCGGCCGTGAGGCCCTTGAAAGGATCGGTGACCTCCTTGCCTTTGGTCGCCGACCGCCCGCTCACCGCAAGATCGAGGCCCGGGTATTCGATGACCTTCGGCGCCGCGGGAAGGACCGTCACGCCGCTCAGCCCGTCAAGCGCGCCACCGGCATAGGCGCCCTGAGCGTCCAGCCCATCGGCCTCTCCGGCGGCGATGACCGTTTCGATGCCGTCCGCCGCCATTCGTGAGAGCTGGGCGCGGACGAAGTCGGTCAGTTCCGGATGGGGGCGGCTGCTGCCAAACAGCGCACCGGCGACGAGGACGAGATCGACGCCCTCAGCGGCGCCCTTGGCCAGTGCGTCGGCGAAGGTCTGGCGGATCCTCCGCCGGTGCGCCGGACCCCGCTCCCCCAGCCAGGGGAACCCGGCGCCCAGATGGACGTCGGCCAGATGGAGGAGACGCGGGGCGTCGCGTTTGGTCCTACTCATCGGCTCCTGTTCTTCAGCGTGAAGGTCTCCAGCTCCCCCAGATCCCTTGTAGCGAGAGGCGGCCGGGGCCCAGCAGCACCAGGGCAACGCAGGTGAGCATGATCACCAGTTCGTACTCGGTCGCGCCGACGAACCCCTGGGGCAGGCGCACCGTGTAGATCGCCACGGCCATCTCGATAGCCAGGAGGGCGGCGGCGGGACGGGCCAGCAACCCCACCAGCAGCGCGGCGCCGCCGGCCAGTTCCAGGGCGCCGACAAACCAGGCGGTCGCCTCGGCCAGCGGAATGCCCACGGTGAGGAAGAGCGCCACCGTCAGGTCGTGCTGTCCCCCCAGCAGTTTGAGGTAGCCGTGGACCAGAAACACCACCGCCGGGCCCAGCCGCAGGAGCAGGAGCCCCACGGCCTCCCCCGGGCGTGGACCGGCCGCTATCCGGCCGGCGGCAAGGAAAGGATGAGGGCGCCGCTCCCCCACGGCATGTCGTTGTAGTCGGGATCATTGCGCTGGATGGCGGCCCAGAGACAGGCGGCCAGCTTGGCGTCCAGCCGCCGCACGATCTCGTACTCGCGCAGCGCCGCCTTCCGGTCTCCCTTGGCCAGATACGCCCGGGCCAGGTAGTCGTGCGCCTGGGGGAAGGTCGGCCGCAGCGCGATGGCCACCTTGTAGAGTTCGATGGATTTGTCGATCATGCCGATCTTGCGGTAGCTGTAAGCCAGGTTGTTGAAGGCTTCGGGGAAGCGCCCGCCCAGGGCGACCGCCCGCTCGTACTCCTGAATCGCCGCGGTCCACTTCTTCGCCCTGTGCAACTCCAGGCCACGTTTGAAGGCTTTCACCGCTTCTGTGCTGACGCCCTGGGGGACCTCGGTGATGTCCGCGGCGCGCAGAGGCCCCGTCGCCACCAGCACCAGCAGCGCGGTCAGGATTCCCAGCGAGCGCATGAGACAGAGATCCCTCCTGTCTTCTCAGAGCGCCGGGGGGCTCGGTGAGGTTTACCCCGCAGGGTCGCCGGCCCGTTCAGATGCTTGCCCCACATCCAGCCGGTATACTCGTGCGGCGTTCCCGCCGAGGATAGCCGCCCGGTCTTCGGGGGACAGCTCCAGCCGGTCGAGCACCTCCACCTGCTCCTTCAGGATGTGGTGCCGGTAGCCATCGAACGCCGTGGAATCGGTCCCGAAGAGGATCCGACTCGGTCCGAAGGTGCGCAGGGCGTCGCGGAAGACCGCCTCCAGGGAGGGTTCCCCCGGGTGGTAGAGGCGCCAGTTGTTCGTCCCGGAGGTGTCGACGCAGACGTTGTCGGTATGGTAGGCGAGGAAGAGCGTCTCCCGCAGGAACCCCGCGCCGAAGTGGGCGATGGTGAACGTGACCTCGGGGAACTCCTTGATCACCGCGGACAGCGGCAGCGGGCTGGCGTACGCCAGATCGTAGAACGCCCCGATCGTGATGCCGAAGTGGAAGAGGATGGGGATCCCTTCCTCGGCGCAGGCTTCATAGATGGGATAGAGCGCCCGGTCGTTCGGCAGGAAGCGCTGCGTCGGGGGATACAGCTTCAGGCCGGAGAGGCCGCGGGTCCGGAAGGAGCGGATCGTCCGCGCCGCGTCGGGGTGGCGCGGGTCGGACAGGGAACCGATGCCGTGCAGCCGCTCGGGGTTGATCGCGACGAAAGAGGCCAGTTCGTCGTTGCCCTCTCCCACGGCGATGAAACACCCGCCGGCCACCCCGGCCTGATCGAAAGAGGCCAGCCAGGCGGCGGCGTGCTGCTCCAGCGTGATCCCTTCCAGCGCCATCCGCCGCTCCTCGAAGGTCTTGCCGCGGACGCGCGCCCGCGCCACCGCCTCGGCGCGCAGCGTGCCGGGCCGCTCGCGCATGCGGCGAAACATCTCGGCCGTAACCAGGTGCAGGTGCGCGTCGATCGGCGGCGGGACGCCGGGACCAGGGGTCGCCGTCATCTCCTGCCCACAGCGGTCATCGCCAGCTACTGGTGGAGAATCTTCGAGAGGAAAAGTTTGGTCCGCTCGTGCTGGGGGTTGGTGAAGAAATGCTCAGGGGTGCCCTCCTCCACCACTACGCCTTCGTCCATGAAGACGATCCGGTGGGCCACCTCGCGGGCAAAGCCCATCTCGTGCGTCACCACCAGCATCGTCATCCCCTGATCGTGGGCGAGGGCACGCATGACGTCGAGGACCTCGTTGATCATCTCCGGGTCCAGGGCGGAGGTGGGCTCGTCGAAGAGCATGATCTTCGGATGCATCGCCAGCGCGCGGGCGATGGCGACGCGCTGCTGCTGGCCGCCCGAGAGCTGCCCAGGGTAGACCCGCGCCTTCTCCGGGATGCCCACCCGCTCCAGCAGCTCCATGGCCGCGCGCTCCGCCCGCGGGCGCGTCCACTTCCGCACGCGGATGGGCGCCAGCGAGACGTTCTGGATGGCGGTCAGATGCGGGAAGAGGTTGAACGACTGGAAGACCATCCCCACCTCGCTGCGCACCGCGTCCACGTTGCGCAGGTCGTCGGTGAGCTCGATCCCGTCCACGACGATGCGGCCGCCGTTGTGCCGCTCCAAGCGGTTGATGCAGCGGATCATCGTGGACTTGCCGGAGCCGGAGGGACCGGCGATCACCACCACCTCGCCGGCGCGGACGGCCAGGGCGATTCCCCGCAGCACGTGCAGCCGCCCGAACCACTTGTGCACGTCCTCCAGCACGATGATCGGCTGGCCGTCACGGACGGCGGCTGGAACACCCGATTCCTGGCCCATTGTCGCAGGCGGACTTACGTCCATAGGTTGCGTCCTCATTCTATGGCCGCCGGGTGAATTCATCCAGGCGATGACGCCCGTTACCCGCCTAAGCTGTCTCTTTCCATCACCGCGATAATGCGGCTGTCGAAGGTCACCAGCGGAGCGCCGAGCGATCTGGCCACATGCAGGTAGGTCGCGTCATAGGTCGTCAGCCCCGTTTGCAGCGCAAGGCGCAGGATTTCCGCATGGTCGACCTCGGTCCACTCGATGTCAAGCGCCAGGCCTCGCTCCAAGGCCGCGGAGAGGATGTCAGCACGATCCGGGCGGCGCAGCGACTTCTTTCGCGCCACGCTGGCAAGTTCATAGCCCAACAGCGCCGGCTCGTGAAGGAGAGCGCCTCCGAGCAGAGAGGCCGCCTCCTCCCTTCGCTCCTCTCCGAAGATCAAGGCAGCTATGACAGAGGCGTCAGCTACCTTAGCGGGCGTCGCGGTCTTCACGGATCATTTCCACCGCTTCCGAATCAGTCCTCAAGCCTGATTCACGCACCCACTCGCTCAACTGGGCCACTGTGAACTTCTCTTGACCAGCGGCCTCCTCCAGAATCGTCAGTAGTTCCCCCTGAAGAGACCGGTGCCGCCGCCTCGCTCTCGCCCTCAGCCGCTGAACCACGGAGTCAGGAACATTCTTTACCGAAATGTTTACGGGCATCTTCGTCCCCCTGTCGTCCGCAGGGTTTCCGTCGGTCCATATCCAATTTGGTACCATTTCTCAACCATTTCGGAACCACTATATAGACATACTCTGCCGGGAAGGGAAGGTCAAGCGTTTCCTCTGGCCCAAAGGGCCAAGTCTATCGCTCCCCCAGCCCCAGGCGCCGTTCCAGCACGCGGCTACCGGACGACATCGCGTAGGAGAAGATGAAGTATACGACCAGCAGGAAGACGTAGACTTCACGCTCGTCGTGCAGGTATTGGGTGATGGCCAGCAGCGACCGTCCGGTCCCCACCAGTTCGGAGATGCCGATGATTACCGCGAGCGAAGTGTCTTTGAAAAGGCTGATGAACTGGCCCACCAGGGCGGGGGTCATGTTCTTCACCGCCTGGGGCAGCACGATGTAGCTCATCGTCTGAATGGCGGAGAGGCCCACCGCCCGCGCCGCCTCGCTCTGCCCGCGGGGGACCGATTGGATCCCCGCGCGCACGATCTCCCCGATGTAGGCGGAGGTGAAGATGGTCAGGGCGATCATGGCGCGGGCCACGCGTGGCAGCGCGCCTCCTGAGACGAGCGTCACGAAGATAAAGAACCACAGGAGCATCGTGATCAAAGGGATGCCACGGATGAACTCAATGTAGAAGGTGGCGAACCCCCTGACCACGGGGAGGCGGCTCACCCGCCCTATGCCGACCAGCACCCCGATCGGGAAGGAGGCCGAGATCGCTGCCACCCCAAGCAGCAGGGTGAGGTAGAGGCCACCGACCTGGTCGAGGCGCACCGGCGACATCACCCAGAGGACGGCGACGAGGATGCCGCCCCAGAGGCTCACGAGCGTGCCCGGGCGCACACTCGCGCGCACGCCCAGGACGGTCAGGAGCGCGGCCGCCACGACCAGCCCTCCCGCCCAATAGGCGCGGCGCGCCAGTTCCACAGGCATCAATCCCACCAGCCAGAAGCGTGGGTTGTCCGTCACAACGTTCCAATGCGCGCTTGCCGCCCAGCGCACGATCCCCACGATCGCGAAGAGCAGCGCCGCGGCCACCCCGGTCGAGAGGAGCGTATTCCACCACCCGTCGAAGAGGTTGCGGCGCGCCCACGCCCAGGGGCTCAGCCGTTCGTCCGGGGCCAGTAGGGCTTCCGCGCGGATCGCCACCGACGATCTCCTAGCTAGCCGAAAGGCTCATCCGGGAGCGGATGAGGTTCAGTATGGCGGAGATGGCCAGCGAGATGACGAGGTACCCGAGCGTGACCACCGTGAAGGCCTCTAGGGATCGAAAGGACTGGCTGCTCACCGTGTTGGCGGCGGTGAGGAATTCCGCGTACCCGATGCCCAGCGCCAGGCTGCTGTTCTTCGTCAGGTTGAGATACTGGTTCCCCAGGGGCGGGATGACGATGCGCAGCGCCTGCGGGAGCACGACCAGCCGCAGCCCCTGACCGTAGGTGAGCCCGAGGCTGCGTGCGGCCTCCATCTGGCCCCGGGAAACCGCCAGGATGCCCCCGCGGACGATCTCCGCAATGAAAGAAGAAGTGTAGGCGGCGAGGCCGATGACCAGCGCCGCGAACTCGGGGCCCAGCTGCACGCCGCCGTCCGCGGTTAGTCGGCCAAAGCGCTCGACGACCGTCCCCCCAAAGACGAGACCGGAGTTAGTGAGGACGATGAAATCCTCAAAGAGGCGCAGTGGCGGGCGCTGCGCCGACCCGTCTGGCAACTGCAAGAAGACCGCGAAGTACCAGAAGAACAGTTGGACCAGCAGCGGCGTGTTCCTGAGGAACTCGACATAAACCAGCGCCAGCCGGCTGACCAGCCAGTTGCGGGAGAGCCGAGCGATTCCGACCAGCAGCCCCAGGGTCGTGGCCAGCACGATGCCCAGCGCCGCCACCTTCATCGTATTGAACAACCCGGCGATCATCGCTTCGGCGTAGGAGTCGGTCGGCTCGTAGTCCTTAACCCGCCAGGTCTCCAGGTCGACGGTCCAGGTCAGCGCAGTCAGTTCGAAGCCAGCGGGCCGGCGCAAAAAGCCCCAATCCAGACGGATGTTCTGGCGGACGAAACTGCGCTGCAGCGCTTCGCTCAAGCCCCAGATGGCGAAAGCGAGAAGGACCAGGAAGAGGATCTGCGCGACGACCTCAAGCACGCGGGCATCGCGCCAGAGCGGTGGGCGGGCGGTCGGCAATGTCACGCGAGGGTTCGAAAGTGCAGCGAGCGGCGGGCGCGGAAGCCCACGCGCGCTCCACCGCTCGCCTGCAGTTGACCGGCGTTCAACGCGCCAGCAGTCCCCCTACGGGCGGAACGGCCGGCTGGTGATCGCTCCACCTTCTTTGGCCAGTTCGTTGCGTGAGCCGTTCCGGGTAATGGCCGTTCGCTGGCGGGATCCGAAGTAGCGGTCGTAGACCTCCCCGTAGTTCCCCACCAGGCTGAGGACCCTCCGCATCGCGCCGCCCTTGACCTCCATGAGGTTCCGGATTACGGGATCGCGCTGCATGAGCTCATTAAGACGGCCCGGGTTACGGGCGATGGCCTGGGTGATGCCCAGCTCCTCCGCCAGGACCATCCCATAGACCGTGTAGTCGACCGCGTCGGCCCACTTCGAGTCGTTTTCCTGGTAGAAAGGCCCCAGCGGTTCGTCGCTGAACTCCCTGCCGACCAGCTTGAAGTCCGCGGGGTTGGTCGCCGTCGCCCGGAACGCCGTCAGCTGGCTGGCGTCCGTGGTGAAAACGTCGCAGCGGCCAGCGGCTAAGCCGGCGAAGGCCTGTGCGGCCTCAGCGAACGGCAGGATGGTGACGCGGAAGTTCCTGAGGCGCATCTGGTCGGTGATATTGCGCTCGCTGGTCGTGCCCGCGAACGTACAGATACGCGCCCCGTTCAGATCGTCGAGGCCGCCGATTCGGGAATCAGCTTTAACCAGTAGCCGCTGTCCGTCGAAGAAAGTTACCGGTCCGAAGTCCACCTGGTCATCGCGCGCGACCGTCACCGTGGTTGTGCGGAAGACGACGTCCACTGATCCGGAAAGGACGGCGGGAATGCGGTTGGCTCCGGTCAGGTTCACGAACTCAACCTCCGCCACGTCGATGTAGGCCGCGACCGCGCGGCAGAACTCCGCGTCAAACCCCACCATCCGCCCAGAGGCCGGATCAGGGAAACTGAACCCTGGCGTGGCCCCTGACACCCCGCAGATCAAGTTCCCCCGGGCCTTGACCACGTCCAGGCGCGACCGCGGCTGCTGGGCCTGCGTTACGTACGCCGCCAGGCCGACGGCCAGCGCCACCGCCAGCGCCAATCCCACAAACTTTCGCATGCTGCACCCCCTCGGAGTGAATCTCCAGGCTCGGAAATCCGGCCTGATGCCCACCGCAAACCTCAAGAAACACGCGGTCCTAACTAATTTGCCGGAGGTCCCGCGCCCTCCTCCGGCCGTGCGGTCCGAACTGCCGTTGCGCCCGCTCGGGTGCTCACGACCCGCGCGTCCTTAACCGTAGGCGCCGGCACCCCGCGCGCCGGCGGCGCGGCCGCGGAAGACCAGCCCTAAGAGGAACCCCGCGGCGAAACCCCCGATGTGGGCCCACCACGCCACACCCCCGCCCGCCCCGCCGCCCATCTCTAAGGATGCCTGGATGAACTGGATGACGATCCAGAAACCCAGTACGTAGAGAGCGGGCAGCGCGACGACGCGGATGAAGACGAAGTAGATCAGAAGCGTATCGACGCGCGCCCGCGGGAAGAAGGCTAGGTACGCCCCCATGACGCCGGCGATGGCTCCGCTGGCGCCGATCAGCGGCACCTGGGAGGCCGGAGCGAGGAAGATCTGCCCGAGGTGGCCGGCCAGCCCCACCACCAGATAGAAGATGAGGAAGCCGATCTTGCCGAAGACGTCTTCCACGTTGTTGCCGAAGATCCACAAGTAAAGCATGTTCCCGCCCAGGTGCAGCCAGGAACCGTGCATGAACATGGAGGAAAAGAGGGTCGCGTAGATCGGTTCCGGCCCGGCCGGGGGGATGTCCTCGCCGCGGGTGATCTCGTAGGGAATCATCCCGTAGGATTCCACGAAGGACTCGAGGCGCGATTGACCGAGGCTGTTCTCGTACAGAAAGACCAGGATGTTGATCAGGATCAGGACGAAGACCACGAGGGGCATCGTGCGGCCCGGAAGATGGTCGCGGAGGGGAATCACAGGCGGAAGATTCGGGCGGCGGCGGCCCTCCTCCTCCGGCTCCACCGCGAGGGATGCGGCGCCCGGGAGTGGGGCCCCGGGCGCCGCTGCCGATTACCGTGCGATGGGATACTTCCTAGACGGCTCGCCGGCGGGACAGGGTTTTCCAGACCCAAAGGAAGAGCACCGCCCCGAGCGTGGGGATGAGGATGGAATAGAGGTTGATGCCGGATGCCCCGGCATAGCCGAGCGCATTGGCGATGACTCCTCCCACGACTGCCCCGACGACGCCGATGAGCAGGGTCATCAATGTCCCGCCCGGCTCCGAACCGGAAGAGATCATCTTGGCCAGCCACCCCGCGATCAGTCCGACAACAATCCAGGCCAGAATAGACACAGTATCACCCCCTTAAGCACCCACGATATCAGGCCTATGGTGAGGCCTCAATGGGAAGACGCCGGGGCCGCTCGTGGCCCCGGCGCCGCCAGTCTGGTTAGTCCTTGACGACGGTACGACTCTCACCGCCGCGCGACACCGCGACGATCGCCAGGATGACGATCAGCAGCAGCACGGCTCCGACCACGAGCGCCGTGGTCTGGTCCATCCCGAAGATCGTCGGGCCGGGCGCGCCGGTCGGGCCCGGAGGGCCCGCCGGTCCGGGGGCTCCTGGAGCACCCGGCACGCCGGGGGCTCCCGGAGGTCCGGGGGGGGCCGGCGGAGCCGGGGGCGGCTCCTGCGCCAGCGCCACACCCGTAGCGGCGATCAGCAGCGTGAAAAGACCTAGCATGACTATGGCTGAGTACTTTCGCATCAGATGTCCTCCTCTCCGAAAAGGCTACCATCGTTATCCCCCCAGCAACGGCCCTCCAAACGGGCCCGTCAGTGAAAGCCGCAGAGGAGGAAGAATTGCCGGCGGGGGCGTGGAAGAGGGTGGAGATGGCGCATTACCGCTACCTCATCGTCGGGGGAGGCATGACCGGCAACGCCGCCCTGCGCGGCATCCGGGAGGTGGACCCCGCGGGGTCGATCGGCCTGATCGGCTACGAACCCCATCCCCCCTACAAACGCCCGCCCCTGTCCAAGGGACTCTGGAAAGGCAAGGCGGTCGAGACGATCTGGCTCCGCGCAGAGGAGACCGACGCCGACCTGCGCCTGGGGACCACCGCGGTAAGCCTCGACGCCGGAGCCCGACGCGTCCGAGTCGACCGCGGCGAAGAGCACACCTTCGAGCGGCTGCTCATCGCCACCGGCGGGACGCCCCGCCGCCTCTCCTTCGGCGGGGATCAGGCGATCTATTACCGGACCTTCGACGACTATCAGCGGCTGCGCGCACTGACCGAGCGGGGGGACCGTTTTGCCGTGATCGGTGGAGGCTTCATCGGCTCCGAGATCGCCGCTGCTCTCAGGATGAACGGCAAGCGCGCCACCCTGCTGCTGCGCGCGCCGGGGATCGGTCCGCAGATCTTCCCACAGGGCCTCTCCGGGTATCTCAGCGCCTACTACCGCGATCAGGGTGTGGAGGTCCTGGAAGCGGAATCGGCGGCTGCCCTGGAGCCGGAGGGGGAGGCGCTGCTTCTCACCACCGCGGCCGGCAGGCGACTGCGCGTAGACGGCGTCGTCGCCGGCATCGGCATCGAGCCCAACGTGAGCCTCGCCCGGGGAGCCGGGCTGACGATCGAAAACGGCATCGTCGTCGATGAATGGCTGCGCACCAGCCATCCCCACATCTTCGCCGCGGGGGACGTGGCCAGCTTTTCCAGCCCTGCTCTGGGAAAGATCCTCCGCGTCGAGCACGAGGACAACGCGAACGTGATGGGCAAGATCGCCGGGCGCAACATGGCCGGAGCGAACGAGCCCTATCGTCATCTGCCATTCTTCTATTCAGATCTGTTCGAACTGGGATATGAGGCCGTCGGGGAGACCGACCCCCGGCTCGACGTCGTGGAGGACTGGCAGGAGCCCTACGGCAAGGGTGTCGTCTACTACCTGCGGGACCACCGGGTCAAGGGGGTGCTCCTCTGGAACGTCTGGGACCAGGTGGAGCACGCCCGGCAGCTGATCGGCGAGCCGGGACCGTTCCGTCCCGACGACCTCCGGGGGCGCCTGCCGGCCTGACGGATGCCGCCGCCTATCCTTTATATGTAAGGACGCGGCCCCAGAGGCTTTTCGTCCCCCAGATTCCCGAGCGCAAACACTCCAGCTGGACGATCTGGCTGTGGTCGACGAAGAGGTTGACCTCCACCCCGTAGTTCTTGATGTACCAGCTAAAGACGTCCGGATCGGCGGCCTCGAACATCACCCGCTCCAACCCCAGCCCGTCCACGAACTTGGTGACGATGTCGGTCCGCCAGCTTTGCACGTTCTCGGTGATGCCTTCCGACTCGACCATGATCATGTACGCGCCCGCCTCGAGGAGGCGCCGCGCCTGGGCGACGGCGTAGTCGGGGTCGCGGACCCCCTCGGCCGCCAGTTCCACTGCCGCGCTGGCCCCGCCGGCGCCGTACTGGATCCCCACCTCCGGCTTGGGTCGGAGGCCGGCTTTCTGCACCTGCTCCACGAGCCGCAGCCAGTCGTCCGTGGGGATCGTGATGAAGCCCGTGGACAGCTCCACGATGTCGAAGCCCAGGGCCTTGCATTCCTCGATGTACCGGCGCACCGCGTCGCGACCCTGGGTGAGCACGTACTCGATGAATCCTCCCGTGGAGACCAGGACGTCGTGGGCGTGCGCGAGGTCGATCAGGTCTCGCACCGCCTGGCGCGGCATCAGCGCAAACGAGCCGCCGGCGAACTTGAGTCCATCGACGTAGGCGCCCATCGTCTCTAAGACGTCCTGGAGATAGCGGGTGCCCATGGGCGTGTAGTAGGGACCCCGGACTTCGGTGATGCCGCGGGTACGCGGCTTGCTCCCCCGGTCGTTCATCCGGATGAAAGAGAGAGACCGTTCGATCTCCACCGCACGCGGCGGCACGCGCCCATCGCCGCCGGTCCGCGCCGGCCTAGTCCCCCGCGAACTGACCTTCCCTGCCCGTCTGGCCATCGGGGATCCTCCTTTGATCTGCATTCAGTCGAAGTGGCCTCTCGACCGGTCCGGACTGCACCCCCATCACCCCCGCCCCACCTGTGCCAACAGCGTCGTGAGGTCCCGGACGCTGATCCGCTCCAACTCCGCCACCGCCGCGACGATCTGGCGCTGCAGCGGTCCACCGCTGCGCGCGGCGCCAAGGCGCTCGAACTTGGCCGCCACGGTCTCCCAGCGCATCGGCTGGGTCGGGAATCCTTCGAAGTCTTCCTGCTCCTTGACCAGCACCCGCCCATCCCGGGTCTTCAGGCTGATGCGGCAGGCCATGTGCTGGGGGAATCGCCGTGTGAATTCCGCCGCCGGCCGGACCGTGACCCGCCGGAGCAGGCTCTGGACGTCCTCGCGGAGGATCCGTTCAGGCGCGTACTGCTGCGGCATGACCTCGCCGTCCAGCAGCGCCACCGCGGCCATGTAGTGCAGGCTGTGGTCGGCCTCCTCCTTGGTGCGGACGATGGTCTTGTCTCCCTCCTCCCCGCCGCCGATGATGTGAAACGCGACGTCGAAGGTGTCGATCTCGATGGACTGCACGTCCTCTCCCCGCAGGTCATGATCGGCTCGCAGCGCCAGGATCCCTTCCAACGTCGGCTGGGAGTGGTATTCGGCGTTGTACTTCTTCACGCCCGTCAGGGCGACGCGCTCCAAATCCTCCGCGGACCAGTCGATCTCAAATCGCCCAGCGATGGCGTCCATGAAGCCTTTGTTGCCCTCGAACACGAGCGGCGGCCCGGTGATGCCCCGCGCGGCCAGATAGGCGGCGTGGGTCCCTCCGAAGGCGGTGTGCGGGTAGGCCAGTCCTTTCCAATGCGACAGCGGGCCCGTACGCGTGACGCGCAGAGCATTGAGAGCCGTGCCGCTGATGGCGAGGGCGTTGGCGGTGCGGACGGCATCGAGGCCGAGGGCCCGCGACACCCCCGCGGCCACCGCGTAGGATCCCTGCGTGGTGTGGTCGAACCCCTTCGCCCGCACCGGCGCCACATCGCTGAGGCGGCACTGCACCTGATAGGCGACGGCCAGGGCGGCCAGCAGGTCGCGGCCGGAAGCGCCGGCATCTTCGGCGGCGGCGAGCACCGGCCCCAGGTTATCGCTGGGGTGGCAGCTCTCGCCGGGGGCGACGTACGAGTCGTTGAAGTCGAGGTAGCGCACCAGCGCGGCGTTGTAGAAGGCGGCCCGGTCCGGCGGCGCAGCCCCGCCCCCGATCAGTGTGCAGCGCGGCGCGCCGCCAAACTCGTCGAGGTGAGCCCGCACCAGACGGATGGGTGCGCCCTCCAGCGCGCCGATCGCGCAGCCCAGCGCGTCCAGGATGCG
This sequence comes from bacterium, assembly GCA_050695215.1. Classification (GTDB taxonomy): domain Bacteria; phylum Sysuimicrobiota; class Sysuimicrobiia; order Sysuimicrobiales; family Humicultoraceae; genus JACQGZ01. Next base: position 64,044 of record JBOGSD010000004.1, read on the forward strand.
GATCTTCAGTTGATGGCGCCCATTCTCGGACATCCCTCCGTAGGAGGCCCGCACCACGAAAGCGGCCAGCTGTTCGGCGGCGGTCATCGCCCGATCGCCCTCAGGCGGGGTTCCGCCCGTTTGAGCAGGACGGCATTGGTCGCGACGATCACCGAGGAGGCCGACATCAGCAGCGCCGACCACTCCGGGCGCAGCATGATGCCAAACTGCGGAAACAACACCCCGGCGGCGATAGGGATCGCCAGCACATTGTAGATCGTCGCCCAGAACAGGTTCTGCCGCATCTTCGCGACGGTGGCGCGGGAGAGAAAGATGGCCCGCAGCACGTCGGCGGGCTCCGAACGCATCAACACGACGTCCGCGGTCTCGATGGCCACGTCGGTGCCCGCGCCGATGGCGATGCCGATGTCGGCCTGGGCCAGGGCGGGCGCGTCGTTCACCCCGTCTCCGACCATGGCCACGAACTTCCCCTCCTGCTGGAGCCGCGTCACGTACTCGGACTTCTCTTCGGGCAGCACCTCCGCGAAGACCCGCTCGATCCCCAGCTCGCGCCCCACCGCCTCCGCCGTCTGGCGGTTGTCCCCGGTGATCATGGCGACCTCGATCCCCAGCCGGCGCAGCCCCTCCACCGCCCGGACCGAACTCTCCCGTACGGGGTCGGCTGCCGCGGCCACCCCTGCGGCTCGCCCGTCCGCGGCGACGACCATCAGCGTCTTGCCTTCGCCCAGCAGGCGGTCGAGCGTCCCCTGCACCGCTGCCAGGTCAATCTGACGATCGCGCATCAGTCGCGCCGTGCCCACCACCACGCGCCGGCCATTGACCGTCGCCTGCACACCGTGACCCGCCAGGTTCTCGAACCCGCTGACCGCAGCGTCCACCTCGACTTTTCGGCGCTCGGCCTCTTCCAGCACCGCTTTGCTCAGCGGATGGCCGGACCGGGCCTCTGCCGCGGCGGCAAGGGCGAGCACCTCATCGGGTCCGGTGCCGTCCGCGCCGACGACATCGGTGATGTGCGGCCTCCCCTCCGTCAGGGTGCCCGTCTTGTCCAGGACGACCGCGGTGATCCGCGACACACCTTCCAGCGTGGCGGCGTTCTTGATCAGGATGTTGTGGCGGGCTCCGATCCCGGTCCCCACCGCGACTGCGGTCGGGGTGGCCAGCCCCAGGGCATCGGGACAGGCGATCACGATGGCGGAGATCGCGAAGGTCAGCGCCACGATGAGGGATTCGCCCAGGACGCCGTACCAGACGCCGAAGGTGATGATCCCTGCGCCCACGGCCAGGATCACCAGGTACTGCGCCCACCGATCGGCCAGCCGCTGCCCCGGCGCCTTGGAGGACTGCGCCGCTTCCACGAGCTTGACGATCTGAGCCAGCGCCGTTTCTTCACCGACCTTGGTCGCCTCGAACCGAATCGAGCCCGATTGGTTGATCGTCCCGCCGATCACCTGGGCACTCGGCCCTTTGGCCACGGGGATCGACTCACCCGTCACCAGCGACTCGTCGATCGCCGTCTCCCCCTCGGTGACGACCCCATCGGTGGGCACGCGGTCGCCGGGGCGCAGTTCGACAATCTCGCCGCGGCGGATCTCAACCGTAGGAACTTCGACCACTCTCCCATCGCGCACCACCCGGGCCTTCGGCGGGACGAGGTCGAAGAGCGCCTGCAGGGCGTCCGAGGTGCCGCGGCGGGAGCGCATCTCCATCCAGTGGCCGAAGAGCACAAAGGTGACCAGCATCGCCGCGGCCTCGTAGAACGTCTCGCCGGCGTCGAGCACCGTGATGACGACGCTGAAGAGGTATGCGGCCAGCACGCCCACGCTGATCAGCACCGACATGTTCAGGGCGCGCCGGCGCAGCGACCGGTACGCGCCGGTGATGAAGATGGATCCGGTCCAGAAAACCACGGGCGTGGTGAGGAGGAAGAGGATCCAGCTCGCCGGGATCGGCTCGGGTAGCCGCAGCCCCAGGAGGTTCGCGCCCAGAGGCGAGTAGAGCACCGACGGAATGGTCAGCAGCAGCGACAGCAGGAAGCGCCGCCGCATGTCCGCCTCCATGAAGCGGGCCATGCGCGGGTCGGCCATTTGGGCGTCGTGGTCATGGACCTCGGCGACGCCGTGCTGGGTCTCGTGGTGGGCGTGGGCGTGGACGTGCTCATCGACCTTGTACTCATACTGCTTGGCCTCGAACTCGCAGCCACACGTCGTTCCCAGCACCGCGGCCTGGCAGGAGAGGCACTCCTTGCCGCAGCGACAGACGGCGTGTTCGCCCCCGTGGCGCCCATGGACGTGCTCATGCCCGCCGTGCTCGTTCAGTGGTCCGCCTCCCGTTCTTCTTGGAGAGTCCTACCTCCTGATTCTACGCCGCTGCAACTATGATGGATGCGGGTTCTCCCGGGAGGTGCGGCATGACGGCCAAAGCGGCAGAGAGCAAGGCGGTAGAGAAGAAGGCTCACGTCTCAGTCAAGCGCATCCTGCTTTCAAC
>JBOGSD010000005.1:0-24488 GCA_050695215.1 bacterium
GCGATCGCCTTCATGGATGTCCGCCCGGTCAATCCCGGACACCTGCTCGTGGTGCCCCTCGCCCACGCGGCCAATCTGGGCGTCTTGCCGGAGGAGATCGGCGGCCACCTCTTTGTGGTCGCCCAACGCCTGGCCGCGGCCCTGACGCGTTCCGGCGTGAGACGCGAGGGCGTCAATCTCTTTCTGGCCGACGGCGCGGTCGCCGGCCAGGAGGTATTTCACGTCCACGTGCACGTGATCCCCAGATTTCACGGTGACGGCATCAGCCTCGCCGCCTTTGGGCGGCTCCCCGCGACTCTGCCATCACGGGAGGACCTGGATGGCAGCGCCGCCGCCATCCGCGCCGCGCTGAAGACCGCCGGGCACTAGCCGCTCCCATTCACCCGTCCGAAGGCGAGGGTGGCGTTGATCCCGCCGAAGCCGAAGGAGTTGCTGAGGATGTAGTCGACGCGCGCGCGCCGGCCCTCGCCGGGGATGTAATCGAGATCGCACCGCGGGTCGGGCTGTTCCAGGTTCAACGTGGGCGGCAGGTAGTCGTGGCGCAGGGCCAGCATGCAGAGGGCGGCCTCGATCGCCCCCGTTGCGCCCAGGGCGTGGCCGTGCATCGGTTTGGTGCCGCTGACCGGGACCGTGTACGCGTGCTCACCCAGGGCCAGCTTGATCGCCGCGGTCTCGATCGAGTCGTTGAGCGGCGTGGAAGACGCGTGCGCGTTCACGTACCCGATCTGCTCGGGGACCAGCCCCGCGTCCTCCATCGCCAGCCGCATCGCCCGCGCCGCCTGGTGCCCGGAGGGCAGGGGCGCGGTCATGTGGTGGGCGTCGTTGGTGGAGCCGTACCCTAGGATCTCCCCGTAGATCGGCGCCGAGCGGCGCACGGCGCGGCCGTACTCCTCCAGAACGAGGATGGCCGCGCCTTCGCCCATGACGAAGCCGTCGCGCCCGGCGTCGAAGGGGCGGCAGGCCGCCTCCGGCGCGTCGTTGCGCGTGGACATCGCTCGGATGAGATCGAAGGCGCCGAAGATCAGCGGCGCCAGCGGGCACTCCACGCCGCCGGCCAGGAAAAAATCGGTCTCGCCGTCGCGGACGGAGCGGAAGGCCTCGCCGAGGGCGATGGCCGCCGAGGTACAGGAGTCGGAGTTGCCGCTGGTGGGCCCCGTGATGCCGAACTCGATGGCGACGTTGCAGGAGGCGGAGCCGGAGAAGACGGCCAGGGCCAGCGTGGGCCTGATGCGGCGGAGCCCCTCCCGCAGGTAGATCTCGTGCTGTTCCTCGGCGAAGGCGCCGCCCCCGAGCGCCGCGCCGATGAAGATGCCGATGCGGTCGCGATCCTCGTCTTCGAGGGCCAGCGCGGCGTCCTCCACCGCTTGGCGCGCTGCGGCGACGCTGAACTGGGCGAAACGGTCCAGCCGGCGGGCGCGCTTGGCGTCCATGAAGGCGAGGGGATCGAAACCGGACACTTCCGCGGCGATGCCGCTGGAGAAGGGCGCGGTGTCGAAGCGGGTGACCGGCCGGATGCCGCAGCGCCCGGCCCGCATTCCCTCAAGCAGTCCGGCGCTCCCCTGGCCCATCGGCGTGACCGCGCCAATCCCGGTGACGACCACGCGATTGTGCTCCCTCATGCCTCGCCTCCCAGTTCCGCCAGCGTCTTGAACCGCCGCAGCGTCCGCCCCGCCACGGGCGCGATGAAGAACCTCCCCACCACCCATTCCGCGATCCAGTGCAGCGGGGGCGGCCAGCGCAGGTCGTGTCTGATTCCCACCCGCACCCCGCGCTGATCCGGCTCGAAGAACCACTCCACGCGCATGCCGCGCGTCGGTCCCGCGATGTGCGTGAAGAGCATGCGCCGCTCTTCCGGGCGCACCTCCTGGACCGCCCGCCAGCGCAGCGGGATGCGCCCCCGCCGGGCCGCCATCTCCACCGTGGTGCGGCGGCCGTCGCGGGCGAGGACGCGCACCCAGCGGTAATGCGGCAGCCGCTCCGCCCAGCGTTCGACGTCGGCGGCGAGGGCAAAGACCCGCTCCCAGGGGGCCGCGACGGTGACTACGCTCTCCAGATGCATGCCAGCGCCAGGCGCGAGACGTAGGCGGGAGCGAGGACGCGGCCGACCGGCTCGGCGTTGCCAATGACCCCGAGGAAGCGCGAGGCAAGAGCGGGGTGGCGCTGCCAGGCCCGCGCCAATGGCTCGATCAGCCGGCTGCGCAGCGCCAGCCAGTCGACCAGCCGCAGGAAGCGGTGCAGCCCGGCGTGCCGGTTCCGGTGCCATCGCCCATAGTCCGCCAGAGCGGCCGCGCCGACGTCTCCCGCTTCGAGCGCGCCGTCGATGACCGCGGCGGCCTTCATCGCACCGGTCAGCGCCAGGCTGACCCCCTGGCCGGTCAAGGGGTCGGTGAACGATGCCGCATCCCCCACCAGGAGGACGCCGTCCCCGACCACGGGTCGGGCGGAGGGCGCGAGCGGGCCAACGGCGCTCAGTCCGGTGATCGTGGCTCCCTCTAGACGCGCGTGGAGGGAGGGGAAGGGCGCCAAAAGCCGTCGGGCGACCTGGTCGATCGGCCCCTGGGCGATCACGGCGCGGTGCCGGGCGAGCGCGGCCTTGGGCTGGACGGTGGTCACGGTAGCCTCTCCGCCGGGAAACGTCGACACGCCGCAGTAAGCCCCCGCGGCCAGGTGCATCTCGGCCCACCCCTCGGAGGTCGGCAGCCCGAGCACGCGCAGCCCGACGGCGTAGCGTCCCTCTTTGACCGGGCGTCCACTCAACCCGGCCGCCCGGGCGACCGCCGACCGCAGCCCGTCGGCCCCGACGAGGAGACGCGCGGCGACCACTCCGTCGTCCGTGGCGACGTGCCAGCGGCTCTCCCCTCGATACGCCGCCCGCGCGCCGCGGCCCGTCTGTATGGTCGCTCCGGCGCGCTGCGCGGCCGCCAGCAGCAGATCGTCAAGGACGGCCCGGCGCAGCGAGAGGCCCGCTCCCCCGGGGAACGGCGCAAGGACCTCCCGCCCCGCTGGGGAGACGATGATCATGCCGCGCAGCAGGCGGGCGTGCGGCCGGAGGTCAGGCAGCACCCCGAGGCGGTCCAGCGCGGCGACCCCGAAGGGGTGAATGAAGTCCCCGCAGAGTTTGTCGCGCGGAAAGGCCGCCCGGTCCAGCAGGAGCACTTCGCGGCCTCGCGCCGCCAGCGCCGCCGCCGTGGCCGCTCCCGCCGGTCCGCCCCCCAGGACGAGGACCTCGACGCTGCCTGCCATCGCCCTAGGCGCCCTTCACCATGGCCAGGCGGAAGAGCGGACCCCGAGTGACCTCGACCCCGGAGAGGCCGGCCTCGGCGATGAGCGCCCGGGCTTCGGGCAGCGTGTAGGAACGCAGCACCGATCGCGGGCCGTCGGTGCGGGTGAGCGGGCTGCGCAGCAGCAGGAAAGAGAGAGCGCGGGCGCCCAGATAGGCGCCCCAGGCCCGCACAAGATCGGTGACGATGAAGCCGCGCCGGCCGACGCGGTTCAGTTCACGCAGAGCGGCCACCGCGTCGAGCTGGGTCAGGTGGTGCAGGGCGGAGGTGAAGACGGCCACGTCGACGCTGCCGTCGCCCAGCGGTAGCGCGCCCGCCGCCCCCAGGACCACGCGAATCTCTGGAAAAGAGGCGGAGCGGTCGCGGGCGATCAGCGCCGTCGTGGGGTGGTTGTCGATCCCAATGGTGCGGACGGCGACGCCGCGGTTCCGGCCCCACAGGGCGAAGGCGCGCGGCAGGTCGGCCCCGCCCGTGGCCACGTCGGCGACCGTGAGCGTCCGATCGGCCGGACGCACGAACCGCCGGAGGTGATGCCAGACGAACCGGCGCACTCCCAACAGGGCGTTGAGCCGCTCCAATTCGGTGAGACAGCCCTCCATGGCGGGTCGGGGGTGGGGCAGATCCATCAATTCAACAGCATGCGCCCGCGGGGGAGCGGCCAACGTCATGTCCATGAGAGTGGGCTCCGCGGTTATCTTACCCGGAGCCGTGCAACGAAGGTGTAAATCTCGGCTATTCGCCGGGCTTGGGGACGACCAGGAGCATGGAGGGCACGCCCCGCTGGAGGCGCTCCGGCACGTTGACGACGCGCCCGCCGACGACCAGCGTGGATGACCCTCCGCCGTCGAGGTTCATCGCCTGCACCGCGCCCAGTTCACGCATCAGCCGGGCCAGCTCAATCAGGCGCATCCCGGTGCTGCGGCGCGACTTTTCAACGGTGACCAGCAGCACCTTTCCCTCGCCGGTGATGCCCACCGCCGAGCGCGAGGTGCGGCGGGAACTGAAGGCGGGACCGAAGGACTCCCAGCGAAACGGCACGGAGACCTCGCCATCCTGAACGAGGCGGGGCCCGCCGCCGATGGCGTGCACGATCTTGCCGGGACCGACCGCCAGGTCGAGCCGCACCTGCTGGCCGAGCACCAGGCGGTCGCTGATCAGGCGGCGCTCAGCGGTGGTGGCGGAGAGGACGTACCCATCCTCGGGGATCGCCACTCGCCCAGTCGGAAAGGCGGTGATGCTGCCGTGGATGACCACGGCATGCACCGTGTGCGAGGGTGTGAGCGGCCCGTACTCAGGCGTATAGACGGCCAGCCCGCCCCACCGCGGCGGCCGGTTGACGGCGGAGATCGGGATCTTGATGCCGGTATCGGTCTGGAGCGTCCCGTGGAAGGTGAAGGGCTGGATGAGCGGGCGTCCCTCCGCGGTGATGGCGAACACGGACCGGCGCTCGATCGGCGTGGAGAGCAGCCGTCCGTCGATGACGACGAGTCCCAGCGGCTGGCCGGTCTTGCGCGCGAAGAATCCGCCGTTGATGGCGGCAAGGGCGTCGTGGCGGGTCGCCGCCGCAGCGGTCGGTTCGGGTCCGGCTACCATCCCCGAACCCAGCGCCGGGCGCAGCGCGATCTGCGGATCGGCCAGATCGACCAGCACGGCGTGCGCGTTCGTCCAGCCCCGCCCCGTCCGCACCCGCAGGCGGCGGTAGGACACGCTGGGAGGCAGCGGCACCGTCGCCTGCCAGGGCGGCAGGATCACCACCGCGAGTTTGTGCGGGTCGGCGCGGGAGAAGACCTTGTACCGCGTGGCCCCCTGCAGCGAAATGGAGAGGCGGGCGATGTCCCCTTCCAGCGGCTGCTGCCGGACCGTCCCCACGCCCCCGCTGTTGACCGTCAGCTCCCGGATGGCCGTCTCGGTCACCGGCCAGAGATCGACCACCAACCGGCTGCCGCTCGTGCTGGCGCGGAAGCGGACCGCGCGGTCGAGATGGGCGACGACTTTGATCGCCCGATCCTGAGTGGTCCAGCCGAGGTCCAGCACCCGGGCCGGAGGGGCGGCGGGGGCGGGGAGGGGACTGGCGCCAAGCGTGAGGAGGAGGAGAGTGAGGGCGGCGGCGCTCCGAATAATGGGTGCCATTCTACGATGTTCCCTGCCCGGTTTCCTCTCTAGCCAGTCGGCGAGGGCGTCTTCTTTGACCAGTCGGGCGCGGGCGATCAAAAAAAAGCGCCCCGGCCCATCGAGCCAGGACGCTGAAACTTCGTCCCGAGGGGGACCTTAGTCCCGCATCCTCCTCAGGTGGGCCGGGGTCTTCATATGCATGCTCGGCCTCACCTCCTTTCTCTTCAGCCAGCTGAAACCTGGCGTCAGACACCAAGCACGATATCAGGGGCCCGGGACCACGTCAATAGTTGTAAGCTGATCTGTCGATGTTAGCAGATCTGGAGAACTAGATAGATCTGCTCTTCGCTCTCCTCCCGGCCCGCCGCATCAGTGTGCGCAGCTTCTCAGGCTGACGGATGACGATAAGGTGCTGCTGCAGGTCGGTGAGTCCTTCATCGCGGAAACGGGTGAGGATGGTGGTGACCGTCTCACGCGTCGCGCCGATCATGCTAGCGAGATCCTGATGCGTGAGACGGAGGGTCAAGCGGATGGGTCCGTTCTCAGCGTCGCGTAAGCCGTACGCCTCGCCCAGCCGCAGCAGCGCGGAGGCGAGACGCCCTGGGACGTCGCGGAACACGAGGTTCTCAATTTCCTCCTCCGCCAGACGAAGCCGCTTCGCCAACGCGCGGAGGATGCGCAGGCCGGTGTCGGGATGCGCATGCAGCACTTCCTCGAAATCCTCCCGGGGCACGCCGCACACGATCGTGTCCTCGAGGGCCTCCATGTGCGCCGGCTCGTACTCACCCACGAGCGCCTGTTCTCCGAAGAGGTCTCCGGGCTCCAAGATGGCCAGGATCTGCTCTCGCCCATCCAGCGAGTACGTGGACACTTTGACCCGGCCTTCCTTGATGATGAAGATCAGGTCGGACGGCTTGCCGGGCTGCAGGATGACCCCGCCGCGCCCGTACTCACGCATGAGAGCCCGGTCGGCCAGCCGACTCACTTCAGGCTCCGAGAGGTCGCGGAAGACGTCGGCATCGCGCATGTACCAGACCTTGTCGCGTAGACGGTGCATCTATTCCGAGGTTACGATCCCGAGGAGCAGGGCTATTCCGGGGAACCGCCGAGGAGCTCCGACCGGGGCCTCATCGGCGTCCATCTACGCAGGCCAGGTCATAGGAGCGGTGACCGCCACGGGGCAGTTCACGACGAAGAGCCGTCCCTTCGTGTCCGGAGTGCCCGGCCACCGCTTCAATCCCCCGGCTGCCTCCAGATCCTGCAGATCGCTCTGGTTTCTGACGACGAGGGGGGCGCGGCCGTCCACCCACGTGAAGGTGTAATGGTCCCAGAAGGGGCTCCAGACAGGGTTCCCAGGCAGGCTGTCCACGATGGAAGGCTGAAATCCCATCGGCCCGGGGCCCTTTATGCCGTTGCCGAACACGAGGATGTTTGCAGTCACCCGAGCGGCGGTAAGGCCTTGGGTCTTCGGAGAGGCGGCGATGCGCATCATCGGCGCCATCGGAGTCGCCGAGGTATCGGTGACGATATACCATTCCCCGGGGAAGCACTGGTGGAGCTTGAATGTTACCTGCCGCTGCTCGACGTTTGGGCGCTCCAGCAGTTGCCCTTCGCCGAGATAGGCCTCCCGCCTGGCATCACGCGGTAGCTCGCCCCCCGGCCACCGCACGAACGGGTAGTTGACCACCACACCGGAGTTCTCGATCCGCACGCGCCCCGATGCCGCGGCGTCACGGACGGCGGCGTTGGTGGAAAGCAGGCGCGGCGTCCCGGTGAACGTGACGCGGCGGATCTGGAACGCCGGCGTATAGTCCGGTTGTCCCGGGACGGTGCTCACCACGGGAAGCTGTCCGGCACGCCCGTTGGTGAAGGCAAAGTAGTCCGCGGTCACCTTCGCCTTGAGGGCGCCGCTCAATTTGGGTACGTGGACCAGGCCCACCCGCCGGGCGAATGCCGCGTCAGAAGCGTCGGTCCGGATGTGGTAGGCGCGCTGGTCGTCGAAGAAGACGGGATGGATGCGGAAGGTCACGAAGCCGAACCGCCCCTTCCAGCCCTGCGGGCGGGTGGAGAAACGGATGACATCGGCGACGTTCTTGCGGATGGCGGGTGCCGCGCTCACCATTGGTAGCCTACGGAGGCGGACCGCGAAGGGGAGTGCCGCCCCACCGGCGGCCACCAGCCGCAGGAAGTCCCGCCGCCCGTAGTGCCGCTCCAGGTCCCGCAGCGCGTCGAGCAATTCCTCGAACATCGTGGGTCACCTCGTGGAATGGACCTGACGTCAACTCTCATCTAAGCCACAACGCGCCTGGCAGAATGTAAGCCAGCCTACAGCCCTGAGGACCAAGACGGGGTAAAGACCCTAGAGAAGGTTCTTCCTGGGGTACGCTGCCCTGCGAAGGAATCTGGAGGAGGTGGGGATTGTGGAGATGCGCAAGCCTGTCTGGACCTGTCCAGCCTGTGGATTTGAGGCCCCAGACGACCAAGAGAAAGAACGGCACATGAAAGAAATGGCGAACGATCCGAAACACAAGGGGAAGGAGCAGGCCTCTCGCGCTTCTTGAACCGTCTGGACCTTATCGTTATCGGCGCCGGCTCTGCCGGGATTTCCGCTGCCCACGCGGCGCGGCGGAGCGGTGCCGAGGTCGCCATCGTCGAGAGCGACCGTCTCGGAGGGGACTGTCCGAATTACGCGTGTAATCCCACGGAGGATCCGGAGATTCGGGTGTACCTCCGGCGCCTGCTGGAGACGCAGGGTGTGACTGTCTATGAATGGGCGAAGGTGACCGGCGCCGGCCGAGACGGGAACAACAAATGGGTGACGCTGACCATGGACGGCCGGGAGGAGCGCGTCGTCGCCGCTGAGATTCTCGTCGCTACCGGCCGCGCCCCTGCTGTGGACCTGGCGCTGGAGGTTCCTGGTGTCGAAGTGTCTGAGCACGGGGTCGTGACGGACACTTCGCTGCAGACCAGTCATCCAGATTTCTGGGCGGCGGGAGACGTCGCCGGGAAGATGCTCTTCACGCACGTGGCCGCCTACGAAGGGTACGTCGCCGGGACAAACGCGGCGGGCGGGCGCCCTCAGGTCCGCGAGGACCTCCAGGTGGTGCCACGGGTCACTTTCGCCGAGCCGGAGATCGCCAGCGTCGGCCTCACCGAGGCGGAGGCCAGGGAATCCGGCTACGAGGTCACCCTGCGCCGCCACGAGTTTGCGACGCAGTCGCGGGCGCTGATGATGGGGGAGGTCAGTGGCTTCGTGAAGATCGTGCTGGACGGACGGAACGAGGAGATCCTGGGGGGACACATCATCGGCCCCAGGGCCGGGGAAATGATCCACGAGATCGCCGTGGCGATGAAGAACGGCTTGCGATTTTCCCACATCTCCGAGACCATCCACGCCTACCCCACCCTGGCCGAAGCGGTGGGTGCGGCCGAGACGGTGCAGCCCAGCCCCGCCGCCGCTGTCGAGAAAGGCGTTGCAGAGGGCTCGTCCCCGGATTGTTGAACTGGCCCGAGGCAGCCGACATTCGATCAGCCGGAGATGAGGTGTCTGATGAACTGGCGGGTCGCCAGTGTGTGGATCGCGATAGCGCTGACCATGGGGCTCGGCTCCCCCCCCAGCAGGAGCGGCCGTCTCCCCGGCACCGCCGCCCTTCCGGCCGGAGCCGAGTGGGTCTATCGTCACACGTCGATTGAAGGCGGCCAGACCAGGACCGGGACCTCCACGATGATCTACAAGGGACTGGCGACGTATCGCGGGGTGTCATTCCACCTGGTCGAGTACTCGCTCACGCTAGACCCCGGCACGCTGGAGCGCCAGTTTCTGCTGTGGGACCGCGGGTACTTCCGGCAGGCCGCGGCCGTGGTGACCGACGGCACCGATACCGTCGAGATCGTCTTCGACCAGCCCATCGCCTTGGGCGGCGTGCAGGAGAGCCGCAGCGGCGGAAGTGCGGGCCGAAGTGGACATCTTCGTGGCCGGCACCTTGTCGAAGAAGGAGCGGTTTGAGCTGATGCGCGGCCCCGTGGAGGTCCGCTAAGCGAAGCGGCTGACCTCAGGGGGTGGAGGTCGCCTGAGCCTGCCGCCCCCAAGCGAGATTGATCCGGATCATGCCTTCCAGTTCTTCCTGCACCTGGATGGCGTAGAACTCCCGCCGGCGCGCGTCGGTCAGGTACCGGTCGAAGCGGCGGCCGGCATCCTTCGTGCTTTCGTTCGTGAACGTCGAGGTCCAACCGGATGGTCGGATCCGGGCGTAGAAATCCCTCACCCGCTCATAGGATGCGCGGACGGTGAGATCGGTCCGGCTCCAGGCTGCCGGGCCAAAGCCAAACGCCCGTCCCTGATATTCGCCCTGCCCGACGATCTCCGCCCCGGGATAGAAGGGCAGGATCCCGACTTCGCCCCGCGCGCCGCATCCGGCGGCGATGGCTGCAAGCAGACCGGCGGCGGCTGCCACCGCCTTCCTGCTCACGGACCGAAGATGATCCGGATCACGTCGCGGTCAGCCGGCACGTAGGAGAGGAAGTTGCGCACGAGGGTGAATCGCCCCTCAGTCCTGTGCTGCACCAGCACCTTCAGGGTCCCCACCTGTCCGTCTGGGCAGGCGTCCCCGTTCGTGTACGATTGACCGCCAACGATGGTTATACCGGTATCGGTCAGCCTCGCCTGCGTGTTGCGGAAGGCGGCGCCCAGGGTGGCCCGCCGCCCGCTCGACGCGGCGCTGCCGGGGTGGATGTGAATGATGCCGTCTCCGTGCGTGTGCACGTCGCCCGCAGAGGGCAGGAGGGGGGGCAGGGGCTTCCCACAGAGGGTGATGGTATACGGCGCGTGCCAGTGCATGCCGACCCCCGGTCCGCGCGGCTGGCGGCTGAGCAGGGTCAGCATGAGGCCGAAGGCGAGGATGATCGCCCCCGTGATGGCCCAGGGCCAGGGGGAGCGACGGTGTGGGGTGTCGCGGCGGCGTCGTGCGGACACGGCTTCTATTCTACGTCGAGATGATGGAGGCGGGGAGGCGCGGGCCACCCTCCCGCCGAAAGAGTCGTCGCGGTGAGGTCGCGTCCCTTCCTCGTCTATCTCCTCGCGGTCCTCCTCCTGGCCGGCGTCGGGTTTGGAGCGCAGCGCCTCACGCGGATCAGTTTCCTCTCCTTCGTCAATCATCCCGCGCCCGTCGCGGTACCGCTCCAGGCGGGCGCGGCAGGTCCGGGCCTCAGCCAGCGCGTCATCATCGTCGTTATCGACGGGCTGCGCGCCGACGCCTTCGAGCGGATGAGCCTCCTCGAGCGCTACCGCCGGCGCACCTCCCTCTGGCGGGTCTGGACCGAGGAGCCGTCGCTGTCTTATCCCGGGTGGACGACGATCCTCTCCGGGGCGCCTCCCGAGATCAGCGGCGTGACCACCAACTGGTACGAGGGCGCCGTCAAGGTCGATCACGTCCTGGCGAGTGCGAAGCGGGCCGGGATGAGAACCGCAGGGGCGGGCAGTCCGGGATGGGGGCAGCTCTTCGCCGGCGGCTTCGACGACTTCACCGGCGTGGCAGACCCGTCGTATACGGACCTGCGCGCCATCCACGCCACGACCTTCGCGGTCACGCGGCAGGGCGAACGGATACTCCGGGAAGGGCGCGCCCGCCTCATCCTGCTGCACTATCCGGCTCCGGACCTGATGGGCCATGGATTCGGGGCGAACGGCCAGGCCTACGCCGATGGGGTGCGGGCCGTGGACGAAGACCTCATCCGGCTGCTGGGCTCCCTCGATCTGGGGCAGACGACGGTCTTGATCACCAGCGACCACGGCCACATCGATTCGGGCGGCCACGGCGGGTGGGAGCGGGTGGTCAAGGAGGTCCCCTTGATGCTCATCGGCGCGGCCATCGCGCCGGATGAATGGCCGGAGCCGCGCCGGCAGGCCGACATCGCGCCGACGGTGGCGGCGCTGCTGGGGCTGTCCCTGCCAGCGCACAGCGTCGGCCGTCCCCTCATCGAGGCGCTGGCCGACCTGCCCGCCGGCTTGGAGCAGCGGTGGGCGGCGCAGCAGGCGCGGGTCTTTGACGCCTATGCGGTGGCGGTGTTGGGCCGCCACGAACCGGTCCTGACGACGCCCCTGGGAGGCCCCGACCCCGAGGCCATCATCCGCGTCTCCGACGAACTCTCCCGCCAGATGGCAGCGTGGCGCGCTCGGGCGCTGGCGGGCGACCGGCAGCGGCGGCTGCCCTTCGTCATCCTGGCGGGCCTTCTCCCCCTGGCCTATCTCTTCATCGGGCGGCCGCGGCGCGATCTCGTCCCCGCGCTCGCCGGCGCGGCCGTCTTCTCCGGCGTGAACTTCGGCTTGTACTTTGGGAAGGGATACTATTACTCGCTTAGCGTGATCAACCGCGAAGATCTGTTGCAGTCGTTCTTTCAGGGGCGCAGCGTCGACGCCGCGATCGCCATCGCCGTGGGGACGCTGGTCGCGGGATGGGCCGCGCGCCGCCGCGGGCTGGCCGTGGGCGCGCTGACCGGTATCAGCACCGCCTTCTTCGCCGCCTACCTGCTGGTGGTGCAGGCGCTCTCGTTCATCCTCACCTGGGGCATCCGCTTCCCCTACTATGTCCCGGATCTGCGTCTGGGCTTCAAGTTCTACATCGACCTGCTGGCCCTGACCCCGGTGGGCCTGCTGGCGCTGCCCCTGGTCGCGGTGAGCCTCCTCGGCTATGCGGTCGGGCGGGGAACGGACCGGTTCGGGGGTCGGGGGAGGAAGCGGGCGGCGGCTATACCGGATACCCCATCATCTGGAGCTGCTCCCGGCCATCCGGAGTGAGGCGCTCCGGCGACCACGGCGGGCTCCAGACGAAATCGACCTTGACCTGCTCGACCCCGATCGCCGCCAGTCTGTTCTCGATCTCCCCGGCGATGGTCGGGCCGACCGGGCAGCCCATCGCCGTCAGGGTCATCTTGATCTCGACGTGGTGATCGCTCTGCGCCAGATCGTAGATCAGCCCCAAATCCCAGATGTTCACGGGAATCTCTGGGTCGAAGATTGACTGCAGGACCCCGATGACCTGTTCTCTGCTGACCGTCTCTTCCACGGGCGCACGACTCCTTCGCTGACCGCTGCTGCACCCCAGTATACGGCAAGGGGCTCGCCCCCTCACGGCGAAGACGAAGGGTGAGATGCGTTGGCGCCTTCGCCTGCTGATCCTCGCGCTGCTGGTGGTGCTCTTCATCCTGGCCCCCACGCTGGCCCGCTGGTACACCGATTGGCTCTGGTTCGGCGAGGTCGGCTACCGCCGCGTCTTCTGGGTCCCCTTGCTCTCGCGCATCGGCGTCACGCTGGCAGTGGGAGGGATGCTCTACCTGCTGCTGTTCCTCAACCTCTTGCCGATCCTGCGGCGTTTCCGGCGCGCGCCCGACGTCCTCGACCTGGAACCGCGGGGAGGAGGCCGGTTCGCCGGACGGCTGCGTCGCCGCGGCGGGGCGGTCCGTCTCGCCGGGTCCCTCATCGCGGCCGTGGCCCTCCTCGCCGGCATCGCGGCTTCCGACCGCTGGGTGATGTTCCAGCAGTTCGTGCACGCCGTGCCGTTCGGCGCGGCCGATGCCCTCTTCGGCAGAGACGTCGGCTTCTTCATGTTCGCGCTGCCCGTCTACCAGTGGGCGGCCGGCTTTCTCTTCGGCTGGCTGGTCTTCGCCCTGGTCGTCGTGCTCGTCGGCTCCTACCTGGATATGGCCCCCCTGCTGGTGCGCGGGCTCTGGTCGGTGCCCGCGCGCGTGCGCGCGCACGTCTCGCTGCTGGTCGGGTTGATCCTGGCGGTGCGCGGCTGGGGATTCTGGCTGGATGGATACGCGCTGGTGTATTCACCCACTGGCGTGGTGACCGGCGCCGGCTACACCGACGTGCACGTGGTGCTGCCCGCCCTGCGGGTCCTGGCGGTCTTCTTCGCCCTCGCCGCCGTGCTCATGTTTGCCAACGTCCGGCTGCGGACGCTGCGTTTTGCCGCGGCCGTCATCGTCGTCACCGCGGCGGCGTGGCTGGTGGGGGTGCGCCTGGCCCCGGGGATCGTGCAGACGCTGCGGGTGCGGCCCAGCGAACTGACGCTGGAGACGCCCTACCTCCAGCGCAACATCGCCGGCACCCTGGCCGGCTACGGGCTCGATCGCGTGGTCGAACGCGATTTTCCCGGCCGGGCTGTCACCCCCGAGGAGGTCGCCCGCAACCGCGCCACCCTGGAGAACACCCGTCTCTGGGATTACCGCCCCCTCCTCACCGCCTACCGCCAGCTGCAGACGCTGCGCCAGTACTACACCTTTCTGGACGTGGACATCGACCGCTACCGCCTGGCACCGGGCCAGCGCCAGGTCATGCTGGCGGCGCGGGAACTGGACGTCGGGCGCCTGGCGACCCCGGCCCGCTCGTGGGTGAACGTGCACATGGTCTTCACCCACGGCTTCGGGGTGGTGATGAGCCCGGTCAACCGCATCTCGGAGGAGGGGATGCCGGAGTTCTGGATCCGGGATATCCCGCCGGAGAGCGTGGGCGGGCCGGTGGTGACGGAACCGCGGATCTACTACGGTGAGCTGACGAATCACTTCGTCGTCGTCCGGACGCGAGTGCAAGAACTCGACTTTCCCCGCGGCAACGACAACGTCTACACAACCTACCGCGGCAAGGGAGGGATCCGGCTCTCCTACTTCGCGCGGCTGGCCTTCGCGTACCGCTTCGCGGACTTGAAGCTGGCCATCTCCTCGGACATCGGCTCGGACAGCCGGCTGCTCTTTGGCCGCAACATCGTGGCGCGCGTCCAGCGCATCGCGCCCTTCTTGCGCTACGATCGCGATCCCTATCTGGTCGTCGCCGGCGGCCGGCTGGTCTGGATCATCGACGCCTACACGCAGTCCGACCGCTACCCGTACAGCACGCCGGTGCAGGCGGGGATGAACTACATCCGTAACTCGGTGAAGGTGGTCATCGACGCCTATGACGGCACCGTGACC
Organism: bacterium; assembly: GCA_050695215.1. GTDB lineage: Bacteria > Sysuimicrobiota > Sysuimicrobiia > Sysuimicrobiales > Humicultoraceae > JACQGZ01. The sequence continues at coordinate 14,358 of JBOGSD010000005.1, forward strand.
TTCTACCGGGTCGACCCCGCCGATCCGGTGGCGGCCACGCTGGCGTCCATCTTCCCCGAACTCTTCAAGCCCGCCTCCGCCGTGCCGCCCGCAGTGGCCGCCCACTTCCGCTACCCGGTGGATCTCTTCGAAATTCAGGCGCACGTCTATTCGACCTTCCACATGCGCGACCCGCGCGTGTTCTACAACCGGGAGGACGTCTGGGCCGTCCCCAACGAGATCTTCGGCAACGACACGGTGCCGGTCGAGCCCTACTACGTGACGATGCGCCTGGGCGACGACCGCGCCGCGCCGCCCGAGTTCGTGCTGATGCTGCCCTTCACGCCGCTCAACCGCGACAACCTGATCGCCTGGATGGCGGCGCGCAACGATCCGCCGCACTACGGCGAGATTCTGGTCTATCGCTTCCCCAAAGCGTCCATCGTCTTCGGCCCGATGCAGGTGGAGTCGCGGATCAACCAGGAGCCGGAGATTTCCTCGGCGATCACCCTCTGGAACCAGCAGGGCTCCCGCGTCATTCGGGGCAACCTGCTGGTCATCCCCATCGAGGACGGCCTGCTCTACGTCGAGCCGCTCTTCCTGCAGGCGGAGCGCAGCCAGTTGCCGGAACTCAAGCGCGTCATCGTGGCCACGGGCGCCCGCATTCGGATGGCCGAAACGTTTGACGCGGCGCTCGCCGCAGTCCTGGGGCGCCGCCCGCCCGTCGCGCCACCCGGCGCCCCTGCGCCCGCGCCGCCGGGTGCGCCCCCCTCACCGGGTGCGCCCGGACCGCCGGGTCTCGCCCCGCCGGCAGACGAGGCGGAGCGCAATCGTCTGATCGCCGAGGCGCTGGCCACCTACCGGCGTGCCCAGGAGCGCCTGCGGGCGGGAGATCTCACCGGCTATTCCGCGGAGATCGAACGGCTCGGACGGATCCTTGAGCGCCTGGCCGCCGGAGTCCCTTGATCACTCTCGGACGAGGGTAAAGAGGGTCCCGTTGATCTCCCGATTCCAGAACTGCACGAACCCTTTCGATGCCAGGATGCCTTCGAAAACGGAATCAGGAGTTCCCACCAGGTGGCAGCTCACCACGAGGACGCCCTCGCCGCCGTCTGAGTAACGGATGCGCAAGGCCGCGAGCCCGGCCCGGGTGTCGCCGAAGCCGCCGGGTGCCTCGGTCCAACTCAACAATTCTGTGACGGTGTACGTGCCGCTTCCGGCTATTTCCTCGCTGGCGTTGGTGAGGCTCCACGTCCCTCCGCCGGTGGTTTCATCTCGCCGTCCGGGTGCAAACGTGCCGTTGCCCCGCAGGGTGATTCTGGACCGGTCTTCGGCTCGGGCGGAAGCCTCAGCCGTGATCTGCCACCTCACCCTGGGCGGTGCCTGACCCAGGACGGGGGTCTGTGGACCGGGGATCGGTGCCCCTATGAGGAGGAGCGCCAGTCCTCCGACAGCAAAGCTCGCCAGCATCTTTGTCATGGCCGCTTCCCTCCCGTCCTCTTCTTCGTTGCAGTGAGGCGGCGGCCCCTTCGCTCAGCGGGGCCGCCGCCCGTCCTGACGATCGAACCGTCCGAGTGCGGCTACTTCTTCTTGAAGACGGCGAGCAGCACGATCCGCTTGTTCGGATCGGCCGGGTGGTAGAGTCCCACGATGCCGTGCTGATCGTACCAGATCCCCAAGAACGAGGTCTGCCCGGGGATCACGAACGGCACGCTGGTAAAGGCGGCCCCGAACTCCGCCTGCAGCTCGAGGATGCTGATCCCCGGCCCGCTGCCCTGGGCGGTGAGGTGGGAGGTCGCGTCGGTGAGGATGATGTCGACGGCGCCCCGGTTGTCGAAGAGGACCGTCAGCCGAGCCCTCTCCCCAAACGGATCCTTGTCCTCGAGGACCCAGACCAGTCCGCCCGGCCTCCGCTGCTGGGGAGGACGCCCGACGGCTCGGATCGCCTCCTCGGCCGACATGCCGAGGCGCACCGGACCGACGCCGGCCCCGGGCAGGATCACCGGACCGGGCTCCGCCATCGCGGAGGCCGGCTTGAACACGGTGAAGGCGCGGACGGTCGTCTGCCCTGGCCCGCGGATGTCGTAGCTCACCGCCACGCCCGTGGTGTCGAAGCGCAGCTGCCGGACCCCCGCGCCGTCTTTGTAGCCGCGAAACGCGGCGCCGAACTCCTGCTTGAACGCGTTCAGGCTCAACCCCACGCTGTTCCCTGCCGGCGTGGTGAAAGCCGTGGATGTCGTGGAGACGACCTCGGCGGTCCCGTTGGACCCCATCCCGAGACTGAGTATGGGCACCGCGGTCGAGCCGGTGTGGGACCCACCGGTCAGGTTCCAGCGGTAGACCCGCAGCGCGCCCTCCGTCCCCTCTCCGTCGGGGCCTCGTCCGAGGATCCCACCGGCCTGGTCGAGGGTCATGCCCAGCCGGAACGGCCCAATGGCCTCGCCGGGCCGGATGGCCAGATCCGTAAGGGCCTGGGGAAACACCGGCTCCCCGGCCACTGACACCAGGAAGACCGAGACGACCACGACCACCGCTGTCCACTTCATCGCTTATCCCTCCTTGGCACCGGACAGAGGATCGCTCCCCTCTGCCTCATGCCTGAGGGTAGACGCGGGGACGGTCCCGGCCATCCGTCGGGGGTCCCGGTGAGCGTGGCAGCCGGTCCTGTGTTCTCAGGAGCGTTGACCCGGGAATCCGGGAAGGCGCCGTCGGCCTAGCGGCTGAGGATGGAGACCGCGAAACGCGCCAGGCCGTCCAGGAGACGCGCCGCGACATCGGGGATGGAGACCCGCTTCGCTCCGGGGCAGATCGGATAATGGAAGTTTCGCCCGCCTAGATCGTCGTGGCTCAGCACAAAGACCACCGGCATCGGCTCGCCTAGCCCGCGGTTCATGACGGCGCGCTCGTCGATGAACGGGGAGAGGCGCAGGCCGCGGGACGGATCCTGGCAGTCGATGGGGATCGGGTTCAACGGGTTGGCATCGCTGTCGAAGTTGCGGGCGCGGTGCTGGCCGGGGTGGTGCAGGTCGAGTGTGTGGCCGATTTCGTGAAGCGCCAGCGATTCAAAGTGGTTGCAGGAACTGCCGGACAGGCCGGGGTCGAGATAGTAGCAGGAGCGGGTGTTGAAGATAATGTCGGCGCTGGTGATCGTCCCCCCGGGAAGGAGGCGGCCGTTCGTCCCCAGCGGTGCGGCGAAGACCGAGTAGAGGCTGGTCCACGCCCCCAGGCGCCCCACCTGGGGATAGGCCTGGGGGTCGAGGGCGAAGAGGTCGATCTCCGCCCCGAACCCGCGCCAGGGCTCGCGCGCGTCGGCGGGAGGGAGCTGGGCGGCGATCCGGCCGGTCACGCTGGTGAAACGCAGGACCGGATGCGCGCCGGCCCAGCGCTCCATGGCCCGGCGCAGGGCGTCCTCCAGCTGCGCGCAGCTGGGGCGCGGCACGTCGACGAAGCGCGGGCTGATCGTGGCGCAGAAGTCGGCGGCCACCGCGTACTCGATGCCCCCGCCCAACCCGCGCACTCCGTACAGCGCCAGGGAGCCGGGGACATTGGACCAGCGCGCGGCGGCGGCCAGATCGTCGCTGGGATCGTGGGGCGTGTTGTTGGTGAGCGCGGGATCGGTTACGAACGCCAGGGCGGGCCAGGGGGCCGCCCCCGCGAGCAGGCAGAAGAGGGTCGCCAGCGCGGCGCCGCCGGCGGTGCGCCGGGAGGCCCGCCCCAGCGGCGGGCGAGGCGCCGGCCTCAGTTCAGCGTTCGCGTGCTGAAGCTGAACGTGCAGGGCGGCCCTCCCGCGTACCGCATCTCGAGCGCGTCGAGGTCCATCAGGACGGCGAAGACCGTTTCCGTACGCTCGTCGGGCGGCAACTGCGGGTTGGGATGGCGGCAGATCGAGTCGGGGTGCCCCTCGTGGTCGCGGAGGAAATCTTCGAGATCGCCGGCCGCCAGCGGCCCGCGCTCGGCGCGGCGGGCCAATAGTTGCTCCATCCGGGCGCAGCGCTGGTAGGTGGAGCTGCGTTCCTCCCGGAGGGGCTGCCAGAGCGAGAGGCGTTCGGGCTGCAGGAAATGGTTGGCGTGCGCCAGCGTCCCCCCGGCTGGGTCGAGGGCGAGCCACCCCGCGGGAGAGGTCTCCAGATCGACGATCTGCCCGTCGGCGCCGGCCGCGCTTCCGTCCGTCCCCGCGCCCGGCGCCCCGCCGCGCCCGCGGGCGATCAGGAAGTTGGCCGACACGCCGTGCACCCCCGCCGTGGCCTGCGTCACGGCTTCCTCAAACGTCCGGCTGGCGAGGATGCGCGCGGTCCGCAGGTGAAAGGGGGTGCCCAGCCGTGACCAGTCGTCCAGATGGCTGAGCAGCCCGTTGATCGCCAGGCCGATGCCGGCCGAATTCATCCCGATCTTGCCGCCGGCGATGCCCGCCTCGGTAAAGGCCAGGACGCGAAGGCCATCGGCGGCGATCTCCAGCAGGGCCCCGCGGACGTCGGGGATCCAGTCCCAAGACTGGCCGATGCGCAGATGGGCGTCGGCGGTGACGGCGCGCGAGGCCGCGAAGGCGGTGCAGCCGCCGGCCGCCTCCTCCATGCCGATGGCGGAGTAGGCGCTGTAGAGGATCTCGTAGCGAGCGTTCAGCATCGCGATCTCGGCCAGCGTCCGGCCGCTTGCTTCTGCAATGCCCTCCATGCTCTGCCGGTAGTCGGGGCTCTCACGGGTGAACACCTCGAGGTAGGCGGCGGCGCGCCGGTCCACCTCGGCCCGCTCGAGCCGCGCGTCGGTGAGGAAGCGGTTCAGGTAGAGGTCGACGTTGTGCCGGATCTCCTCACGCAGCGCTTCCCCGTGGGCGCGCCCCTGCTCCCGGGCGGGACCGCGCAGCGAGACGACGGGCAGGACGCCCGAGGCGCTGGCGGGGCTCATCCGGCGGTCTCCTCGCGCAGCCGTCGTTCAAAGCTGATCCACGCCGGCTGGCGCACGAAGCCCATCGCGACGTTGATGTGCAGCATCGGCGCGTTCAGCGTGTCGTTCCAGGTGCGGATCTCCCGGATGCCGTGGGACCGGGCGAAGGCGACCGTGCGCAGCTTCAGCGCCAGCGCCAGGCCGCGGTTGCGGTAGGCTCGCCGCGTCCCCGTGATCCCCTGGTAATACACGTCAGCCAGTTCCTCGCTGCGGAAGAGGTCGCTCTCGGCGACGAAGTCCTCCCCATCCTGGACCAGGAAGTGCGCCTCCGGCATGTAGCCGGGGTGCCCCAGGTGGCGCGCCACGTATTCCTCCAGGGTGGGCGGCGTGTGCTCGTCCACACGCGGGACGTCGGCGAGGACCTCCTTGTGCAGATCGTACAGTTTGTGCCGCCACTGCGGGTCCGTCTCGCGCGCCTTCGCCGCGGTGCTGATGGTCAGGCCTTCCACCGCACGGGCGGCCTTGGCCTCGAACGGAGTGGAGTCGAACGTGGCCACGGGCAAGCGCGACTCCCAGGCGCGCCGCTTCTCCCCGAAGCCGCGGCGCTCCAGAAAGCGGATGGAGTGGGCGAAGGTCTCCCTGGCGTTCGCCCACAGCAGGATGGGATCAATCGGTGCCAGCTCGGTCATCAGCGCGTCATAGAGGCGCCCGCCGATCCCGCGCCGCTCCTGCTCGGGGTGGACGGTGATATCGATCGAGAACTTCTGCGGGTGGTAGGTGTCGGTGGAGTGGTGCCAGTGCGCCCAACCGACCATCAGCCCGCCGGCGTCCGCCGCCACGATCCGCCCCATCTTCAGCCGCTCGCCGTCGTAATGGGAATCCCAGTGGCGGAACTCTTCCTCTGACCAGGGATAGTCCGGGTAGACGGTCGTGCTCAGGGCGTTGGCAGCCGGATAGTCTTCCTCAGCAAACCGGCGAATGGTCACCTGCTCCAGGGTTTCTCTCACGGTCTGCTCCTTTCCGCGCGGGAGGGCCCGGGGGGCGGCGCCCAACATCGTAGAGACGCAGCCGCACAATCTTACTACTCTCGCATCGGGACGACCAGGACGGGACGCTGGGTGCCGCGGACGACGCGCGTGGCGAAGTCGCGCCAGCGCAGCCGCTGAGGCGCTCGCGGACCGGGCGCACCGATGACGATCAGGTCGTAATCGCCGCGCTCTGCCTCGGCAAGAATCGTGGCCACCAGCGGCCCGTCCGCGACGGCGACGTCGCCCCGCACGCCCAACGAGGTGAGGAAACCCTGCGCCTGCTCGAGGTGTCGCCGCGCCCTTCGGTCCTCTTCGGGCGCCGGCATCCTTGGCCGGACGTGGAGGACGGTGGCCTGTGCCCCCGTGCGCCGGGCCAGGCGTCCACCGAAGCGGATGTCGGTCTTGCCCGGCTCTCCCGCCGCCGTACAGATGAGCACGCGAGTGATCTGAGCACGGGGCACCCGGAGGATCAGCACGGGCAGCCCGGCCTCGGTGAGCACCCGGCGCGCCGTGGTCCCCAGGCCCAACGGCTCCGTTGAGCCGGTCCCGGCGCGTTGCCCGATGACCACGACCTCATAGAGCCCTTCCTGCGCCTCCAGCAGAATCTCGGTGGTGCTGTCCCCCGATCGGACCCGGCCCTCGAGGCGTGGGGTGTGGGCGGACCACTTGACCCTTATCGCCTCCAACGATCCCCGAGCCGCCGCGGTGACCTCATCAGCGGCATCCGCGGGGACGACCGTGAGCAGACTGCTCGACCCTCCGGTCGTCCGGGCCAGCAGACAGCCAAAGTCTACGGCTGGCTGGGGGCCGGGGGATTCATCCACGCAAATGAGGACTTTCAGTCCGGACGGGGAGAGCACGTGGTAGTGGTCTAGTCCGATCCAAAACTCCCGCCCAGGCTGCAGCGGCGGGGTGGAGGCTGCGCTCGGCAGCAGTGCCTCGATCTGGGTGCTGCGCTGCCCATAGGCGAGCGAGGGGGAGAGCGGGCGGGCGCCTTCCAACCCCTCCACCTCCAGGGTGACGCGATTGAGCGCGCCGGCGAAGACCTGCCCGACCAGCCGGCCCCGGCCGATCGTGTACGTTCCAGGCCCGGTCGGACTCTGAGCGTCCTTCAAGAAAACCTTCTCCGGGCGGAAGAGCACCCGGACGGGGGCACCGGCGTCGTGCTCTCGCGCCTTCTCCGGCATGGGGAGGAGGAGGCTCCCCAGCCTGATGCGGCCCTCCTCTTCCCGGCCCACCAGGACGTTCCCGCCGCCGACAAACGTGGCCACAAACTCCGTCTGCGGGCGATGGTACAGATCCTCAGGCGTCCCCACCTCCATCAGGTGTCCGCGTTCGACGACCCCGACGCGATCGGCCAGCTCAAAGGCTTCCTCCTGATCGTGCGTCACCAGGATCGTCGTCACCTTGAGATGCCGCTGGATCTCTTTGAGGCTGCGGCGGAGTTGCGAGCGAATCTTGACGTCGAGCGCCCCAAACGGCTCGTCGAGGAGCAGGACGGCCGGTCTGTAGGCCAACGCCCTGGCCAGCGCCACGCGCTGCTGTTGGCCGCCCGAGAGTTGATCCGCATAGCGCTCTCCCAGGCCCGCCAACCCCACCAGGTCCAGCAGCTCGTCGCGACGCTGTCGCCGTTCCTCCGCAGACACGCGCCGGACGCGCAGGCCGAATTCCACGTTCTCAGCGACGGTCATGTGCCGGAAGACGGAATAGTTCTGAAAGACGAATCCCGTGCCGCGCTCTTGCGGAGGCGTCAACGTGACGTCGCGGCCGTTCAGTTCGATGCGTCCACTTTCCGGCTGCAGCAGGCCGGCGATCAAGCGGAGGATCGTGCTTTTGCCGCTCCCGCTGGCGCCCAGCAATGTCAAGAGCTCGCCTTCCTCGATCTCGAGGGACACGCGGTCGACGACGATATGTTCCCCAAATCGCTTCGTCAGCTCGATCAGCCGGATCGACATCAGCGTCCCCCCGCCGGTCGGCGCCGTGTGACGCGCAGCAAGACAAAGAAGAGCGCAAAGGAGAGGACCGCCAGCACCGCCGCGACGGCGTTGGCCGACTCGATGTTGCCCGCCTCAAACTGGGCGAAGATGTACAGGGGCGCCGTCTGCGTGCGCAGGCGGAGGTTACCGCTGACGAGCACCGTCGCGCCGAACTCACCCAGGGAGTGGGCGAACGCCAGCAGCGTCCCCGAGAAGAGTCCTCCGCGCAGCGCCGGGAGGATGACGAAGCGAAAGGTCTGCCAGCGTCTTGCCCCGATCGTGTATGCGGCTTCCTCATAGGTGACGTCGAGCTCGTCGAGGACGGGCTTCACCGCCCCGAGCATGTAGGGGAAGGTCACGAAGAGATGGGCCAGCAGCACGCCGGCGGGCGCGAACATGGGCTGGATGCCCAGCGGATCGAGAAACCGGCCGAGCAACCCGATGGGGCCCCAGAGGAGCAACAGCGACGTCCCCACCACCACGGTGGGAATGGCGACCGGAAGGTTCACGACGATGCCGAGGGCTTCGCGGCCGCGGAAGTGGTACTTGGAGAGGACGTACGCGGCGAACGTCCCCAGGACCGCATTCACGAGCGCCGTCCCAAACGCAATGAGCAGTGAGAAGCGCAGGGCGAACTGCGCATCGGGTGTGCTCAGAGATGCCACGAGGCCCGCCAGGCCGCTGCGTCCGGCGAAGATAAAGATGGCCATCAGCGGCATGAGCAGCAGCGGAAAGAGCACGAGCAGGAGCAGGGAGACCGGCACGGTGACTCCGCGCCGGGGGCGCTGGGGAGCCGCTGCGGACATCAGTGCGGTCATCGGCCTACCTCCTGTAGCACCTGCCGTTTCCAGATCGCCTCGATGATCTTAGCCTTGGCCCGCTTCCACCCACCCAGGTCGGCGACGGTGAACGGGACCGCGATCACCCCGAAGCTGCGGTTGGATGCGTTGAGGCGATCCTCCACGCTGCGAAACCCGTACTCGACGAAGATCCGCTGCGCCGCCTCGCTCCAGAGGAAGTCGACGAAGCTCTTGACCAACTCATGGTCCTGTTCCCCGATGTTCTTCTCGATGATCACGACGGTGTGTTCGCTGAGGATCGTGCTCCGCGGATAGACCACGTCCGCCTTCAGACGGCCGCGAGCCCGATCGCGTACGGCTTCCTGCTCGTAGGTGATGAGCGCGTCACCGAAGCCGTTCTCGAACTGGGTGCGCGCGGCCCGCGCGGAGGAGGCCTGGGCGACGACGTTCCGCCAGATGCCGAGCAACTGCCGGTAGGCCGCGTCTGTGTCCCCGTTCCGCCGGAGCACCGCTCCATACTCCGCCAGGATGGCCCACTGCGCGCCGCCTGATGTCAAGGGATCGGGATGGACGACTCCGATGCCGGGGGCCGTCAGGCCCTCGAAGTCTCGGATCTGCCGCGGGTTCTGGGGCCGCACCATGATGATGAACGGTGTCCGGTTGACCACACCGTTGTGCGGCAGCGCGCGCCAGGTCTCCCCCGGAAGGACGCGGCGCTCCACCAGGCGCAGCGCGTCCAGTTCCAGTGAGAGCATGGCCACCTGCGCGGGGACACCCATGATCATCTGATTGGTGATGGTCCCGGAGCTGGCGAAGGAACTGATGAACTCGACCTGCTCACCGCTGCGCCGTTCCCACTGCTCCTGGAACGCCGGAAAGATCCCCTCGTTCATCACCTCTCCCAGGATGCTGAATCCGTACAAGACCAGCGTGCGGGTGCGGGCGCGGCCCCAGGGCAGCTGCGGCCAGAGGGCGTAGAGCCCCAGGGCCACCACGACGGCCCAGAAGACGAGCCGCTGGACGATAAGAGACCAGTTGGCCAGACGGGGCGGACGCATTACTGATCAGTCTCACTTTTCACCGGTCCCGCCGACCCGATGGCGCTCAGATACCCGAGCTCGCGCCCTCGTTGCGCCACCTCGGCCAGCGTGACGCGCTCCAACACCTGCGCCATCGCGGTGCGGGCCTGTTGCCAGACCGCCCGGAGGGGACAGATCTCTTCGTGCGGACACGTGCATGGGGCGTACGCCGTCAGGCTGACGCACCGGACGGGGGCGAGCGGGCCGTCGACCGTTCGCACGACATCGGCCATCGTGATCTGGCCGGCCGGGCGCGCCAGCATGTACCCTCCGTGCAGTCCGGGTTTGCTCCGCAGGATGCCCTCTCGCTTGAAGAGCAGGAGGATCTGCTCGAGGTACTTCTTGGGGATGCGCTGGCGTTTCGCGACGTCGGCGGTCCTGATGGCCG
>JBOGSD010000006.1:0-20524 GCA_050695215.1 bacterium
CGGCACGATGCGCGGTCGTTGGAAGGAAGAGTGGCTCTCGCCGACGAACTGCTTCCTGTTGTAGATTTGGTGGCCAACCCGGTCCGGCAATCCGAATACCTCCGGGCCATCGCCCAACGGTTTGATCTCTCGGAAGACGCGCTGCGCCAGCGCCTGGCGATCCGTCGACGGCCGGGACGCGCCGCGCCGCGGGGGCCCGCGCCCGCCGTGATTCCGGCGGGACGGCGGCGCTGGGAGGCAGAGCGGCTGCTGATCCGGATCATGGCGCAGGATGCGGCCGCGCGGGGGGCGGTGGCGCGCGCCCTCGGCGCCGACGACTTCCATGATCCGCTGCACCGGCAGTTGGCGGAGGTCATGCTGGCGGATGAGGACGCCTCTGCCGATGCGCTGCGCGACCGGCTCGGCGAGGGCGAGGGCCAGGCTGTGCTGATGCAATTGCTGTTCGAGCCGCTCGGCGTGGAGGACAAAGACAAAGAGCTGGTGGTCAGGGAGACGGTCCGCGTGTTGAACCGGATGCCCCTAGAAGAGGAGCGCCGGCGGCTGCTCCGCTCGATCGCGGAGGCCCAGGCGGGCGGAGACGAGGAACAAGTGACGGCGCTGCAGTCCGCCTTCCTGGCGCTGCGGGAACGCGGACAGGAGGGCAGCGAGGATCGGTCGCAGCGGGTCGAGGAACGCGTCTCGGGGAAGGGAGGTGAGGAGCATGGCGCGGAAGAAGGCGCAGGTCCCGGCGGTAAGCGCTGACGAGGCCGCGCTGGCCGAAGGCGGCCCCTTGACCGCGGAACTGCGCGGTCTCATTGAACTCGGGCGCAAGCGCGGTTTCCTCACCCAGGACGAGATCTTCGAGCAGTTCCCCGAGGCGGAGCGTAACGTCGACCAGATCGACCGCATCTACAGCATCCTCGCCGGCAAGAGGATCGAGATCGTCGAAGAGGCCAAGGAGGCCGAGGAGAAGGGCAAAGAGGAAGAGGAGGAGCCGCAGGATGTGGACGGGATCAGCATCGACGACCCCGTCCGGATGTACCTCAAGGAGATCGGCAAGGTCGCCCTGCTCACGCCCGAGCAAGAGGTCGATCTGGCCCGGCGCATGGAGAAGGGGGAGGAAGAGGCGAAGCGCCGCCTCATCGAGGCCAACCTGCGCCTGGTCGTCTCCATCGCCAAGAAGTACGTAGGGCGGGGGATGCTCTTCCTCGACTTGATCCAGGAAGGCAATCTGGGGCTGATCCGCGCGGTCGAGAAGTTCGACTGGCGCAAGGGCTTCAAGTTCAGCACCTATGCCACCTGGTGGATCCGCCAGGCCATCACCCGGGCGCTGGCCGATCAGGCCCGGACGATCCGCATCCCCGTGCACATGGTGGAGACGATCAACAAACTCGTGCGCATCTCCCGGCAGCTCCTCCAGGAGCTGGGACGCGAGCCCTCGCCGGAGGAGATCGGCGCGCAGATGGGCCTGCCGGCGGAGCGGGTGCGCGAGATCATGAAGATCGCCCAGGAGCCCATCTCGCTGGAGACGCCGATCGGCGAAGAAGAGGACAGCCACCTCGGCGACTTCATCGAGGACCACGACGCCCTGGCGCCCGCGGAGGCTGCCTCCTTCACCATGCTCAAGGAGCAGCTGGAGTCGGTGCTGGAATCCCTCACCCCGCGGGAGCGGAAGGTGCTGAAGCTGCGCTTCGGCCTGGACGACGGCCGCCCGCGCACGTTGGAAGAGGTCGGCCGGGAGTTCGGGGTCACGCGCGAGCGCATCCGCCAGATCGAGGCCAAGGCGCTGCGCAAGCTACGCCATCCCAGCCGCAGCAAGCGGCTGAAGGACTTTATCGAGTAGGCGTGGGAGGAGAGGGACGCTCCTCCCGCTCGAAGACGTTTTGACTCGCTGGAGGAGCGTCCCCTCTCTTCCCACAGACACTTCCCAAACTTTCAGCGGCGGACGGGCGGGGCCTGGCTCCCGCCCATCGCATCTTCCTCCTCCGGTCGTGGCGGCCAAACCTCCTTTGGAAAAGCAGAGGGGGCACCTCGCGGTCCCCCCTCTCTTCGTGTTTCCCGCCCGCCCGCCTAGGGGGCGACGACGAGCTTGTCCGCGTAGATGTTTTGGTTCCGGTGGCCGGTGCTGTTCCCGACGAAGGGTGACACCGTGCACGTGGCGATGTCGGTCACGTTACGGTTGTCCGCCCAGAGGACGTGCACGATGTGGTTGACCCCATCCCACCGGGCATCCAGTTCGATGTAGTCGCCGTGGAATGCGACGGTCCCGCCGCCGAACATGAGACAGTTCCCCTGGTGGGAGACGTCGCTTACCCGGGTCGGCGCGTCGAACGCCGGCCACACGCTGCCGTTGCAGTTGGTGCAGGCGTAGTAGACGTCGAGGGCCTCATTGCCGGCCGTCGCGCTGTTGCGGAAGTCGTACCAGGCGACGTGCAGCGCGCCCTGACTGACCTCGATCGTCGGCCAGATCTGGTGTCTGGTGCTCGCGCCCTCGCCGTTCACCTGCACCGGTGCGCCCCAGGTGGCGCCCCCGTTCGTCGAGCGGGCGGCGAAGATGTCGTAGTCGCCGTCCGCGCCGAGGCTCTGGTAGGCGACGTAGACGACGTTCGAGTTGACGTGATCCGTGGCGACGAAGGCGAACGTCGGCGTGCGAAAGGCGACGCCGGGCGCCTGCCCCGCTCCGATCGCGGCCACGACGACGGGTTGGGTCCAGTGGAGGCCGCAGTTGGTGGACTTGACCACCTGGATGCTGAAGGGCCCGAAGGTACGGTAGGCCACGTAGACGGTCCCGTTCGGCGCGACGGCGATGTCGGAGCCCTGCGTCCGCACGGTCCCTGCGGGGCCCCCGGTCGAGATGACGCGCGGCGAGCTGAAGGAGGCCCCGCCGTTGCTCGACCGGCTGAAGACGATCGGGAAGGCCCCGGCCAGGCCCCGGAAACTCGTGAAGCTGACATACACGTGGCCGGCGCACGGGCTGGCCGCCGGGGCGTTCAGGTCGATCTCCATCCACTCCTTGTCCACGAAGATGCCGGCGAAGCCAAAGGGCTGGTTGGGCACGGCGAAGCCGACGGCGCCGCGGTCGACGATCACCGTGCGCAGGTAGGTGAAGTGCGGTGGCGAGCCTGCGGTGGTGGTCGTGCTGGCCGTGGCCGGAGATCCGGGCGTGAAGTTGTACCTGGCCACGTAGACGACGTTGTCCACGGGTTTATCCGGCTGGTCGAAGTTCCGGTTGAACGCGATGCCGGCGACGTAGAGGTTGCCGGCCGCGTCGAACCGTACGACGGGGTCGCCCGAACCATCAAGGTTCTTCAGCGGCGAAGCGAGGCCGGCCGCCGACGTATCGGTGGGGAATCCCGGGACCATTGTGTTGAAACCGTTGGGGGTCGGGGGCGCCCCAAACCAGGTCGCTCCCCCATCGAAGGAGAGGTAGACGGGCATCCACGTGTCCCCAAAGTGCGGCACCATGCGGTAGTCGTTCGCCGCGCCGGCGATGATGTCGCCGACGAGGCCGGTCACCGGTGAGGCCACGGGGCTGATCGCCACCGTCGGCTCGTTGGACTGGCGGTTCTGCGCGTCCTTGCTGGGCGTGACGATCGCCAGGCCGCCGTCGACGTTGTTGTTGTCGTTGGTGACCTTAACGTCCGCTCCGCCGATCGCGTGGGCGCCCAAGATCGGTGGTGCCGCCGCCAGGCTGGCAGCTAAGAGGAAGATCAGCAGAACCCTGAAGGAACCCACAGAGCGGAGAGGCATACCCGGCTCACCTCCAGACTGGGTTTTCGAGAGGACTCCGGCGCCCGAAATTCGGGGTGGCTCCGAGTTGCACCTTTAGTCAAACGACAGATTTCTGCGACCCGGTGGGCCGGTGGAAGGACTTCATCGCGCAGCGCGCCTCCCCCACGCCAGGAACGCCGCGGGCCTCAGGTGGAGACCTGAGGCCCGCACACGCTACCCGCCTGCTGGTCAGGACGGGTTAGTTGGTGAAGCGAGCATAGTAGATGTCCTCTTCCACCGTCCCGCCCAGTCCCCGGGTGTCCGCCCAGACGATATGGGCGGCGTTCCTCCGGTCCGTGGCGACCCACATGTAGTCGCCGAGGAAGCCGGCCTGCAGCGGGTTGTTCGCCGGGAGCAGGTTCGGCATGGACGCGGTGGTGATGCGGAAGTAGCTGAGGGCCCCCGCCGAGGTGCGGCGAGCCAGGGTGATGTCGTGGCAGCCGGTGAACTCGCAGTTCCCGTACTTGCGGTCGTAGTAGGCCATGTAGAGCGTCCCGTTGGGTGCGACGGCGCTCCAGCCCTGCCACTGGGAGCTGTTGTTGTCGTTGCCGGCCGCGTCGCTGATGTTGATGGCGGCGCCCCAGGTCGCGCCCCCGTTCGTCGAGATTGAAAGGAAGATGTCGGTGTCACAAGGTGGCACCGCGGTGACCGCGGATCCAAGGGTTCCGCCGTCCCAATCGCAGTTCGCCCCCAGGTTCCGTGTGTCCCACCAGCTCACGAACAGACGCGAGAGGTTGGTGGGGTCGGCGCTGATCGACATCCCCGTGAACTCTGGCGCACGGTAGCCGTTGGGGGGGATGCACTGGCGAAACGCGGCACAGGCGGTGGCCGGGTCGGGGCCGAGCGGGTGCGTGCCGATGAGGTCGCCGACCTTCGTCGGCGCGCTCCAATTGGCCGCGTTCGCGCAGTTCGCCCCCGGTAGGCATTTCACGAACAGGACCTGGTTGATCCCCAGGAGCGGCGTGTTGCCGTTGCCGAAGACGACGTAGACGGTCCCGTCCGGGCCGACGATGGGGTGGGAGCCCTGGTCCTGGTCACACGCGTTCGGGTCCCCCACCGTGTTGCTGAAGGCCGTGCAGATCGCGGCATTCGACCCGCTGATCTTGGTGGGCGCCGACCACGTCGCGCCGCCGTTCGTCGACTGGCTGAAGTAGATGGGGCTGTTCTGGCCCAGGCCCGCGCCCAAGTTGAAATCGAAGCGCGTCCAGGTGGCGTAGACGTTGTTCGCCTTCGGACTGCCCAACGTGGCGTCGGCGACGATGAACTCCTTGTCGTGAAAGATGAGGGGATCGTTGGAGTCGGCGGGAACCCCGAGGGGCACGTTGCGGTAGGTCTGGAACGACAGCGCCGAGTCCGGCGTGTGGTAGAAGGCTCCCCCGATGGGGTGGTTCGACTTGGCTACCACGAACGAACTGTGCGCCGAGGCGATGTTGAAGAGGACGCCTCCGACGTACACGTTGCCCATCGCGTCGAAGGTTGCTGTGGGGTCACTGCAGGCGTCGGCGGTGCGCTCACCCGACTGCAGGAACTGGTAGAAGGGCGGGACCTGGTCTCCCCATCGCTGCCCGCCGTTGAAAGACCAGTCGTAGCCGCAGTGGTTGAAACCGATGCGGCTGTCGTTTTGTCCGGCGACCAGGTTATTGATGTTGCGCGGGTTGACCACGACGACTTCCTCGGCCTGACGCCGCAAGGAGCAGTCCTGGTTCACCCGGATGTTGGGGAAGGGGCCGGCAAAGGTGTTCTGACACCCTACCGAGCTCGGACCCTGCACGGCCGGCGCGATGGCCGTGCCCGGCCCCCCGGTTGGCGCCCGGCCGGAGGCTTCGAGGTAGGTCACGATGACCCCACCGGAGACCCGCTGCCGCTTGGCGACGGGGGCCTCCAAACCGAGGTCGAGCCGGGCGTTGTACTCGAGGACCCGGTTCCGTGTGGGGCCGGACTGCTGCGACGACACCTGCGCGTTCACGATGAGCATCGCCGTGAGGACAAACATCACGAGAATCGCAACGCTGACACGCGGTCTCTGCATTGGTTCCTCCCTCCGTGTAATGACCGCACCACCTTCAGACTGCTGCCCGTCTCACCCCCTTCGCACCACTGGCCCACCTCACCGCTCGGCGTCCGGATGCGGGTTGTCGTACCAGCGCAGGACGTATTGAAACGGCGACGCTCGGACGAGGGACTTCTCGCTGCCCAGACCCTCAATCGGATCGAGGAAGACGCCAGTGGACCGCGTGATTTTGATGGACCGGCCGTAGAGTCCGCCGCGCACCTCCGTCGCCCGGTCGATGAGGATATTGGCCCCGGGGGCGAAGAGCACCGCGGCCACCTTGTTCCTTCCGTGCCAGCGGACGGAGGCGACCGCCCCGTCGCCGAGTGGGGGGTCCCGGCGGTCGAGGAGGACGTGCACACGGTCCGCCGGTCGGAGCAGATTGCCCGAGGAATCGATCGCTCCGAAGACCGCGCCTTCCTCCAAGACAAACGACTCGCTGACGTGAAAGTAGACGGTCGCCGCGCCGGTGATGGCCAGGCGCGCGCCCCCCTCGAGCAAGATGTCAGTGAGGTGCACGTGCAGCACGGCCCCCGGGACGCTGAGCGTTTCGATGGTCACGCTCTTGTCGGCGCGCACATGCAACCGGCCCCAGCGGACCGTTTCGGTGGGCGCGGTCTGGATGATCGCCTCGGGGGCGGGCTCTCCCCCGGGCTGGGCGGGGGCGGCGAGGAAGTTGGGACAGACCACCTCTCGCACTTCGGACGCCACCCGGCCATCGACCTGCGACTCGCAGCCTTTCGGGCAGAGGACGTGTCCCGCCGCCGTGACACGGCCTGCGATGACGCCCGGGATGCGCCAGCGCAGCGAACTGTCCGGCTGTGCGTCGGCAAACTCCCGGCCCTCGTTGTCTCCGATCTCACCGACCAGGAACCAGGGCCCCCGCGGCGCGTCCGCGGACGTCCGATAGACCCGCCGGCGCACCACCGACGGCCCGCCGAGCGGCACCTGCGTCAGCCGTCCCCGTTCGCCGGCCAGGAGGAGGAGGGAGGTCGGAGGGCTGCCGCCCGACTCCTCGCCCCGTTCATCGAAGAAGGTGATACGCCAGGAATAGGTCCCGCTCAGGCCTGGCGTCCCCTCCGGCGCCACGGCCTCCGCCAGGGGAGCGAAGGGCGGGGCCCCCGGAATCCTTCCCGCGACCGTGCCGGGGCGGCCCTGGGGACCGTCCACCAGCACGTCGCCGTTGCTCCCCACGTCGGCGGTGACGGTGGTGGCGGGACCCAGTTCCACGCGCTCTCGTCCGCAGATGCCGAAGACGTTGACGTCTCCCGGCAGGAGCACGTAGCGCCGGACCGTCGCTTCGATCTGCCGCCGGGCGCGGCCCGGTCGAGCCGGGACGAAGCCGGTCGCGAGGATGCGGCGCAGGTCCCGCTCATCGACGGCGGTGCCGGGATCGTCTTGACAGCCCGGCGGAATTCCCTCGAGCGGGTAGACGCACGCCACGGTGAGGGCGAAGGTCCCCAGCGGCCTGCCCCCGGTTCCGGTCAAAGCGATATCCTCGGGCTCGCCTGCGTACGTTTCGTCGGACAGCGCCAAACCGTCCGCGGAGGAACCAGGTCCCGCCGCCCGGGAAACCAGTTCTCCCACGCCATAATTGAGGCCCGCTTCCGCCACGCTGACGCCGTGCAGGGTCAGCTGCCCCGCCACGGACGCCTGCAGGTCACCCATCACCAGAGAAAGGGTCCCCGCGACGATCACCTCTACGATCAGGAAGACGACCAGCACAAGGGTCAGGACCAGCCCGCTCTCGCCGTGGGCTCCGCGGCGCATCAGGGTCCCCGCACCGCGACGGTCGTCTCATACGTCTGCGATTCGAGATGCCCCGAGGCGCCGGTGGCCCGGAGGGTCAAGGAGATCTGGACCAGCCGGACGCGGGCGGGGTCGGCGATCTCCATGCCGCTGCCGTCCAGATAGCGCAGCCGGAACGCATCCACCACGGGCGGCGCGACGATGACACGGCCGGATGAGGGGGAGAGACGCTCGCCCTCCTCGGGGCACGGTTCCCCGGGTTCCTGGTCGAGGGTCTCCTGCCAGAGGGTCCCTTGGTCGAGATAGAAGACGTAGGTCCGCCGTGGCGGCGCGAGCGTCGCATCCACGACGGCCCGGAAGGCCACCCGTTCACTGAATCCACGTCCCCGGCCCAGGCGCAGAAATCCCGCCGGGCACGCGGCCGAGGGGTCGTAATTGACCTGGCGCAGGCGATCGGCCAGCCAGGCCACCGCCACCCGGCCGCGTTCCTGATCCGAGACGCGCGCGTTCACGATCAACCGGGCCTTGATCGTGTTGCCCACGAGCAGGTACAAGCTGCTGGTGACGATCGTGCCGATCGCCAGCGCCGCCAGCACCTCGATCAGCGTCGTGCCCCGAACCCCGAAGTGCCTGAGGCCCCCCAGTGTCACGGGCAGGCTCCGGCCACGCGCACATCGGCGAGATAGGTACTCGTGCTGAAGGAAGGAGGCCCGGGAGGATCGGCGCCGGCCCAGTCGCGGCGGTACAGGCTGACGGTGGCCTTCAGGCCGGCCGACCCCGCGGGCTCCAGGCGGACGTAGCCGGCGGCAAACCCGGCCGGCAGAGGTGGTTCCCCCGGCTGGGTCGCGGCAGGGACGATCTTTCGCGCCGATGGCGCCAGCCGCTCGAAACATTGAGCCCGGAGCAGCTCGACCTCAGCCTGCGCCCACACCGTCGCCGTGCCCCGGTCCTCCGATTGCCTCGCCCGCGTCAGGCTGGAGATTAGTCCGCCGATAAGGAGGGGCGTGACCAGGGCGACGATGCTCATGGCGACGAGCACTTCGACGAGGGTGAATCCATCCGCCCCCGCGCGCCGCCGTGCCGGGGAAGCCTTATCGGGCGTCATGGGTGATGACTCCAGTTTCGGCGGTGACGCCCACGGTATGCGTGGCTCCCGTGCGCAGACTGCGCAGCCGTAGCATCATCCCGGCCGGGACGGCGCCTGTGGACTGAAAGACCAGGTTCCCCTGGGGGAGGGAGACCCATGCGACGTTCCGCTGAAGGCACGTCCGTTTGATCGGCGCCGCGGTCTGGGTGATGGTGTAGGAGGCGGTGCGGCCGGCCCCTTCGCACGAACTGTCGGCGGAGGAGAACCTGACGGTCACCGTCGCCCGCCGCTTCAGCGCTTCCTGCCGCGCCGCCTGCAGGTCCGACGCCAAGGTCCGAGCCGCCGTCCGCACCCGCTGATTGCTTCCGTAGTCCAGGTAGGAGGGGAGTCCCAGGCCCAGGAGCAAGGCGCCGATGGCCAGGACGACGAGCACCTCCACGAGGGTGAATGCTGACCGGACACTCCATGGCTGCCGCTGATCCGGACATGTCCGCATCACACTCTGCACCCGCCACGCCTGCACCGCTCCGGGACCGTCGAGGGATCACGGGCGCCGGAGTCGAGAAACGGCGCCGTGCGCGGGTTTCAGCCCCCGAGCCATGTCTTTGGTTTTCGCCTTGGGCTTTCCACCTGCGTTCTACGGGCCCACGGCATCTCCTGCCCAGGGCTTCCTCTGTCATTCGGTAGATTTCTTGGGGAGATTTCCGAGAAAACTGCGTGAGGTCAGAGCGGGGCAGCGGCTGTTACCTGGCCGTTACCCACTCCGAGATCGCATGGGCGGCTGCACGTGACGGATGCACGCTCTTGAAGGTGATGAGGACGCGCCGCCTCGTTTCATTGACACCTCCCCGCGACGCATGCCAGCATGAGCACCGTGAGCGCGTTCGATGTGAGCGACGCCGATCTGGTGGCGCCGGGTCGGGCCCGCATCGCCTGGGCGGAGCGGGAGATGCCGGTGCTCCGCCGCCTGGGTGAGCGCTTTGCCGTCGAGCGGCCGCTGGTGGGGCGGCGGATCGCCGCCTGCCTGCACGTCACCACGGAAACGGCCGCTCTGGTGCGCACGCTGGCCGCCGGGGGAGCGCAAGTGTCTCTCTGCGCCAGCAACCCGCTCTCGACGCAGGATGACGTGGCCGCCGCCCTGGTGGAGGAACGCATCGGCGTCTTCGCCCGCAAGGGCGAGGACCGGAAGACCTACTACCGCCATATCCATCAGGCCCTCGACCTGCGGCCGCACATCACGATGGATGACGGGGCCGATCTGGTCACGGCCGTGCATCATGAGCGCACCGAATTGCTGGAAGGGATCGCCGGCGGCACCGAGGAGACCACGACCGGGGTGATCCGTCTCCGGGCGATGGCCGCCGAGGGCGTCCTGCGCTATCCGATCATCGCCGTCAACGACGCCCGCACCAAGCACCTCTTCGACAACCGCTACGGCACCG
Source organism: bacterium (assembly GCA_050695215.1). Lineage (GTDB taxonomy): Bacteria > Sysuimicrobiota > Sysuimicrobiia > Sysuimicrobiales > Humicultoraceae > JACQGZ01. The sequence goes on from JBOGSD010000006.1 coordinate 10,079, forward strand.
GCCAGTCCACGATCGACGGGTTGCTGCGCGCCACCAACCTGCTGTTGGCGGGGCGCGTGCTGGTGGTCTGCGGCTACGGATTCGTCGGCCGCGGCGTCGCCATGCGCGCCCGCGGGATGGGCGCGCGGGTCATCGTCACCGAGATCGACCCCCTCCGCGCCATCGAGGCGGTGATGGAGGGCTATCAAGTGCTGCCGCTGGACGCCGCCGCGGAGGTGGGAGAAGTTTTCCTCACCGCCACCGGCAACCGCGACGTCATCCGCCGCGAGCACATGGAGCGGATGCGCGACGGGGCCGTTCTGGCCAACGCGGGGCACTTCAACGTGGAGATCGCCATCCCCGCCCTCGCGGCCATGGCGCACCACACCGCGCGCGTCCGTCCCTACGTCGACGAGTACCGGCTGGCAGACGGCCGGTCTCTCTATCTCCTGGCGGAAGGCCGTTTGCTCAACCTATCGGCGGCGGAAGGGCACCCCGCCGCGGTCATGGACATGTCCTTCGCCAACCAGGCGCTCGCGGTCGAACTGCTCGCTCGGGGAGAGCGGCGCCTCGGCCCCGGTGTCCACGCCGTTCCCCAGGCGATCGATGAAGAGGTGGCCCGGCTCAAACTCGACGCCATGGGAATCGTCATCGATAACCTCACCCCCGAACAGCGCCGCTACCTCAGTTCCTGGGACGAAGGGACCTAAGCCTAGGAGCCGGGCCCCGGCCGCAGCACCGGGGGTGTTTTCAAGAGAAGGAACCTGACGGCCCGCGCGGAGCGCGCCACGCGCACGATGTGAAACGGCGTGGCCTCCATCTCCTCGGGCATCGGGAGCGGTCGCCGCTCGCCCTGCGTGTATTGCACCACCAGCCGCGTCTCGTCAGAGAGAATGCGTCTGATCGCCACCGCCGTGGAGGCGGGGCTCCGTCCGGCGAAGATGGCGATCACTATGGCGGCCTGGAAGTCGACGGCGGGCGCAGAGGCGGAGGGACTGCCCGTGTGCCCCCGCCACAACGCCGTCCACGCGGCCGTGTCACGGATGACGGCCTGGGTGGGGACGATGATGGCTGAGCGACTCCCCAGGGCCAGTGTGACGAAGGGGACCGCACTCGGGGGCGGTGCGGACGTCGCCGGCGCGGCGCCGAGCCCCACCATCAGCGCGATCAGTGCCCAACCGATGACCGGGATCTTCTCCATCCTCATCACCCCATGCGTTCTTTCCTCTAATTGGACGAAACGGTCGAGCGCGGAGTTTCATCCGGTCGGGGGCAAAGCCAGATACCGATGCCGATGACGAGGATGTGCTCTCCCTGCTCGCCGATGTACTCTTTCCCCCGCGCTGCCGGGTCTGCCGGAGGTGGGGCCATGATCTCCTCTGCGCGGCCTGCCGGGGGCAGGTCATCGTCCCGCGCCCGCCCCTCTGCGGTCGCTGCGGCGTTCCGCTCGGGTCGCCGGATGCCGGCCACTGCGGTCGATGCCGGATAGAGCAGCCTCCATACGCGGTCGCGCGCTCCGCAGCTCTCTACCGGGGAAGACTGCGGGCGGCGATCCACCGGTTCAAATTCGAGGGGCGGCAAGAACTTGGTCCGGTCCTTGGCGCGCTGCTGGCCGAGTTTGTCCTGACTACCCCATCGCTGACGAGTGCGGAAGTCATCCTCCCCGTTCCCTTGCATTCCAGTCGGCTGCGCCAACGCGGTTTCAACCACGCCGCCCTGCTGGCGGAGCGGGTCGCGGCGGGGCTGCGCCTCCCCATGGTGGAAGGGGCCCTGTTGCGCACTGCCCCGACGCTCCCTCAAACGAGCCTCGGCCGGATGGAACGGTTCGCCAACGTCCGCGGCGCCTTCGCCGTGGATCCCGGCCGCGGACCCCTGCTTCGCGGCTGCGCGCTCCTGCTGGTCGATGACGTCCTGACGAGCGGAGCCACCGCCGCGGCCTGCGCCCGCGCCCTGCTGTCCGCCGGGGCAGCCGAGGTCAGGGTCGCGACACTGGCGAGAGCGCTGCTGGATGGCCCCCCGTCTCATGCAGAAGGGGAAGCCGGCTGACTGGCCAGAGGCCCGGAGGGGCCGCCAGGACGGTCGGGAGGGCGTTGGCCACGATCGCCCAGGTACCGAGGTCGCCGTGAATGCCCCCGGGGATCTCCAGACGCAGCGCGGGGGTGCCCTGGATCGCGACGGTGTCATGAGGCCGCCGCGCGCCCACGACGAGGCGCAGGTCGAGTCGCACCGCGGCTCGCCTGCCTCCGCCGGCTGAAGCCCGAAACCCCCGCGCCACCTGGCGCAGTCCGGCGACGCGACCGGCCGGCCCTGGGACCGGCGTGATCTCCTCCGTGATCCGGCGCAGCGGCCACCCCAGGGCGTCGGCGACCATCGCCACGGACTGGACGAGACCGACGTGCCCGATGCGGCCCGCGCGCACGCCCGCGCGAAAGGCCGCGGGGGCCAGACCCGCGCCGACCTTGCGCCGCAGAGGCTCGCGGCGCTGCGCCGCGTCCACGACGCGTTCGACGGTGATGCGGGTGACCTCACGGCAGGCCGCGGTGAGCAGCAGAGGGAGGAGATCCATGACGAAGCCGGGATTGACCCCCAACCCCACGACCGAGACGCCGTGCTCGCGGGCGCGGCGATCGAGTCCCTCCGCCGCGACCGGATGGTGGAACCAGGGGTAGGCGAGTTCTTCACAGGTCGAGGCGACGTTGTGACCGGCGGCCACGGCGGCCTCCAGTTGGGGCAGCACCTCTCCCAGCCGGGAGCCGGTGGCGTGCACCACCACGTCCGCGGGCCGCCGCAGCGCGGCCGCCGCGTCGGCGGTCACCTGCACACCCAGGGGCGGCACGCCCAGCAAGGATCCGAGATCGCGTCCGTCCTTCGCCGGGTCGATGTCGATCGCCGCGACGATCGTCGAGCCACGCTCAAGCGCCAGGCGGGCGATGCCCAGCCCGATCGGCCCCAGGCCAAAGTGGATCACTCTCACGGCGCCCATTCTACCAGAGCATCGCCGCTGGCCGGCTGGCCCATCGCGCCCGCCGCAGGGACGCCGTTGCGCTGCGGCGAAGGGGTCAGCACCGAAGATCTACGTTGACGGGAGGGGAGTTCGGTGGAGCTCGGGTTGGCCAGGCGGATGGAGCTGCTGGGCACGGAGACCGCGTTTGAGGTGTTGGCGCGGGCCAAGGCCCTGGAGCGGCAGGGGCGGCACATCGTGCACCTCGAAGTGGGAGAGCCCGACTTCGACACGCCGGTCAACATCAAGGATGCGGCGATGGCGGCGCTGCGCGACGGGTACACGCATTACACGCCCACCGCCGGCCTGTGGGAAGCGCGGGAAGCGGTGGCGGCCTATGTCGCCCGAACCCGCGGCATCCCGGTGACGCCGGAAGAGGTCGTCCTCACCACCGGAGCCAAGCCGGTGATGTTCTTCGCCATGCTGCTCCTGGTCGAGCCCGGGGACGAGGTGATCGTGCCCGATCCCGGATATCCGATCTACGAGTCGATGGCCCGGTTCGCCGGGGGCACGGTGCGTCCGCTGGCGCTGCGTGAAGAGAACGACTTTCGCGCCGACCCCGACGAGTTCCGCCGGCTGCTCACTCCGCGGACGAAACTGGTCGTGCTGAACTCGCCGCACAACCCCTGTGGCTCGGTGCTCACGCGCGGCGACCTCACCGCCATGGCGGCGGCGCTCGAGGGGAGTCGAGCCTGGGTGCTCTCCGACGAAATCTACGGGCGCATTCTCTACGACGGGGAGCAGGTCTCCCTCGCCTCGCTGCCGGGGATGCGCGAGCGCACGATCATCCTCGACGGTTTCAGCAAGACCTACGCCATGACGGGGTGGCGGTTGGGCTACGGGGTCATGCCCGCGCCCCTGGCGGAGCGGATGACGCAGCTGGCCACCAACGCCACCTCCTGCGCTGCCGCCTTCACGCAACTGGCCGGCGCAGAGGCGTTGTCCGGATCTCAGGAGAGCGTCGAGCGGATGGTGGCAGAGTTCCGCCGCCGGCGCGATCTGATCGTCCGCGGCCTCAACGCGATCGACGGGCTGAGTTGCCGCACCCCTCAGGGCGCCTTCTACGTCTTCCCCAACTGCAAGCAGGTTGACCCCGACAGCGGCCGCTTTGCCGCCCTTCTCCTGAACGAGATGGGGGTGGCCGTGCTCTCGGGGACGGCGTTCGGCGCGAGCGGCGCCGGATACCTGCGGCTCTCCTACGCGAACTCCGTGCCGAATCTCGAGGAAGGGCTCCGCCGGATCGCCGCCGGGGTCGCTCGCCACAAGACTGCCGCCGCGAAAGCGTAGGGGGCCTGCGGACCTCATCCTCTGAAACCGACTGAAACTACCACGGTTTCATCGGACGAGGCCCGCAGCCCCGATGCGTTCACAGTCGCGGCCTGGAACGTGCAGCCAGAGGCGGTCACAGTCGGGGAGAGACGCCCACTCGGGAAAACCGTGAGCTCGTAGTTCGGTTTTCAAGAGTGGGCGTCTCTCCCTAGTCTGCGGGCAGCGTTTGGTGGGCATGTCCCCGGTATGGCGCGCCTGCTCCTCTTTGTCTCCCTCGCTGGGTTCCTGCTGGCCGCCCCGGCCCTCGGCGCAGCGGCGCCGGACTACTTCCCGCTGGTCTCAGGGGCGGAATGGGTCTACCGCACCTCGGTCGGGCAGGACCTCGTCATGCGGGTCAACGGCGGCGGCCAGGTGAACGGGGTGACGTGCCAGATCCTCGAGAGCATGGTCAACGGGATGGTGACCCAGCGTGAATGCTTCCGCCGGGAAGGCGGCACCGTCTACGCCTACGTGCGGGTCTACCCGGCCGGCAACGTCCTGCTCGTCCCACCGCAGCCCATGCTGGTGCTGCCCCCGCGTCTCGGCCAGGCCTGGAGATGGGACGGCCGAGCCGGTGAGACGGTCGCCCGCGTGACCATGCAGTGGGCGAGGATGGAGCAGATCAGCGTCCCTGCCGGGACCTTCGCCGCGGCCCAGCTCTATCTGGAGGGAACCGTCGGCGGCGAGCGTGTCCAATCCTGGCGCTGGTTCGCGCCCGGCGTGGGCCTGGTCAAGGAGGATTCGATCGCCAGCACCGATGGCGGCAGCGTGCGCATCGTCGCCGAATTGCGCGAGTTTCGCCCCCCGCGGCGCTGAGGGGGGGCGCCTCATCCCGCCGCGCGACCCTTTCTCCTAGAAAGAACCTGCGGTCCCCGCCTCGAACATCTCTAACGTGACGCCGCGCCGACGTCTGCGATTTCCCGCCGTCCTTGCCGCCCTGCTGCCGCTGGTCTTCGCCGGCCTGGCCGCGGGGAAGTCCTTCCACTTCTCGCGCGTCGAGATCGACGCCGTCGTCGGCCGAGACGGGTCGATGCGCATTGCCGAGCGTCGCACCTACGACTTCGACGGGTCCTTCCGCTTCGCCACCTACCGGTTGTTGCTGCGGGGCGCGGGGTCCATCTCAGACATCCGCATCGCCGACGAGCGCGGGCCGTACCGGGAGGGTGCCGGCGAGGAGCCGGGGACCTTCCAGGTGACCCGCAGCCCCGGTGAGGTGGGGATCAAGTGGTTCTATCGCGCCGCCGACGAGCGGCGCACCTTCACCATTGCCTACCGGCTCGCCGACGTGGTCACGGTGTACTCCGACGTCGCGGAGGTCTACTGGAAGTTCATCGGCTCGGGGTGGGATGTGCGCAGCGACGAGGTCGTGATCACGGTGCGCCTGCCCGGCAGCGTGCCTAAGGCCGACATCCGTGCCTGGGGACACGGGCCGCTGCACGGGGTTGTCATGCCGGAGGACGGGCTGGTGCGCTTCACCGTCAGCGGGTTGGCGGCCTTTGCGATGGTGGAAGGGCGGATCCTCTTTCCACCGAGCGCCGTCCCCGCCGCGAGGAAACGCGTCGCCCGCGCCGCCCTCGACGACACCCTGGCAGAGGAGGGCGCGGCGGCGGCCCAGGCGAACCGGCAGCGCCGAACCGCCCAGGGAGTGCTCGGCCTGCTCGTCCTCTATCCCCTTGCGGTCCTCGCACTCTTCCTCTGGCTCTATCTCCGCTACGGGCGCGAGCATGCCCCCACCGTGCCGGACGAGTACTACCGGGAGCTGCCGGGGACGTACTCGCCCTCGGAGTTGGGCGTGCTATGGCGGTTCCGTCGGGTGCGACCCGATGACTTCGTGGCCACCGTCATGGATCTGGCGCGGCGCGGCTATCTCACCATCGCCCAGCGCGAGGCGGGACTGGACGACGAGTACGTCCTCACGCCGACCTACATCGGAGCACCGCCGGACCGCCCCCGTCGCCGCGGGTTAATGGAGCGCCTCCGCCGCCGGCCAGCCATAAGCGAGGAAGAAGAGACGGAGCTTCTCGCCGCCGCCACCGAGCCGGTGCGCGAGGTAGCCGGAGAGACGATCCCGGCGCGCGATGCCCTCTTTCCTCATGAGCGCCGGGCGCTGGAGATGCTCTTCGGCAAGAAAGGCCGGCCGGTGTCCCTCACCCAGGCGGGCATCCAGGGCGCGGCCAAGCTCAGGCTGCAACGGTCGTTCAAGAAATGGGTCTCCCAGACCACCGAGGCGTCGAGGCGCCACGGATGGTTCGATGAGCGCAGCGCCGCCTGGCGCCGCAGAGTGCGGGTCGTCGGCGTCCTGCTCGCGGGGGCGGCGGTGTGGGGGTTCTTCGTCGGCGCCGTGGCGTCGCCCGGACTGGCGTGGCTCGCGGCCGAGTCCATCCCCCTGGGGGTCTTCCTGGCCGTGATGGCACACAGCCTCGACCGGCGGTCGCCGCGAGGGTCGGACGAGTTTCGCCGCTGGCGCGGGTTTCAGCGGTTCCTGCGCGACTTCAGCGAGATGGAGGGGCAGCCGGTGCCCGCCCTCACCGTGTGGGAGCATTACCTGGTCTACGCGATCCCCCTCGGCGTGGCGGACCGGGTCCTGCGGGCGCTGCGGTCGCTGGTGCCGCCGGAGGAACTGGCCCGGTCCACCGCGATGGGCTGGTACACTTCGTCCTCGTCCGGGGACGGTTTTCGCAGCAGCGCCGGCTTTATCGACGGGATGCGATCGTTTACCTCCACTTTCACCAACACGGTCTCCGCCGCGTCCTCGCCTCCAAGTTCAGGGAGCGGCGGCGGGGGCGGATTCTCCGGCGGCGGTGGCGGAGGCGGTGGGGGTGGCGGCGGCGGCGGGGGCGGGGGCAGCGCCGGTTAGGGGCCTAAGGCCTCCAGGACTTCGGGGTAGGGTTGGGCCGCCGGCCTGGCCCGCCGGACGATCTGCAGCGCCTCCGCCAGGGACAGGTGCTGCACCTTCACGAGATACGCCAAGGCGACGCTTGGCGAGCGGTTGACGCCCGCGGTGCAGTGCAGGTAGACGACCTGCTCCTCCGCAAGCAGGCGGCTCAGCAGCTCCACCGCTTCATCCAGGTGCTCGATCACGGCCTGGGGCGACCAGTCTTCGATCGGCAGGCGGTGGGCGGCGATGCCCTGCGCCTCGCACCATCTGGCCTCCATATCCCAAGAGAGGCCGCGCCCCCACAGGTCGGCGTCGGTCTGCAGGCTGAGGAGGGCGGTCACGCTGCTGTCTTGTCTAAGCGCCTCGAACTCCTCCGCTGAGGTGGGCGCGCTGCCGATGTAGAGGGAGGGAAGGACCCGGCCGGCCTCACCCACGGGCGAACCGGTCGAGGGTGAAGAGGGAGATGTCGTGGCCGGTCCGCCCCTCCAGGGCCAGGTCGGCCAGGATCTCGCCGACCACAGGGGTGAACTTGAAGCCGTGGCCCGAAAAGCCGCACGCCACGACCACGTTCTCGTGCGCGGGATGATGATCGAGGATGAAATGCGTATCCGGGGTCATCGAGTACAGGCAGGTCGTGGCCGAAAGCAGGGGGCCGTTGGCCGCCGGCATGTACCGGGCCACGAAGTCCCGGCGCAGCGCGTCGATCTCGGCCGCGGTGATCTCCCGGCGCACCGTCTCTGCCGTGGTCTCGTTGCCGTGCGCATGCTCGGCGACCTTCACGCCGTCGAAGGCCAGCTGCGGGAAGCCGTAGAACAGGCGGCGTTCCACCTGCCAGAGGTAGACCGGGCAGCGGGCGGGGTCGAAGGCCGTTTCCATCTCCGCCGGCCGGAACCAGGGAATGATTTGTCGCTCGATGATCACAGGCACGCCCAGGTCGGCGAGGACCTGGGGCGCCCAGGGCCCCGGGGCGATCACCAGCGCGCCCGCCTCGTAACTACCGCGCGGGGTCGACACCGTCACCGCGTGGGGCGCGGCGCTCCAGGCCAGGACGGGCTCCTCGTGATGCAGGTCGGCGCCGGCCCGCGCGGCCGCACGCAGATGGGCGAGGACGCACTCCTCAGGGAAGAGGATGCCCGCGCGCGGTTCCAGGACGCCCACCATGTCGTCGGTGGGAGCGAAGACGGGAAAACGGCGGCGCACCTCCCCGGCGCCCAGGACCTCGTGCGCCAGGCTGTGCACGCGCGCGCTCTCCACCGCCCCGCGGACCAGGACGCTGTCGGGGGTGCCGATCATGATCCCGCCGGTGGTCAGCAGCAGCAGGGTCCCCGCGGTCTGCTCCAGTTCCCCCCACAACTCGTAGGCCCGCCAGACCAGCGGCACGTACGACGGATGCTCGAAGTAGGCCTCCCGGATGATGCGGGTGCGCCCGTGCGAGGCGCCGCGGTCATGGGCGGGGGGATGGCTGTCAAAGCCGATGACGCGCCGGCCGCGGCCGGCCAGATGGAAGGCGGCCGCGCTGCCCATCCCCCCCAGCCCGAGGACGATGACGTCGTAGAGCGCCATGGTGAAAGGATTCGGTGCGGGAGGCGGCCGCCCTACGCGCGAGCTCGCTCGGCCTCGAGCAGGCGCGAGACCGCCGCCAGCAGCACGTCGATCTCCGCTCTCGTGTTGTAGCCCTGCACGGAGACGCGCAGCAGACGCCTCCCGTTCCAGGGCACGACCGGCACCTCGATGCCGGACTCCCGCAGCCGGCGCTGCGCCGCCTCGCCGTCGGCGAGCGGCAGTGGGACGCTGACCATTTGCGCGTACCACTCCCGGCCGTCGGGGCTGAGCGCCGGTCCTCCCCCGAGGGCCAGCAGCCCCGCGCGGGCCACCGCGGCAAGGGTGTGGCAGGCCTCAGGGACACCCGCCCAAACGGGCGAACGCAGGAAGTCGATCGCCGCCGGCGTGGCCAGAAAGGCGGCGATATCCCGCGTCCCTTGCCACTCCTGCTCCTTGATGAACCCTTCCGGCCAGCCCCAGCTGACCACCAGCGGGTGCAGGAGAGACTGGACCTCCCGGCGGGCCCACAGGAAGCCCGACCCTTTCGGCGCGCACATCCACTTGTGACAGTTGGCGGCATAGAAGTCGGCCCCGAGCTCGTCAAGATCAAGGGGGATCTGCCCGGCCGCGTGCGCGCCGTCAATCAAGGTGAGGATGCCGGCGGCCCGGGCCCGGCGGACCAGGTCTGCCACCGGCAGGATCAAGGCCGTGGGTGAGGTGAGATGGCTGAAGAAGAGCACCCGGGTGCGCGGCGTGACCCGCGCCCAGAGCGCGTCCACGATCTCCTCTGGTGTGGTCGCGGGGACCGGCAGGGCGGCCTGGACGTACCGGGCGCCGCGGCGCTCGCAGATGAAGCGCCAGGTGCGTTCGGCGGCGCCGTATTCCTGATCGGTGGAGAGCACCTCGTCGCCGGGCTCGAGAGGCAGTGAGCGCGCCACGACGTTGATGCCTGTCGTGGCGTTGGTGACGTAGACCAGGTCATCGGGATGGGCGCCCACGAACGCGGCGAGGGCGGACCGCGCCTCCCGCATCAGGTCGGGGAACCGGCGGCCCAGGAACTCGACGGGCTGACGCTCTAGTTCCTGCTGCCAGGCCTGATAGACCTCGAAGACCGGCCGCGGGCAGGCGCCGTAGGAGCCGTGGTTGAGGAAGACCACATCCGGGCGCAGGAGGAAGAGCTCTCGGAGCGGGCCTACAGACACGCGCTGATGGCGTCCCTGACGATCTCGACGATCCGGTCGACCTGAGCCTCGGTGACGACCAGCGGCGGGGCCAGGCAGATGACGTCGCCGATGGGATGATCGCCGCGCTGGCCGGCCCGGATGCGGGTGATCAGGCCGCGCCGCCGCGCCTCGGCCAGCACCCGTCCGCCCAGGCCGAGGGCGGGAGCCTTCGTCTGCCGGTCCTCCACGAGTTCGATCCCACACATCAATCCCAGCCCGCGCACGTCCCCGACCACTGGCAGATCGCGCAGGCTCTGCAGGCGATCGAGCAGCCGTCGGCCCATCGTCGCGGCGCGCTCGACGAGTCCCTCGCCTTCCAGGATGTCCAGATTGCGCAGGCCCACCGCACAGCAGGTGGGGTGGGCGGAGTAGGTGGCGGCGTGCATGAACCGCTCCGCGGGCGGCGCCTCGGCGATGGCCCGGTGGATGTCGGCGGACACCATCACCCCGCCCAGCGGCAGGTATGCGCTGGTGATCCCCTTGGCGAAGGTGACGAGGTCGGGCCGGACGCCCCA
>JBOGSD010000007.1:0-25526 GCA_050695215.1 bacterium
CCTCCCGGCCGGTGTGATTCCGGCTGAGATAGACGACCGCGCCGGGCACCCGCGCCTCCGGGAGGCGGCCCAGGTCGAGCACCACCTCCAGCAACTGGACGAGGCTCTCCTGGCGCTCCAGCGCCGCGCGGATGGCGGGCGGCAGGACTTCCAGCAGCAGGTCGAGATCGTCAGTGATCTGGATCTGACTTGGTGGCACGAACGCTTTCCCTCCTCAGAAACGCAAAGGGAGGGGTCACCGCAGTGCCCTCCCCCAGGTCATCTCTGCGACATCTCCTTTCATTATATGCCCGCTGCCGTCAGGGACAAGGAACTCCCTCTCATCGGACCTCCAAGATCAGACACTTCAGGTAGCGGGTCTCAGGCATACCCGGGTGGACGGGATGATCGCGAGCCTGGCCGCGCGCCTCCAGCAGGCGCACCGAGCGGCGGGCATCGGCGGCAGCTTCGGCGATGATCGCCAGAAGCATCTCCTCGGTGAGGTGCGCCGAGCAGGAACAGGAGACCAGGATGCCGCCCGGCCGCAGCACCTTGATCGCCCGCAGGTTGATCTCCTTGTAGCCCGCCGCGGCCTTGGGCAGCGCGGCCTTGTTCTTGGCGAAGGCGGGCGGATCGAGGATGACCATGTCGTAGCGCGGCGCCTCACGCGCCAGGGCCCGCAGCGCGTCGAAGGCGTTCACTTCCTGAAAGGTGCATCGTTCGGCCACCCCGTTGAGGCGGGTGTGCTCTTCCGCCGCGGCCACCGCGTCTCCGGAACTCTCCAGGCCCACCACCCTGGCGCCGGCGCGGGCGGCGTGCACGGCAAAAGCGCCCGTGTAGCAGAAGACATCGAGGACCTCGCCGCGGGCGTATCCCGCCACCGCCCGACGGTTCTCGCGTTGATCGAGGAAGAAGCCGGTCTTCTGTCCCTCCGCGACGTCGACGACGAAACGGAGTCCCGCCTCGGCAATCTCCTGCCGCAGCGGGGCCTCGCCGACGAGGAACCGGCGCTCCAGAGGCAGCCCCTCCAGGCGGCGGATCGGAGCGTCGTTGCGTCCGTAGATGGCGCTGGGTCCCACGAGTTCTTGGAGCAGGCGGACGATGACCCCCTCCTGCCGCGCCATCCCCAGGGTGAGCGTCTGCATCACCAGCAGGTCACCATAGCGGTCCACAATCAGGCCGGGTAGATCGTCCCCCTCGCTGTAGACCACCCGGTAGGCGGTCGTGCTTGAGACGACCCGCTCGCGCAGCGCCAGCGCCGCCTCGAGCCGCCGGCGAAAGAAGCCCTCATCGACCGGCTCGCGCCGCCGGGTGAGCAGGCGCACGGTGATCGTGGACCGGGGATTGATGTAACCGCGCCCAATGTAGGATCGGTCGGCCGCCCGCACGTCGACGACGTCGCCGCCCTCCACCTCGCCGTCGAGGGAACGGATCTCTCCCGCGTAGATCCAAAGGTGTCCGCCGGCGTGCCGCGTCTCTTTGCCGGGCTTGAGCGTGATCGTGGCCACGCCGTCAGACGATCAACTCGGTGGCGAGGGCCACGCGCTCCTCGTGGGTCATGCGGCCGCGTCAGAAGAGACGGGTCTGCGAGGCCGTCTCCTCCGCGGGGAGCGCCTCGCCCTCTGAAGCAGGAGCAGCGGAACCCTCGAAGATGTGAATCTCGCCGAAGACGCCGTCGTAGCCGGGCTTGATCACGACCTGGCCCTCCCGGGCGCGGCGGAGCCCCTCGACGACGCGGGGCGAGGCCGTCCCCGCCAGGTCATTCAGCGGGGTGTCGAGGAGGACATTGAACTCTCCCCCAAACTCCTTGCACAGTCTGAAGTACTCCTCGCGCACGCCCCCCGTGCCCACGCCCGCGCCCTTCGCTTCGGCGATGATCTCCTCAAGGGGGATCAGGTTGCGGTAGGGCACCGCGCCCTCCGGCACGTAGCCCTCTTCGCGGTCCGCCAGGGCCTCGACGCGGTGCATCACGCCGACCGTGAGGGGGCGCCGGCAGACGGGGCAGATGCCCCCGTAGGCCTTCGTCTCCTTCGGCGAGAGGCGCCGGTTGCAGTTGCGGTGGCCGTCGAAGTGGTACTTGCCTTCCTCGGGGAAGAACTCGAGCGTGTAGAGGAAGCGCGAGGTGTCCCGCTCGCGCAGGATGCGGACCAGTTCGGCATAGTCGGAGTCCATCTCAAAGACGTTGGCCTCCCGTCCCAGCTTGGCGGGCGAGTGCGCGTCGGAATTGCTCATCAGCATCACCTGGTCCAGCTCGGAGAGGCGCCAGTTCATCGGCGGGTCGCTGCTGAGCCCCGTCTCCACGGCCGTGATGTGCCGGGTCTGATCGCGGAAGCAATCCTCCAGCGCGTCGAAGCCGGAGTTGGAGCCGTAGAGCGAAAACCAGGGCGTCCAGGCATGCGCCGGGATGACCAGGCAGTCGGGCGACAGCTCGACGATATACTCGACCAGTTTGTCCGAGGGCAGCGAGAGGGTGGGCCGGCCGTCGGCCATCAGGTTGCCGAACCGCCCCAGCACGGCGTTGATGCGCTCGACCACCTCGAATGACGGCGCCAGGATGAGGTTGTGGATCTTGCGCAGCCGGCCGCCCTGGGGGTAGATGTTCGAGACCTCGACGGTGAGCAGAAAGTGCATACCGTCGTAGGTGAACAGCCCGCGGCCGTTGGGTTTGAGTTTGGCCCGCAGCTCCCGGAACCACACCGGGTGGGTGAAATCCCCGGTGCCGACCAGCGAGATGCCCTTGATCTTGCACCAGCGGGCCAGGTTCTCGACGTCCATCTCCCGGCTGGTGGCGCGGCTGTATTTCGAGTGCAGATGCAGGTCGGCAATCACGCGCATTATGGGAAGGTTTGATAGGAGCGGCAGGTCCTCCTACCTGGGTTTGGGCCCGGAGGAGTCAGCGACTATACCGCGATGACAGCGCGCCTACCCTCGGCATCGCTTCCTGCCAACTGGGGAAGCGCTCGGGGAATCGCTCTGCAGTCAGACGGGCAATCTCGACGAGTGAGGCCCCTCCATCCATGCGAGCGAGGATAAAGCGGTCGATCTCTCCCTCCTCCCTCAAGACCGGGATGTGAGCACCCTGCTGCTTCCGAAGATCGGTGAGCGCCGGAGGAGACCCGAAGAAGTTTGATTGCGTTACCGTGGCCTTCACCCGCGGGCCTTCCTCGACCTGCGTCTCCCAACTCCAGAGGTAATCCTCCCCCACAAGTCGGGCCTGCAAGGTCACGGTGATGGTGTCGCCCGCCTCGACCTGGGCGGGGGAGGATAGTGGGAAAAACCCATTCCCGTAGATCAGCTCAGGATGATCCGGCCCCGTCGAAAACCCCACACCCTCCACCAGGACAGTCTCGAACCAGACGCAAAGCCCATGGAGGGCCCCGCTCCGGCCGATCGTCCATTTCATCTGCCCCTCCATGTCCTGACGTTCCACGGAGGGATAGTGCAGGCTCGCCCAGCGCTGAGGTGGCGCCAGCAACTCCTCAACGGTCACACGCACTTTGCTCCACGTGTTGGTCGCTCGCCGGCGGGCGGCCTCGACGTTGAGACCATGCCACGAGGCGTCCCAGGGCGCGACCAGGAGCCGGTAGAGGTCAGGGGCGTCCACCGGTGCCGCCCAGATCGTGTCCCGGAGCGGCACCAGGATGCCATCGACCGCCAGGAAGCGCTGCCGGGCGTCGATGATGCTTGAAATGTGGTGCCCCGACAGCGGGAGGACGCCCCGCAGGTCGGAGACCACGACGTCCCCGCGCTCTGGGAGAACCACGCGCGTGGAGAGATCCTGGATGAACTCGATCCGGTCGGCGAAGCCGTTGGCCACGGCCAATTCGCGCGCCAGGCCGACGATCCCGTCGGGTTCGATGGCGTAGACCCGGCGCGCTCCCCACCGGCAGGCCAGGAGGGCAAAGATGCCTGTGCCGGTGCCGATGTCGACGACGACGTGGCCGGGATGCACCACCCGCCTCAAGGCCTCGGCATAGGCGTCGGTGCGGACACGGTCCGCGACCATACGGCGGTAATCTGACAGCGTGTACATGCCTTAGCGACGCTCGGGCTGCCAGCCCTCGACGGGCAGAATGTCCACAGGAGCGTAGTCGTCGGTGAGAACGGGCATGTCGGCGGTGGCGATCGGATGATCGTAGAAATCCCGGAGGATGCGCTGCAGCGGGATGGTGCTCAACCCCGGCTGGTTCTGCAGCCGCTCCGCTCGCGCCGTCAGTTCGCCCCGGGTGATCCCCGCCTGCGATGAGGCCATCAGCACGATCGTGCGGACCCGGTTGGTCCGACCTTGCGGCTGCAGCCCCACCGGAAAGAGGTAAAGACCGGGGAAGACCTCCGCATACGTCTTGTACAGAGAGCGAAACAGCGCGCTCTGTTCTCCATCCAATGCCCCCACGATGTTGGCCGCGACGATGCCACCGGGGCGGAGATGGGCGCGCGCCAGCGCCAAGAATTCCCGCGTGGCCAGATGGAAGGGGATACCTTCCGCAAAGTAGGCGTCCAGGACGATGAGATCGTAAAGGGTCCGGGTGCGGCGCAGGAACAACCGCCCGTCCGCGACGGACACCCGCAGCCGCCCGTCTTCGCGCAAGTCGAAGTACGTCTTGGCGACCTCCACCACGGCGGGGTCCAGCTCGGCGACGTCCACCGAAATCCCCGCATAGTCCCGGACGAACCGCTTGGGGATCGAGCCCGCCCCCAGACCGATCACGAGGGCCCGGCGGATCTGCGGATGGAAGAGCCAGGCGGCGTGCATGTACTCCGTATAGCGATAGGGACTCCGCTCCGGATCCTGCAGATACATGCCACCCTGGTAAGACCGATTGAAGACCAGATAGCGAGCGCCGTCCTCCTCTTCGATAACCCGAATCCGATGGTAGAGACTGTCGCGTTCGTGCACCGTACCGCCAACGGCCGGAGACGGCCGGACCGGCCCCACGAGGAGGAGGCCGGCGACCGCAGCCGCCATCAGCGCTCGCACCCCTCGACGGCGCGAGACGAGCAGCGCCGCGCAGGCCACGAGCACACCGCCAAACAGAAGGAGGATGGTGCTCACTCCCAGGAGGGGAATGAGGACGAAGGACGTCACCAGTGTCCCGACGATGCTCCCCGCCGTCGACAAGGCGTACAGACTCCCGGCCACGCTGCCGAGGGACGCCAGGTCGGTGGCCGCCAGCCTGACCGCAAACGGAGAGGTCGTCGCGAGGATGAGCCCGGGGGGTCCAAAGAGCACGGCAGCCGCGATGAAGGGACCCAGCCGCGGCCCCAGGTCGCGGGCCACAATGCTCTTCAGCACCGGAGCAGCAAGAAGCGGAAGGAGGAGGAGGAGGATCCCGGCGACGAGCAGCACCCCTCCGAGGAGAGGGGGCTGCGGCCACCGGTCGGCGAGGCGACCGCCGAGAAGATACCCACCGCTGAGCGCGATCAGGAACACGCTGATCAGACTGCCCCAGACGTAGATGGAAGACCCCACGTGCGGGGCCATCACGCGGCTCCCGGCAATCTCCAAACCCAGGAGCACGCCCCCTGCGGCAAAGATCACGATCCGCACGGTCAGGCCGGCCATCACGGTCATCAGCTGACCAGAAAGGCGTGAATCGCCGCCAGGTCTTTCGCCCAAATGAATTCGCGGATGGTGAGATTCCGCTGCGCCAGCCGCTCCGCCAGCAAGTCGTAGCGGATGCCGGCAACGCGGTGCGGAGGATTCACCAGCCAGCGGGCCAGGTCCGCGTAGTCGACCCGGGCGAGCATGGAATCGTCGAAGACGGTCTTGTCCCTCCGGTCCAGAATCACGTCGGGCACCTTTCCGCGGAGCAGCCGGCGCACCAGACCCTTCCGCCAGGCATCTGGAAACTTCATTTCGGCGGGAAGACGGAGAAAGAATTCCCAGAGATCCAGATCGGCCCAGGGCATCCGTACCCGGACCCCACAGATCGCCTGGACGATTTCATTCGCCTCCATGCTCAGCCCCGGCCCGAGGAACCCCGCGAGCTGCGAGCGGCGCCAGCGGTGGCGCGCCGGCACGAGATACGCGGCGGCCACTCCGTTGACCCTCCCCGCGTCCACCCACTGGGGGATCTCGGGGCGTACCCGGTACCCTCGCCGGCGGAGCAGAGCAGCCTCAAGAGACGCCGGGACGAAAGTGGACAGGAGCTGCCGGATGATCGCCGCCGCAGAGGATTCGCGCTCTCGCTGATAGCGGATTCGCCGCCAGAGCGCTCCGAAACGGCCGCGCCAGAGGAGGTGCGGCGTGAGATAGCCGCGCTTGTCCGTGAGGAATTCCGCCACCTCGCCCGTGAGCATCGTCCGAAAACCCAGGCGTCGAGCCTCCAGGAAATGCTCCTCGGCGTCTGTGATCAGGATCTGGGGGACCGGACCGTCCAACAACCGGACCCACTCTTGGAGTCGGTCGAGCGGCCTCGCGGCCTTGACGTACGTGTGGAGGGGGATGCGGAGAAACTCCGCCACCGCGCGCGTGTATCCACTCTCGTCCACTGCGGGCAAATCAGGGAAGACGGCGGTAAACGCGGTGAGTGGTCGGCCGCTCATCTCGAGATGCGCGGGAGCGGCATAGGCGGCCACGGCGGGTGAATCGACGCCTCCGCTGAGGGAGATGAGGTCAAGGCCGCTGACCGCTCGCGTCGCCGCCTGCCGCATCAGCCCGTCGAAGAGTTCCGGAACGTCTCGGGGCGCCGGCGGCGCGGTCTCCAGGTAGTCGGTGGGATCCCAATACACGCTCAGTCGAGTCCGCTCCCGATCGGCCGTGAGAAGGGAGGCCTTGGGGAGGCGGCGGATCCCCTTGAGGGCCGCTGGAGTGTCATCGTCGTAGTCCCCATAAAAGATGTGCTCCAGCACTTCCGTATCCGGCTCCCGCGAGAGGCCGGCGCCCACGGCGACCTGCTTCGCTTCCGTGCCAACAAAAACGCCACCGGGCTCATCGCGGTAGAAGAGCAAACGAAATCCTAGATGGTCCCGGAAGCACCATAGACGCTCGCCGTCACTGAGGACAGCGGCGAAGAGGCCCCGCAGCCGGGGGAGGATATCCTCGCCGAGTGTCCGGAACGCGGCGAGGAGAAGGTGGGCCGGCGAAGAGGAATCCGGCACCGGGACCTCCCGGCGAGCCAGTTCCTCCTTCAGCGCCGAGGCGTTGTCGATCGCCCCCGTCAACGCGACACTCCACCCCATCCGCTCCGCCAGTGAGGACTCCGGCCGGTCGTCTCTGTTGACGATACCAAGCCCGCACATCCCGTGTCTGTGTATCTTCGTCCGCGTCCCCCGATGGGGCGTGACGGCAAGCATCCGGCTCAACGTGGTGCTCGCGGGGGGAACGGTGCGGGAAAGGATGGCGACGATGGCGCTCATCAAGACCACGAAAATTGTACACCGGCGAAAGGAGATGTCTCCTCTCGCCGGTGCATGTATTGAGGGAGAGCGGCTATCTACCCGGGATGCTCAGGAACCGAAATCGTCGTCACAGGACGGCTCCCCAAACATGGGGTCATTGCCACAGACGCCCTTGTCGCCTTTCCCTGGGTTGTCGAAGGTATGGTCGGCGATGGACCCAAAATCGATGACCTCAGGCGGCTCATACACCAAAATGGCTTCCCCCCTTGGACTCGCCCTCAGTCTGAGGGAGCTCAAACACGCAGTCAATCTGTCGAATGGGAGGTTCTTGGGTACCCCTTTTGCCCCCACGAACGGGTGTGGGCGGGCTAGCCTCGGACAAGACGCCGCAGCCATCGGCGCTGGCTGGCGCCCAGGCCTCGCGGAACAAGGATCAGGCTTTTGATCCATCCTGCAAGGCCCAGCAAAGAGGGATTGTCGAGCCACCGGAGGCCTGTATTGAGGAAAAATGCCTCGAGCGGACGTTGCTGCCGCAGAATCTTCGCGCACGCCCGGTCCAGCAGGAATCGCCGGAGGCTAGACGGCGGGCCCGTTAATTTCTGCATCACCTCAGGGGGAACTGGTGTTCGGAAGACCCGCTGGGCCGCGCTCAACGTCAGGACGAGGGGGGACCGGAGGAACCGGACGGACTGAGCCATGGCGGTGACCCTGCCCCAGTCCACGGGATGGTGGGTGACGACCTCAGCCAGGTCGCGCAGGTAGCGCAGCCTGGGCTTCCCATACCACAGTTCTCGCAGGAAGAAGATGCTGGAAATCAGGACGGTATCTCCGGGCGACGTCACGAGAAGGTCTGCGCCGGCGAGCGGCTCGAGGGCACACCGCTCGGCCAGGGTCACATAGCTCACGTCGATGAGGAGCGGATACCCCGCCAGCCGCCAGTGCACGTCAAGCGTCGGTCTGTTCCCCTCCGGATCGTAATAGCCGCGGGCGTGCCGCCAGGTCAGATCGGTCGCTGTTGTTGACTGGCCGGTTCCGAGGCGGTACCCGAACTCGGTGAGGAGATCGTGCGTCCGGCTGACGTCCGCGGCTGGCACAAGGAGGTCGATGTCAGTGAACGGCCTCAGGGCTGGATCGGGGTAGATCCACCTGGCCATCGCGGCGCCTTTGAGGACAATCGGCAACACGCCCCGAGCGCGGAGGGCGGTCAGCACCTCGCCGAATCTGTCAAAGGCCAGGATCGCAACAGCCCCAGCGTGCTCGCGGGCCTTGGCAAGCGCAACGCCAACCTCCGCGGGGACCCGGAGACCGAGGTCCTCCACAGCTCTAGCCACCAGCGGAGTGAGACGTTCCTGCTCTGCCAAGCGGAGGACCTGGTTCCATGTCCCCGGGGCAAGCGGCCGCGGGGCTTGAGGTGTCGGCCGCAATAGAGCCAGGAGGGCCGCCTCGGCGAGGGAGTAGCCGCCGGGGCGGAGACCGGATGTCCCCGCCTTCTCCATCCTGGAAGGCCTCCCGACTGCTCGCGAGAGCGCAACCAAGATCGGTTCGGGGACCGGAGACCCGAAGCTCGACCGCACGGCCCTCAACTGGGTCGCAACGGCCGGACTGGCTCCCCAAGCCCGTGAGCGCTCGACCAGCTCGGACCAATCAGGCTGGCGTACCATCAGGATTCGCTCGATGTCCTTGAGCCGCCCCAAATGGCCGGCTTGCTCACCCTCTGACGTCAGGGCCAGGTCGATCAGCGCGGCCACGGGATCGAGCGTCCGAATAGGCGGCCCGTGCAGCCACGTGACGACTGAGTGAGCGAACGTCTCATGGACTGGGGGGGACACGCCCGACCGGTAGCGGCCGGCGAGATCCGTCCACACACGGGTAAACGTGTCATGCCGCAAGAGAAAGTGGACGACGACTTTCGCTGACTCCCCGGATGGATCGTCTCGCGGCCGCTGGAGACGGCGGGACCCGGCCTCCCCTACGAGATCGAGGAACCGCGGAAGGACGTTCTCCTCAACTAGCAGATCCATCGTGTCGTAGGAGCGGAGATCGGCACGCGGATGGACCGTCTCGGGGAGAACGGGGCCGTCGAGCACCAGCCATTGGCCTTCTAGCTCCTGGAGCACTTCGGAGAGCCGCGTCAGATCTGCAATAGCTGCGAGGTGCCGCCGAAGCGCGGTCCGATACCTGGCGCGAAGGTCTTCGAGAAGCATGCCATCCAGTGAAGGCAGCGCTCTCAGAGAGGCATAGGCATATCCGAGGATCCCATGCGCCTCGGCCGCTTGGGTGAGCATCGCAAGCGCGGAGGGATCGAGGAACCGCTGGATCTGCTCCCGCCGTTCACCTCCGGGCGGGTCACGCAGAAAGGAGAGCAGGACCCGCTCTACGTCCTTAAGCGCGGACATTCAGCCGAAACGGGCAACCGCCACGTGTCGCCCCCGTCCCGGGGCGGGCCCGACATCCGCCCCATCCAGTTCGACCCACGCGTGTGCGATGTGATTTCTGGCTTCCCGGGGGAGGCCGATCACGAGTTCGGCCCGATCGCCCTGTTCACGGAGCAGCCGGTAGAGGACGAGTGACTTCAAGAGGCAGGTCGGCTCTCCCCCGCCTACGCGCAGCGCTTTGTCTACCGCCCGACTGAGGTAGCGGGGTGGGAGGCTCCCTGCGCGACTCGAGGAGGGTCCGGTCCCGAACTCGCGGACGAACAGCGGCAGCGGTCGGCGGTTGACGTTCCGGCGCGCGATGAAGAACCACCGCCAGATGCGGAGGGCCAGTCTCACCTTCGCGGGAAGGGAGGGGCGGCGAGGCACCGGGTCAGCCATCCGCAAGACAGGTGAGGACGACCCGCTCCACCACCGCCTGAAGGTCCTGGGCCCGCAGCGGCCGGTAGAGATTCCAGACCGGTACATCCCAGGCGAGAGAGGTGATGGCGGTGAAGCAACGGTGCAGGTCGGTGGGGGTCGGCATCCGGAAGCTCACCGCCCAAAGATCGGGCACGCTCCTGGCAGGGGGAACCCGCTCCAGACGGATGCCTTCTGTGGAGCGCCGGAGGAACACGACGGACGCAAGCGGGACCGGGCGACAGTCGCCCCGTCCGGCCACATCGAGGGCGAAACTGACGCGCTCGCCCTGCTCGGCCACGACATGCGCCCCGGGCAGGCGTAGCTGGTCCAGCACGTCACGACGCACCCGCAGCATGGCCGGCCCGGGAATCACGGCAGGCTCGGGGGCGTATCGGACGCAACTCTGGTCCTCGGACAGGAGCCGAAAGCCCGCTTCATGAAATGCTGCGGCCAACGTCGTCTTGCCGAACCGCCCCGGGCCCGCGAGAAGCATCGCCCGTCCGTCCGCCTGCACCGCGGCGGCGTGGAGGGGCAGGTCGCCACGGCGAAGATAACAGAGGGCCGCAGGGATACCCCACAGCCGCTCCTCCCGGCCGACGACGTCGGGGCTCTCCGGCAAGAGAATCTGGCCGGCCTGCGGATCGATCACGAACCACTCGTCGCCGCTGTTCCAGAGATGATAGCGGCTGCCTTCGGCATAGAGCCGGGCATGGAGGGAGCGGCCGGGGCGGGGGAGCCACTCCACCAGGAGATCGCGCTCTCGAGGCGGATGCTGCAGGAAGGGCCCGAGGATGTCCAGCGCCGGGCCGTCCCCGAAGCGGAGGTACTGGAGTGGAAGGGCAGTATGGACCCGGAAACCGAAGCAGGCGGCCGGGCTTTCCCCAGGCGCTGTGCCTTCTCCCACGGGCGCTATGCCCTCCCCCCAGGACGCGTCGACTACTCGTACCATACCATTGCATGCCCTCCCGAGGGCCGGCCGGCGCGCCGCAGGGTTCGATAACGGGTCGTGCAATTCCGAGGGAAGGGCCATCCGTCGTTCGACGGATGACTGCGGACTGAGCCTGTGAGAGAATGATGACCCGTCCTACGGCCTATGTTCAGCGTCCGATGGGTACGAAAATGAAGATGCCACTCTCGACGTCCGGCCCGGCCATAGAAGTTCAGGGCGTCTCCCGGGGCTTTGAGGGGAAGCTCGCCCTGGATGATGTCTCCCTGCGAGTTGGCCGAGGCGAGATTCACGCCCTCCTCGGACCCAACGGGGCGGGGAAAACCACCCTGATCCGAATCCTCTCCGGCCTCACGGCGCCCACGGCCGGCACAATCCGGGTGCTCGGGGTCGACGGGGCGCAGGCGGGACGGGCCCTCCAACGCCTCGTCGCGCTGATCCCATCCGGCGACCGAACCTTTTACCTGCGGCTCTCCGGCCTGGAGAACCTGGTGTTCTTCGGCCGCCTCAATGGCCTGGCTTTCCGGACGGCGGTGGCCCGGGCCCACGCGGCCCTCGCCAGCGTTGGGCTGGCCGATGCCGTCCACCTCCAGATGGGTCGATACTCCCATGGGATGCAAAAGCGGCTGGCGGTGGCCAGAGCCTTACTGGTGGAAGCGCCTGTGCTCCTGGTCGACGAAGCCACACACAATCTCGACCCCGAAGGGGCTGAGCGCGTGCGCGGCTTGATCAGAGCCGCCGCCGAACGCGGCGCAGCGGTGATCTGGACCACCCAGCGGGTCGACGAAATTCGCGGGTTCACGGATACGGTCACCTTGCTGCACCGCGGCAAAGTGCGGTTCGGGGGAACGGTCATGCAACTGCTCGCGCATTCTGCGCGCCGGACCTTCCTGCTCCGCGTTCGCAACGGTCAGGTGCCGACCGGCCATCTGCAGGCCGCCCTCACCAACGCGCTGGGAGATCGAGGCGCGATCACGACGACGCCCGGCGATCCGGAAGGATGTGTGCTGTCGCTCCCCGACGGCGCGATCCTGGGAGATGCGCTCGCCAGTCTGATGGCTGCGGGCTTTCAGATCCTCGCCTGCCGGGACGAACGGCCCGCGATCGAGCAGGCGTTTCTTCAGCTCACCAGTGACGTCTCATGATCAGCAACAACGTGATCGGGCAAGGGGCATGGACCAGCTTCCGCGAGGAGCTGGGGAAGCTCCGCGCGTTCCTCCGGCGCGACCTCCTCATCGCCTGGAGCTATCGGGTCGGCTTCCTTATGGAAATCGTCGGCATCCTCCCGCAAGCCGTCCTGTTCTACTTCGTCAGCCTCCTGGTTGACCCGCGCCGCATTCCATCGGTCGGCGGCACCCCCACCAGTTACATGGCGTTCGTCGCGGTGGGGATCGCCGTGGGACCGTTGCTCAACGTGGGAATGGGACGCATGATCTCCGCCATCCGCGGAGAGCAGCTCATGGGCACCCTGGAGTCGCTGCTCGCCACGCCCACCTCGCCGACTACGATCCAAGTCGGCCTGGTCCTTTACGATCTCATCTACCTCCCCCTCCGCACGAGCGTCCTGCTGGTGATCATGGCGCTGGTGTTTGGGGTTGATTTTCGCCTGAGCGGGCTGGGCCCGGCGCTGGCCATCGTCGCCGCATTGCTTCCGTTCATCTGGGGCCTGGGCGCAGCCAGTGCCGCCGCCGTAATCGTCTACCGGCAGGCCAGTGGGCTGGTGGGGCTGGGGGGCTACGTGCTGGGCGTGCTCTCGGGAGCCTATTTCCCCCTCACCCTCCTGCCGCCGTGGGCGGAGGCGTTGGCCCGCCTGAACCCGGTCGCGCTGGCCTTGACCGGGTTACGCGAAGCGCTGCTGGCGGGGGCAGGGTGGGATGCGGCACTGGCACGGGTTGCTGTTCTTCTCCCTGTGGGGGCCGTCACGTGGATCGCCGGGACGGCCGCGTTCCGCCTGGCCCAGGCGCAGGAGCGGCGAGCGGGGACTCTCGGTCTCTATTGATGGAGCACGCGGCCGCGCGGGAGCAGCCGGTCATCAAGAAGAACCCCCGGGTGGTCTACCGCGAACTCGGTGAAGGCGAAGGGGGTGTGCTGCTACACATGGAGACCGGCCAGTATCACGGGCTGAACAAGGTCGGGGCCCTGATCTGGAGCCTGATCGATGGGGCCACCACTCTCTCCGACATCCTCACCCGGCTGCGGGAACGTCTGAGTGATGCCCCGGCGCAGCTGGAGGAGGAGATCACGCGTTTCCTTCGCGACCTTGAAGAACGGAACCTCATCCAGAGCGAAGAGGGGGGACACGATGGCGCCTGAGGCGGGGGCGGGCCACGGATCGGCATGATGGAGGTGGGCGTTTTCGCTTGATCAGTCAGGGAGCCCTGAGCTGATCCTCCACTCGTCGCGAGAACTCGTCACCATCCCAATCGCCGCAGACCACACGGGGAAGCTCCCACAGTGCCTCTCGGCCGCCTGTCCCGGGGGCCGCGGCGCAGGCGCACGCAAATCCCGCATCGCGCACGAGGCGCATCGTCGCAGGCGTGTAGGCGGAGCGGCCGCCGAAGGGGTAGGCAAAGGTCCATACCTGGCGGTCCAGACGATCCTCCAGCCATATCTTGCACCCTTCGATCTCGGCACGCTGATCCTCGAAAGGCAGTCCAGCCAGAAGGGGATGGCTTACGGTGTGCCCGCCCACCTCGACCAGCGTTCCTGCCGCGAGCTCCATGAGCTCCTGGGTGGTGAGGGTGCGGTGACTCGGGCGTCCTTGATCGTGCGCCCCCGCCCATGCGCGCAGCGACTCAACGACCGCCTGCCGCGCCGCCGCGTTGAGGGGCAGCAGGCTCTGCCACAAGGACCGGTAGAGGGTGTGTCGCGGCGTCGGGTCTTCTCCGTGCGCCACGGTCCATGTGCGCCAGCGGGCAAAGCTCTCTTCGCTGTAGGTGAGCCCGGCACCCAGGGACCACTCCTGCGCACTCCCGTCAATGGTCAGCCGGAGCCGCTCGGGGAGCGTGCCCGGCCGCAGCAGGATCCGTTCGAGCAAGTCCCACCAGAACTCTCGTACACCGTCGATGTAGCCGGTTGCCACGAAGAAGGTCGCCGGCATCTCGAATTGCTCCAGCAGCGGCTTCGCCACGGATAGATTGTCCGCGTACCCGTCGTCGAAGGTCATGGCCACGGCGCGTCTCGGGGCTTCCCCGCGTCCCCACGCGGCCGCGAGGTTGCGCAGGGAAATCGGAAAGGCCTGCCGCCGGAGAATCTGGAGATGCTGCGCAAAGTGCTCCGGTGTGACGCACAACGAGAACGGATCGGGGAAGACTTCGGCGACGCGATGGTACAGAAGGATGAGGGGTCCCCTGCCCCGCGATCGGCCGGGCCCCCGGGCCAGCCGCCGCCTGACTGCCCGCAGCAGAGGCAGCACTCGGGCCGGCAGCCGCTTGCTCGTTGCACTGCGCCGGGTCATTGCTGCCGCGGCCGCCCAGGAGCCACGCGGAGCGTCATGCGGCGCATCAGGAGCGTAATCGTCCTTGGGGCGCGCGTGAGCGGGTCGAGCCTGCTCCCTGATCGGAGCCTGGCTTCACCCCACTCGGGCCGCCGTGCCGCAGTGCACAGCTCCATGGCCCAGGCCGCGCGCCATGCCCTACGATGCGCCTCACGAAAGTTCTCCCTCCGGGGTTGGAGCCGAAAGCGCACCGTCCACAAGAGCCACGTGACCAGCTCGCGCCCCAGTCCCAGGACCTCTCGGATGAAAGGGCCGGGGCCCTGTCGCGGCACCTCCGTTCGCCGGCGCCAGACCTCCCGCCAGTAATCATTGCTGCCGCGGGTGAAGGTCGCCCGCAGCACCCGGCGTGGCGTCACCAGTGATCGATCGATGCGGTGGCGGATGACCCCAGATGGGCAGAACCAGACGGAGCCTCCCGCCGCCCGGACCCGTTCCTGAAACTCATAGTCCTCATAGGTGCCGCGTTCCTCCCCGCGGCGACCGAGCGCTTCATCCCATGGGCCCAGCCGGGCGAAGACCGCCGCCGGGATGGCCATGTTCGCTCCCCACAGATGCTCAAAGCGAAAGAGCGGACGTTCGCCGCGCCAATCCAGATGACTGAAGAGGTCGGCTTCCGCCTCCGCGTCCAACCAGGCCGGCCAGGGACCCAGATCCTGGGCAATGGGCACGATCGGCCCTCCAGCGATGAGAAACTGGCCGGCCTTCGATGCGAAGAGGCGCCGATAGGCGTCGATCCATCCGGGATCCACCAGCACATCGTCGTCGGTAAATAGCAACAGGCGGCCTCTGGCCGAGCGAATCCCGGCGTTCATCGCCGCGCTCCGACCAGACTGGACCTCGCGAATCCCCCGGATGCGGTCATCGCCGCGGCACCACTCCTCGACGACGCGCGGGGTTTCATCGCCGGATCCGTTATCGACGACGAGCACTTCGAAGGAGGCGTGGCACTTCTGGGCCGCCAGCGTGCCCAGGCAGTCGATCAGCAGTGCCGCCCGGTTGCGCGTGGGGACGATGACACTGATATCGATCTCACTCAGACTGATGGTACCACCCGCCGATGGTGAGCCGGACCCGCTCTCCGGCGGCGGCGGCAATCATCGGGACGAAGTGCGTGGTGTCGACCTTGACGTCGAAGGCCACGATGCTGTTGTATTCCGGCTCGATCCTGGTCACACCGCCGCTGGCATTGCGCATGTGGAGTGACCCGCCCAACGCGGGGTCCCAGTCCGGACTGAGATAGATCACAAGCGCCAGCCGCCGGTTGCGATTGTCATCTGAATGGGGGAGCAGGAAATCTCCCCCCTTCATCGCGTGCGAGCCGAAGTCCGCGCTCACCATCAGGGGAAGACCAGAGATCTCCTCAAAGAACGCTTTGAATCTAGGATCCTGAAAGGCCTGGCGGAAGCGCAGGTAGGTGAGCGCGTTCGGGCTCATCTGAAACTGTGCGGGGGTGCCGACCAGCTTCCCAAACCTGAAAAAGCGGTCCGCCGGCTGGGCGGCCTGCCATTTCTCTTCGGTCACGCCCTGATCAATGGAGTAGAGGCCATACTCTGTGCGAAACTCCGCCTCCGTGGCGAGAAACTTGCTGAGCTTTGCGGCGACAGCGTCGATCAGAAACCTCCGCACCACGACGAGCCGAGACGGATGAGACGCGAACGCCTGGCGGTAGGCGCGGAGGGCCTCCGGGTCCAGGTGCTGAGGTTGAATCCAGGTACCGAGAAAAGCAGCGTCCATCAGCTCTCGCCCCTCCCCACGAGGTCTGAGCTCTCAAGGCCGGCCAGCCTGCTTCCTTTCTACATTCGGGAAGCCTTCCCCCTGCCAGTTCCGCCTGCGGCTGTCGCACCGCGTGATCGGGGAGATGGAGCCGGAGACGCAGGCCTCCTAAGACGAGGGAGGGCGGGATCTGCTGGAGCGGCGCTTGCCGGCCTTCATCGAGCGAGGAGAGCGGCTGGGGGTGCGGCGGGCCTGAGGGCGCGAAGGTCGCTCTGCCTCATCTCTGCGCGCGGCGCTTGGGTCGACGACCAGGTCGGCGAAGGAGGACCAGGACTTGCCGAACTCCCACCAGCCGTCCACCCAGGGCTGCACAAACGCCACGTTGCGCCCGTAGGCAAGCGGGATGAGCGCGACCTGATCCACGACGGCCATGCGGTCGGCCTGGTGGTAGAGTTCGAGTCGGGCCCGGTCGTTGCGCTCTTGTCGCGCTCGCTCGATCAGCTCGTCGAAAGGCGGGTAGTTGAAGCCGCCGTCGTTGTCCTTTGCTTCGGAGTGGAGCAGGAGGCGCAGAAAGTACTCCGGGTCCGGGTAGCCGGGAAACCACCCCCCGAGGAAAATGGGAGCGACCGACCGCAAATCGCGGATCCCCTGCATGTCCGCCGGCAAAATTCGCTTGATCTCCATCGACAAGCCGAGGATCTCTATCCACTGTCCGGCGGCGAGTTCAAAAAGACGCCCGCTCGTTGTGCCCTCGACCACGGCCGTAGCCAGCGGGGGAAGGTCGAGCCCATGCAGATAGCGTCGGGCTAGGTCCGGGTCGAACCGGAGGGCGATATCAGGTGTATGACCCTGCAGCGGTGGCGGGACGACGCCGCCAGTTGCCACCGTGACGTGCGGGGGGACGACCTGCCGCAGCGCTTCCCGGTCGAGCGCGTGAGCGAGGGCCCGGCGGACCTCCACCCTGGACAAGAACGGATGGGCGTGGTCAAAGACGACGTACACGCCGGCGGCAGGGGGGCCGGGGTGGGCATCTTCCCCCGCCACCTGATAGATCGCCGACATGTCATGCAAGGATCGCAGATCTGCCACGTGGCACTGACCGGCCGCGTAGCGCTGGGCAATCGCTGGCATCGATGCCTGGTCAAACTCCACGCGCGTGACGTTGCCGCGTCTCGGCCGAGGATAATCCGGCCGACGTTCCAGGACGATCCGCTGCGGCGACCACTCCACTCGTCTGTAGGGACCGCTGACAGGTTGGACATCAAGATCGGTCCACTGCTCCCCGTATCGCTCAATGGCGTGCCTGGGGAGCGGCCCGCAGTCGGAGCGGTTCACGACGCTCATGAAGTAGGGGGCGGGCGCGACGAGACGAAACTCGACGGTCCGCTCGTCCAGCGCTCGCACGCCGATCCGATCGCGGTCGGGGTTGCGCCGCGTGTAGTAATCCTGCGCGTTCTCCAGGACAAAGTAGATGGAGGCAGAGTCGCCTGGTTTGGCCGGATCGAGCACACGTTTGATGGCGAAGGCGACGTCGTCCGCCGAGATCGGAACGTCATCCGACCAGATCAACCCCTTCCGCAGGTGGAAGAGGTATCGCAGGCCGTCATCCGAGATCTCCCAGCGCTCGGCGAGCGAGGGGACGATGGTCGCCTCGGGCCAGCGCTCCACCAGCCGGTCGTACATCGCCATGCACAGTTGAATGTTCTGGAGGAAGAACGACCGCGTGGGATCGGGGTCCCAGGCAAGTTGGGGTTGGCCGACCCGAAGGGTGACGTCGGCCGTTCCGGTCCACCGATCGGGACCTTCCCAATAGTCGAACGCTTTCTGGTATGTCGCGTTGGCTTCCTTGAAGCGCAGCGACGTGTGGAGGGCCAGCGCGAGTTTCAGCAGGACGAGCGCCACCTGCTGGCGTCGTCGGCGCCGCTCCAGCAGAGGCAAGAGTTCTTCATAGTATCCGATCGCCTCATCCAGCGCGTACTCCAGCCGGGCCTTGTCCCCGGCGCGCGTGAGATAGGCGATGGCCTTCTCTTCGTCGGCGGCGTGCAGCCAGTGGTGGGCGAGCAGACCGGTGACCTCCTCGGCGTGCCCAGCATACTCGCGCTCCAGCCATTCGGCGGCCTGGCGATGGATGCTCCGCCGTTGCGGGGTGAGGATGGTTCGATAGGCGGCCTCCTGAATCAACGAGTGTTTGAACCGGTACTCTGGTCGGGGCCAACGCCGGCCCTCGCGAATGAGATCGAGACGCTGCAGTTCGTGGAGGGCGGCCGCCAGCCGACCGTTGCCCCCCAGCACACCTTCCAGATGCGGCAGCGCGAAGCGCCGTCCGAGCACCGAGGCCACGGAGAGCACGTCGCGGTGGGGAGGCCCCAGCCGGTCGATTCGTGCCAGGATCGTCTTTTCCACAGTGGGTGGAAGATGGACATTCGCGTTGGGTTGGAGCGTCCACCGCTGGCCCTCCCGCACCAGCGCGTCGGCATCCATCAGCGACCGGACCATCTCCTCCAAATAGAAGGGATTACCCTCCGACTGAGAGAGGACCCGCTCTTCGATCTCAGGAGAGAGCGCCCCCGGACCGATGAGGGAGGTGAGGAGCTCCCGCTCGGCGGCGCCGCTGAGGGGCTCGAGGCCGATCTCCTGGATGCGGTGCGGAAATTCTCGCGTGGCCGTCTCTTTGAACTTCCAAGAAGGATGGTCGCGTTCCAACCGCTGCGTGAAGAGGAAAAGCACCGCCGAGGACTCGGTGAGCGGCAGGAGATTCTCGGCCAGCTGCAGCGAGGTCGGATCCGCCCAATGGAGATCCTCGATCGCCACCACCAACGGCACATGCTCCGCCAGCCGCTCGACCAGATGCCGGAAGACCTCAAAGGTGCGGTACTGCAGGGCTTCCGGAGACAAGGCAGCCAGCCGGGAGAGCGCGTCGCTCTCCAGGTTGACCCCGAGCATCGTCCCCAGGTACGGATACAGGCCGTCCCCTCGCTCGCCGAACCACCGCCGGAGCTGCCGGCGCAGGGCGACGCGCGCCCGCATTTCCGGTTCGGTGACGGGAACCCCTAGCCACTCTCTTACCAGATCGCGATAGGGCCAGTACGGCAGCGACTCACCGTAGGAGACGCAGCGCCCTTCCAGCCAGACGGGTCCGTCCCGGCCGAATTCTTCTTGCTGGAACCTTGCCCGCAGTTCGATGGACAGGCGGCTCTTGCCGATTCCCGGCTCCCCCGTGATGAAGAGCACGCCACCCGATCCCGCGCGGAACGCGTCAAGGAGAGCGCGACACCGTCCCAGCTCCTTCTCCCGCCCGACGAATCGAGTGACGGCCCCTTCCTCCACCCGCGGGCGGCGTCCGGCGGCCAGGATGGCTCTGGCAGCAGACGCGACGATGGCGTTCCGCTTACCCTTCAAAGTGAACTCGCCCCGCTCCCCCCACTCGAAAAGCGAAGGGACGAGGCGGCGAGTCGACTCCCCGACCAGCACGGTATTGGGCGCCGCTACGGCTTGCAGCCGGGCCGCCGTGTTCAGCGTGTCGCCGAAGGCGCCGATGGCCGACGCTCTGCCGCTAGATTCGGCCGGTCCCAGCACCACTTCTCCCGTGTGGATGCCGACCCGGACGGCCAAGCCCTCGACGCCCCAGGCCTGCGCGACCTCACGGCCCTGCCGTTCCGTTTCCTGGATCATCTCAAGGCCGGCGCGGACGGCGCGTTCGGCATCATCCTCGTGTGAGACCGGGGCGCCGAAAAGGGCCATCAACCCATCACCGGCGACGTCTTTGACCGTGCCGCCGTACTCCTCGACGATGCGGATGAACCGCGCTACCGTCTCGCCGACGATCACCTTGACTTCCTCGGGATCGAGCCGCTCGCCGAGCGGGGTGGATCCGACGAGGTCGCCGGCCAGCACCGTGACGAGCTTGCGCTCCTCGCGCATGCCTACTCCTTCGGTCGGACGGGCGGCATCCCTCTTAGGGAGGTGCGCTGGCGCGCCGCGAGCGCCGCGGCGGCGCCCAGAAGACCAGCACCTCCAGATCTGCCTCGATATCGTGAAACCGGTGCTCGACGCCCGCGCCCACGTACACGATGGACCCTGGGCCGACCGGGCGTTCTTCCCGCTCGACGCGAATCACCGCCCGCCCCGCCACGACGTAATAGACCTCGTCTTCGGTGTGCGGTGTCTGCTCGTCGACCGATCCCACCGGCCAGCGGGCCAGGCCGACGCTCAGTTCGTCCACGCGCAGGAATTCCTTGTAGACGTGCCCCGAGTGGTCCACGGCACGGAGCAGGTCGGCGATCTCGAAGGCGCGCACGGCCGCCTACGACTTCTCGGCGGCCACCAGGGCGGACGGCGGCGGCCCCTCGGCGTCTGCGTCCAGCAGGCCGCGCAGGAGCGCCCGCAGGACGGCCGGCGCCAATCGCACCTCGCGCCACGACCGCACCACCTGTCCCAGCACAGGTCGCAGCAGCCGTGACTGGTACTGGGTGTCGCCGTGCTCCTCGATGGCCCGCCGGAGGAGCGGGTTTGTGCCGATGGCGCGGATCAGCCGGGAGAGGTCGGGATCAGGCATGGCGTTGAGCATGCGGCGCACGATCGTCGTGAACCGCAATTCGCGGCCGAAGCGCCGCCGCCACGACAGTTCGTAGGCGCGTCCCGCCAGGCGCTCCCCGCCGATCCACGCAAACCCCGCGGCCGCGGCCAACCTCCCCGCCAGCAGCGAGAAGTAGATCCCCCCACCGGAAGTCGCCTTGACCTGGCCGGCGGCATCTCCGGCGATCAGGAATCCCGGCGCGTAAGAGGGCGCGCGGCCGCCGATGATGGGAATGCGCCCAACGAGCCTGCGCACGAGGCGGGCGCCGCGCACGCGCCGTGAGGTCACCGGATGCTCGGCCATCAGGCGATCGAGAAAGTAGACCGGCGGGCGGGCGGTCAGCCGCGGGTCGATGCACAGGCCGACGCGTCCCGCCCCGCCTCCCAGGGGCATGATCCAGGCGAAGAACCCGGGGGCCCACTCCCGGCCGAAGTAGAGCTCGGGGGTGTCGTCCGCCTCCAGACGCAATCCTGCCATCTCATATTGCAGACCGTGGATCAGGGCCCGGCGAGGCGTGATCCCCATCGTCGCCGGCAGGAGCGTCCGAGCGCCCTCGGCGTCGATGACCACGGGCGCCCGCAGCGTCAGCGTCCGGCCCCGCCGCTCCGCTTCGATGGCGACGGCCCCGCCTTCGCGCGTCGCGCGCCGGGCGCGCGCGCCCAGCATGATCTCCGCGCCGGCCTCGGCCGCCTGCGCGGCCAGCCAGCGATCGAAGTGGTCACGGTCCACGACGTAGGAGTCGACCTCATCGCGCCGCACGGACGCGACCGAGCCGTCCGGGGCGTGGAGGGTGGCCGCGCGCAGCGCGGTGCGTGCCAGCGTGTGGGGGAGCTCGAACTCCGCAAAGGCGTGGGTGGAGAGCTTTCCGCTGCAGTGCGCGGGCGCGCCGATCTCAGGGTGCTCTTCCAGCAGCAGCGTGCGCAGTCCGGCTCCGGCAGCCGTCCTGGCGGCCATCCCTCCGGCCGGCCCGCCGCCGACGACGATGACGTCCCAGCGGTCAGCGCTCATGACCCTTCCTCTTCGCCTGACCCACAAGACTGGCCTCCTGGAAAACTTGGGGTCGTCTTGTTACGTTGTATGGGCATAATGAGACCCAGGTGACTCGCACATGATCCGTGCGTTGTTGCTCTTCCTCATCGTCACGGTCGCCGCCCCCGCCCTGGGCCAGCCGGCCGCGGGCGCGAACGGCCTCTTCAAGAAGGGGACGTTGGTGCTGCTGGCGTCGGGCCGCCGCGTCGTCCTTCAGGTGGAAGTGGCCGCCACCCCCGAGGCGCGGTCACGCGGCCTGATGAATCGCGAGCGCCTCCCCGACAATGCGGGGATGCTCTTCATCTTTGAGGAACAGCACCGCTGGGGCTTCTGGATGAAGAATACCCTCATCCCGCTCTCCATCGCCTTCATCGACCGCCACTGGCGGGTCGTGGACATTCAGGACATGGCCGTCGCGCCGAACCCCCGCGAGGGACCCTTCACCATCTATGAGTCACGCGCGCCCGCGTTGTACGCGCTGGAGGTCCGCCAGGGACTCTTCAAGCAGAGAGGGATCGGCGTCGGCGCCCGGGTGGTCTTTACCCCGCGTGAGTGAGGCGCATTTCCCCTAGGGCGGCTGCCACCACGGATGCGCGGTTTCATGCGGGGGCGTCTCCCCCTCGCCGTGCTGGTGGCCGCCCTCCTCGGCGCCGCTGGGTGCGGAGCGCGCGCGGTGGAGTCTGCCGGTCTGCCCGTCACGGCCTCCATCTTCCCCCTCGCCGATTTCGCCCGCCGCATCGGCGGCGACCGCGTCAACGTGCAGACGTTGATTCAGGGGGGAGGCGACGCACACGACTTTCAGCCGGCCCCCCGCGACCTGACCCAACTGGCCCGCGCGCGCCTCTTCGTCTATAACGGGGGCGGCTTCGAGCCCTGGGCCGCGCGGGTGATCCGCCAGCTCCCCCCGGATGCTGTCGCCGTGGACACCACGGCGGGCCTGGGGCTCAGGGACGACAGAGGCACCGATCCTCACGTCTGGCTGGATCCCCTCCTCGCCACCCGGCAGGTGGACGCCATCCGAGGCGGCCTGATCCGCGCCGACCCGGCCGGCCGGACCGTCTACGACGCGAATGCCGCCGCCCTCGCCGGCGAGCTGGCCGCCCTGCACGACGAGTTCGCCGCGGCGCTGGGCCGCTGCCGGCGGCGGGAATTCATCACCGCGCACGCGGCGTTTGGTCACCTGGCGCGGCGGTACGGCTTGACGATGGTGCCCCTGTCGGGGCTCTCGCCCGACGCGGAGCCCTCTCCCGCCCGGCTGGCGGCCGTCGTCCGCCTGGCCCGGCAGCGCGGCATCGCAGTCGTGTACACTGATCCTTTAGAACCCTCCCGCGCGGCCGAGGCTGTGGCCAGAGAGGCCGGCCTCCCGCTGAGCCACCTGTACACGTTGGAGGGACTGACGGCGGAGCAGGGGCGCCGCGGGGACAGTTATCTGACGGTGATGCATGAGAACCTCCGAGCCCTCATCCAGGGTCTGGCGTGCCGCTGACATCCCCCCGGTCGCCGAACTGGAGCACGTCTGCTTCAATTACGGCGCCGAGCGAGTCCTGGACGAGATCAGCCTGCGCGTCGAACGTGGGGACCTCCTCGGCCTGATCGGCCCCAACGGTTCGGGCAAGACGACCTTGCTGCGTGTGCTGCTGGGTCTGCTGCGGTCCTCCTGCGGCCACGTCCGCCTCTTCGGCACCGAGGTCGCCGCGTTCCGGCAATGGGAGCGCGTCGGCTACGTGCCTCAGAAGGCGGCCTTCAACTCCCGACTCCCCGCGGCCGTGTCTGAAGTGGTGATCAGCGGCCGGTCCGGCCGGGCGGGGGTGGGACGCCGTTTCACTGCGGCCGATCGGGAGGCGGCGCAGCGGGCGCTCGACATGGTGGGTCTCACCTCGCTGCAGAACAAGCGGATCGGGGAACTCAGCAGCGGGCAGCAGCAGCGGGTCCTCATCGCCCGGGCCCTCGTCAGCGCCCCTGAACTGCTCCTCCTGGACGAACCGACCGTCGGCGTCGACGTAGACGCCCAGGAGCAGTTCTACAGCCTGCTCCACCGGCTCAACCGCGAGGAAGGGGTGACGCTGATCCTGGTGTCGCACGACATCGGCTTCGTCACCCAGGAGGTCTCCCGGCTGGCCTGCCTCAACCGGACCCTCGTCTTCCACGGCAGCCCCGAGGAGGCGGTGAGCAGCGGCGCCCTCGCCGCGATGTACCGCACCGACGCCTGGATGGTCGCCCACCGCCACTGAGGTCCGGAGGCTACCGTGCCGGAGATCCTGCAATACGGGTTCATGCAGCGGGCCCTGCTGGCCGGCGTCACCGTCGGCGTGATCGCCCCCGTCATCGGCATCTTCCTGGTGCCCCGCCGTCTCAGCCTGATCGCCGACGCGCTGGCCCACGTGGCGCTGGCGGGGGTGGCGCTGGGGCTGCTGGCGGGGACGGCCCCGCTGGCGGGCGCGCTGGCAGTCACGGTGGCCGGCGCCGTGGCGATCGAGCGGCTGCGCGGCGCGGGGCGCCTCTCCGGCGACGCCGCCCTCGCCCTCTTCCTCTCCGGGGGACTGGCCGTGGCCGTGGTGGTGATCGGCCTGGCCGGGGGCTTCTCGGTGGATCTCTTCTCCTATCTGTTCGGGGCGATCACGACCGTGGCGCCGGGCGACCTGTGGTTGATCCTCCCCCTCGGCCTCCTGGTGCTGGGCGTGGTGATCTTCCTCTATAAGGAATTGTTCGCCATCACCTTCGATGAAGAAGGCGCGCGCGTGCAGGGGGTGCCGGTGGACGCGCTCAACCTGCTGCTGACGGTGCTGGTGGCCGTGACGGTCGTGGTGGCGATGCGGATCGTGGGCGTGCTGCTGATCGGGGCGCTCATCGTCATCCCGGCGGTGACGGCGCTGCGGGTGGCCGGCAGCTTCCGGGCCGCCCTCGTTCTGGCGGTGGCCTGTTCGCTGGCCGCCACGACGGCCGGCATCACCGCGGCGTTCTATCTCAATCTCCCGGCGAGCGGCACGATCGTGCTCTGCGCTATCGTCCTGCTGGCCGCCGCCTCCGCGCTCCCCGGCCGCCGCTAGGAGAGCGGGCGGAGAACCGAAAGGGTGAGGGCCACTCTTAAGGAAACCGTATCCCGCAGTTCGGCTTCCGAGAGAGTGGCGCTCAGCTCTATGGAATCAACGCAGCTGCTGCCAGGAAAGGATCGTCACTGCGATCGCCGGGGCCGACGCCAGCCGCGAGCCCGCCAACGAATCATAGCGGATCACCGTCGTGGCGTTCGTGCTCTCGAATGAAGGGCGGGTGTTGTTGGTCGTGTTGTGGTACATGGCCCCGATGAGGTCCACCATGGCCTGCGGGCCGATGTCTATCCCGTCGGACGTATAGAGCAGCCCGTCCACCACCAACTTCTGCTGTGAACCCCCCTGCATGATCAACCGACCCCACGAGTTGGGACCCGCCCCCGGGAAGAGCGCCAGGGCGATCATCTGACGAGCCGCGTCGGCGATGACCGGGTTGGCATTGTAGATGTCGTGCTGGATGGTCAGGGTGCTGTTGTTGTCCATCGTCAGGTTGCCTTCGATGGCCAGCGTGCCGTCGGTCAGGACGAACTGATCTTCCAGCGTCGTCATCCGAGGCGGCCCGCCG
>JBOGSD010000008.1:0-7223 GCA_050695215.1 bacterium
GACGTCACGCCGGCGCCCAGGGGGGCACGGTCGAGGAGCATCGCGCGCGGACCGAGCGCGCGGGCGGCGGCGAGACCGGCGAAACTGGCGCCGGCGATGAGGACCCGGGGGGTCATTTCAGTGGCCGGGCGTGCTCAAACGGTCCCGGCCCTGAGGAGGCAGGCACCACCACCCGGTCGTGCCGGGTGATGACGATGCTCAGACCGATGGCGCGCATCGCCTCTACCAAGCCGCCGCGGATCGACAGCGCCCCTTCGAGCGTGGCGGGGTCGCCGATCGCCGTGATGACAAAGGGCGCCGTCAGGCGCTGCAGGTTGACGACGACGGTGCCCCCCACTTGGCCAAAGCCGGTGGCCGCGGTGACGCGCTGGACATTGATGGCCATCGCCTCCGCGCCAGCGGCCCAGAGTTCGTTGACGACCGCCACGATGTCCTGATAGGTGACGACGACGGGGCTGCCTCCCGCGCGGCTCGGCGCGTCGCGCATCGCCACCGTCACCCCCGGCCCCTCCATCGCCTTCAACCCCAGGGCCAGGCGGAGCCGCTCCAGCTCCTCCGACATGACCGCGGTCACGCTCTGCCCCTCAGAGGCCGCGCGCTGGTAGGTCTCCAGGTCGAGGCGCAGGCGCGTCACCTCGGCTTCGAGGGCGGCGCGGGCCTCCCGCGCCTCGCGCAGCAGCGTCGCCATGGCGTAGATGTTGCGGGTGGGCACCTCGGGCTGCTCGCCTAGAGAACGGCCGGCGCGCGCCTGGATGACCACCAGGAACCCCAGCGCCATCAATACGAGGGCCGCGAGGACGCGCCAGACGTCCCTCACCGGTTCTCCTCCAGCCACGCGGCGCCGGCTCCGAATTCAGACTCGAGGGCCGCGAGCGCGTCGCCGGCGCGCACCCGGAGTTCCCGCGCGCGCACCACCGTCTCGGTGTCCTCACGCACCAGATGCAGCACGAGCGGATCGTCGCCGCGGTGCCGGTCGAGGGCGGCGTGCAACCGCTCCAGGGCTCCCTGCCCCAGGTCGGCGTGTAGCCGCACGTGCAGTTCGGACGGGGACGCCGCGGGATGAGGCCCAGGCTCCCCGCCGTTGCCGGCGGCCTCGGCGAACGCGCCGTTCGTGGAGGGAGCCCGGTCCACGGGCGCTGCCGGGTCCGGCGCCTCCGCCTCCGTGGGACTCACCGGGTCCGCCGCCGGCGCCTCCGCCAGCGGAAAGAGGCTGTCCGCCAGGATCTTCACCTGCTGCTCCGCCACGTCGGCGCGACCACGCACGACCAGGATGGCGTCCTTCTTCAGCAGGAAGGCATTCTGCTCGTAGGTCCGTGGGAAGATGATGACCTCCACCGACCCGGTGAGATCCTCCAGCGTCAGGAAGGCCATCACCGAGCCCGCCTTGGTGGTCGTCCGCTTCAGGGCCGAGACGATCCCGCCTACCGAGACGGTCGCGCGGTCGCGCACCTCGCCCAGCTGGCCGATCGGCAGGCTGACGCGGGCGGCCAGATCCTCCTGCACGTGGACGAGGGGGTGGTCGGAGATGTAGAGCCCGAGCATCTCCTTTTCCATGGCCAGCCGCTCGTCTTGGGTGAATTCGTCCACCGCCAGCGGGGGCGGCGCCAGCGCCGCGGCCTCGTCCAGGCCGAAGAGACCCTGCTGGGGGGAATCGCGCAGCCGCTGCTCGCGCTGGCCTGCCGCCAGCGCCGCGTCCAGACCGGCCAGCAGCTGCGCGCGCGGCGCGCCCAGGGAATCGAGCGCCCCCGCCTTGATCAGACTCTCCAGCACGCGCTTGTTCACGTGGCGCCCATCCACCCGGGTGGCCAGTTCGACCAGCGCCGTGAATGGCCCGCCGGTGTCCCGGGCGCGGATGATCTCCTCGACGGCCGCCAGCCCCACGTGCTTGACCGCGCTCAGACCGAACCGGATCGCCTCCCCCTCCACCGCGAAGTTCTCGATGGACGCGTTCACGTCGGGCGGCCGGACGTCGATGCCCATCCGCCGCGTCTCCGCGACGGCGAGGGCGACCTGGGCCATCCAGTCCTGTCCCTGCGCCTCGCGCGTGAGCACCGCGGTCATGTACTCCACCGCGTAGTTGGCCTTCAGGTAGGCGGTGTAGTAGGCGATCAGGCCGTAGCAGGCGGCGTGGGCGCGGTTGAAGCCGTAGCGGGCGAAGGGCTCGAACTGCTCCCACATCTGGTCCACCGTCCGGGTGGGGATGCCGCGCTGGCGCGCCCCCCGCACGAACGTGCTCCGCTGCGCCTCCAACTTGTCCTTGATCTTCTTGCGGATCGCGTAGCAGAGGACGTCCGCTTCGGCCAGGGTGTAGCCGGCGGCCGCCTGGGCCACCGCCATCACGTCCTCCTGGTAGACCATCACCCCGTAGGTCTCCGCCAGCACCGGCTCCAGCACCGGATGCAGATAGGTGATGGGCTCGCGTCCGTGCTTGCGGCGGATGTAGCTGGGGATGTTGGCCATCGGGCCGGGCCGGAAGAGCGCCACCATGGCCATGATGTCCTCGATCCGAGAAGGGCGAAGTTCCTTGAGGTAGCGAGTCATCCCCGCGCCCTCCAACTGGAAGATCCCCACCGTCTCGCCGGCGGAAAGGAGATCGTACGTCTTCTGGTCCTCCAAGGGGATCGTCTTCAGGTCGATGCGCACCCCCCGCGTGCCCTCGATGATGCGCAGCGCCTCGTCGAGGATGGTCAGATTGGCCAGGCCGAGCAGATCCATCTTCAGCAGGCCGATCCGCTCGACCGCGGTCATGTCGTACTGGGTCATCACCAGGTCGCCCTTGGTGGCGCGCTGCAGGGGCACGTGCTCGATCAACGGCTCGGGTGAGATGATGATGCCGGCGGCGTGGGTGCTGGCGTGGCGCG
Organism: bacterium; assembly: GCA_050695215.1. Taxonomy (GTDB): domain Bacteria; phylum Sysuimicrobiota; class Sysuimicrobiia; order Sysuimicrobiales; family Humicultoraceae; genus JACQGZ01. The sequence continues at coordinate 2,862 of JBOGSD010000008.1, forward strand.
CCACCCCCTCCAGCTTCTGGGCCAGATCCAAGAGGCGGCGGATCGGCGCGCTCTCCCGAGCGCTGCGCGACAGCTCCGGATCGGCCCGCAGCGCCTCGTCCAGCGACGCGTTGAAGGGAATGAGCTTGGCGATGCGGTCGACGTCCCCGTAAGGCATCCCCATCACCCGGCCGACGTCGCGCACCGCCTGGCGCGCGCCCATCGTGCCGAAGGTGATGATCTGGGCGACGTGGTCGGCGCCGTACTTGTCGATGACGTAGCGGATGACCTCGTCGCGCCGGCTGTCCATGAAGTCGATGTCCACGTCCGGCGGCGTATAGCGTTGGGCGTTGAGGAAGCGTTCGAAGGGCAGCCGGTACTGGATCGGGTCGACGTCGGTGACGCCGCAGCAGTAGAGGACCAGGCTGCCGGCCGCCGAGCCGCGCACCGTCGTCAGGATGCCCCGGCCGCGCGCGAACGTGACAAAGTCCATGACGAAGAGGAAGTACGCCGCGTAGCCGGTCTGAGCGATCACGGCCAGCTCCCGATCCAGCCGCTCCGCCAGCGCCGGCGTCACCCCACCGTAGATGCGCCGCAGCCCCGCCTCGCAGATCGCCCGCAGATGGGAGTCCGCGGTCTCGCCGGGAGGCACGGGAAAGTGCGGCAGCCGCAACCGACCCATCTCGATGTCGATGTTCGTGCGCTCGGCGATGGCCAACCCCGCCCGCAGCGCGGCGGGGAACTCGGCGAAGGCGCGCGCCATCTCGTCGGCGCTCTTGAGGTAGAACTCGCGCACCTCCCCCATCCGAGGCTTGTCGGTGGCGTCGAGGGCCACGTTCATCTGGATGCACATCAAGGCGTCCTGGGCGTCGGCCTCGTCCTGGTGAACGTAGTGCACGTCGTTGGTGGCCAGCAGCGGCAGCCCCAGGTCGCGCGCCAGGGTGGCCACGCCGCCGATCACCCGCGCTTCGTCGGAGAGGCCGTGGTTCTGCATCTCCAGGTAGAAGTTGCCGGGGCCAAAGATGTCGCGGTAGGTGGCCGCGATCTCGCGCGCCGCCGCCAGGTCGTCGCGCAGAATGGCCCGGCTGACCTCCCCCTGCAGGCAGGCGGAGGAGCCGATCAGGCCGCCGGCGTGGCGGGCCAGCAGCTCCCGGTCGATGCGCGGCTTGTAGTAGAACCCATCCAGGTGGGCGGTGGTCGTCAGGGCGATCAGGTTGCGGTATCCCTCCGTGGAGGTCGCCAGCAGGATGAGATGAGAGGGATTGGCGTCCAGCCTGGGGTCACGGTCGGCATGGGCCCGGGGCGCCACGTACGCCTCCACGCCCAGGATGGGCGTCAGGCCGTGCTCTTTGGCCTTGAGATAGAATTCCACCGCCCCGTACATCGCGCCGTGGTCGGTCATGGCCATGGCGGGCATGCCCAGCCGCACCGCCTCCGCCAGCAGCGGGGTGATCCGGCTATGACCGTCGAGCAGGGAATACTCGGTGTGGAGGTGGCAGTGGACGAACGGCTCACCCATTTCGATTCATCAGCGGGGTCGGAGGATTCACCAGCAGTCTATCCTATTGAAGGGACGCGGTCACGCCGTGATTGAAGGGACGCGGTCACCCCGTGGGCGAAGGGACGCGGTCACGCCCGTCTAATCCAGGCATGGCGCGGGAACGCGCGAGACCGAGGGGGTTGACGATGGCCAGGGGAGACCGGCGGCGGTCCACGGTCGTTCATGAAAACAACAAGGCGGCGGTCGCCGCATTCTATAACCGCTGCATGAACGACGGCGACGTCGGCGCGGTATCCAGCCTCATGGCGCCCGACTTCGTCGACCAGAGTTATGGCCTCGCCGGCATCGCCGAAGTGGAACGCTTCGTCGCGGAGAGCCGCCGGCGCTGGCCCGTCCTGACCTACACGATTGACGACATCATCGCGGAAGGCGATCGCGTCGCCGTGCGCTGGACCGGACGGGGTACGGATCACGCCGGCCGGGGCGTCACCTGGACCGGCATGGGCTTCTACCGTCTCCGCGACGGCAAGATCGCAGAGCATTGGGCCAGCGCCGACCAACCCGGCATGATGGGACAACCCGGCCGCTGATAGCGAGGGGGCCTCGAGGAACAGGCCTCAACGAGCGCTCACTCCCCCGCGGAGGCGCGAACCCGCGCCGCCACGCCCTCGGCCTGCACGGAGCCTAGCGCCCGGTCGAGCACGACGAGGGCTTCCTCGAGCAGCTCTTCGGAGATGGTCAGCGGCATCAAGAAGCGGACCACGTTGCGGCGCACGCCGGCCGTCAGCAGGATGACCCCGTCGGCGAGCGCGCCCGCCACGACGGCCGCGGTTTCGGCGGCCGCCGGCGCCTTCGTGCGCCGGTCGCTCACCAGTTCGATCCCCATCATCGCCCCCAGGCCCCGCACCTCGCCAATGAGGAGATGGCGCCGCGCCATCGCGGTCAGCCGCTCGCGCAGGAGCGCTCCCAGGCGACCCGCCCGCTCGGGCAGCCGCTCGGCCTCCATGACGTCGAGGACGGCCAGAGCGGCGGCGCAGGCCACGGGGTTGCCGACGTAGGTCCCCCCCAGCGCCTGGGGGGGGATCGACGCGAAGACCTCCCGGCGCCCCACGACCGCCGAGAGCGGGAGCCCGGCGGCGAGGGATTTGCCGACGACCATCAGGTCGGGTTCGATGCCGGCGTGCTCGACCGCGAACATCTTCCCCGTGCGGCCCATGCCGGTCTGTACCTCATCCACGATCAGCAGGATCTTCATCCGGTCGCACAGCCCGCGCAGCGCCGGCAGGAAGTCAGGCGGGGGGACCACGAAGCCGCCTTCCCCGAGAACCGGCTCCACGATGATCGCTGCGACTTGGCCGGGGTCGACGTGGGTCACAAACATCTCCTCCAGCCGCCGCATGACGTACGCGGTCGCGTCCGCGTCGGGGGAGCGGTACGGGTCGGGATAGGGCGCACGGTAGACCTCGGGGACGAACGGGGCCATTCCTTTCTTGTAGGGATGCACCCGGCCGGTGAGGGTGAGGGCCATCTGCGTCCGCCCGTGGAAAGCGCCCTCGAAGGCGATCAGCGCGGCCCGTCCGGTGGCCAGACGGGCCACCTTGACCGCGTTCTCCACCGCCTCGGCGCCGGAGTTGAAGAGGGCCGCCTGTTTGGGGGAGGGCCCGGGCGCCAGGGCGGCCAGCCGCTCGGCCACGGCCACGTATTCTTCGTAGGGGACGACCGTAAAGTCGGTGTGGGTGAAGCGGGCGGCCTGCGCCGTGACCGCCGCCACCACGCGGGGATGGCTATGGCCGACGTTCATGCAGCCGACGCCGCCGGCCAGGTCGATGTAGCGCCGCCCGTCAGCATCCCACAAGAACGCCCCCTCCGCGCGCACGGCGAAGACCGAGGTCATGGTCGATATGGCGTCGGGCACGGCGCGCCGCTTGCGCGCCGCCAGATCGCGAGCGTGAGGTCCGATGGACTGCGAGCGGTCCTGGTTCACTGACTCCCCTCCCCGCGAGCGAGGCGCTCCAGCGCTTCCGGAGTAACGGCGTAAGGCCGTGAGGGCTCGTCCGTCCACGGAGCGGCCACGACCTGGGCCAGCGGCCTCCCGTTCAGCCAGTGCTCCAACCCGAAGTGCGTCGCGCTGTGCCCGATGACCACGATGGTCTCTCCCTTGTCTCGTTGCAGCACATCGAGCAGGAACAGGCGAATTCGCTCGGCGGCCTGCGAGACGCTTTCTCCGCCTGGGAACGGCTCCACGATCCGGCGTGCGCGTTCGGCTCCGACCTCTGCCCGCGGCCGGCCGGCAAACTCGCCGTAGTCGAGCTCCCGGAGGCGAGCATCTTCCAGAATGAGGATACCCAACTCCCCGAAAGCGATCGCTGCCGTATCCCGAGCCCGCCGCAGGTCGGAACAGTAGACGACATCCACCCGGCGCTGACGATAGCGGGCGCCCAGCATCCCGGCCTCGCGCTTCCCGCGTGGCGAGAGCGGCACATCCCGGTGCCCCGAGGCGACCCCTCGCTCATTGTCGACGGACGTCGCATGAGATTCGAAGATGATCGTCGTCACCGGCGCCGCAGGGCCACCACGGTGCGCAGGTGGCTCGTCTGCGGGAACAGGTCGACGGGCTGGGCCCATTCGACCATAAAGCCCGCGCCGCGCAGGCGCGCCAGATCCCGCGCCGTGATCTGCAGCGAGCGGCCGACGTAGACGAGCCGGCGCGGGGCCAGCGCCGCCAGCGTCGCCGCGAGCTCACCCCCCAGCCCCTCGCCGGATGGTCCCGCCACCACCGCGTCGCTGCGCTCGCCGCGCTCGTGCAGTTTGGCCAGCACCTTCCCCGGGTCGCGCGTGTAGAAGACCGCGTTGGCGATCCCGTTGCGCGCCGCCGTCGCCCA
>JBOGSD010000009.1:0-15083 GCA_050695215.1 bacterium
TCGAGGTGAAGAAGTTTCTCGCTCTCTTAGATGAAGTCTCGCAAGAAGGAGAGTGGGATCATGCTGTTGGAACTCTTCGCTCAGACTAATCGAACTCGACGCGCGTTGCAGACTGTTCCGCGCCGACCCTCCCCACGACGATTTCGGCCATAAAGTAGTTCTCACCCCGGACCGGCGAACCGGCGAGACGGCGCAAGGTCGCGATTTGACCCACGTGGTTGAGGGCATCGGCGATGGGACCCTGGAAGATCTTCTCGGGAGGGTATCCCAGCGGCGTATCGGCGGCTAGGTACTCGTCGAGTCGCCGCAGCCCGTCGAAGAATCGATCGACGTCGGCCTCCCACGCCTGTGGTGCGGCATCGCGCCATCGCCGTTCGCCTTTGGCAAGCCACAGAGCCCACTCGAGAAGGTCGCCGATGTGCCTGAGGATCTCCGCGGCTGAGCGACAGGTGTCGCACGCCCGGACCGAGCCGAAGCCTTCGGGCGCGTCCCGTACGACCTTGCCTCCGCGGTAGGCAAGAGTCGCGACCGCATGGCGGAGAAATTCGCGGCGACCATCGATCACCGAAGCCATCGTTGCCCCCCTTAGTGCAGGTATCGTGAGGAAAACTTCCGCCAAATCTTCCATCATTCCCCCGCGACCCGACGGCAGAAAAGGTCAAGGTCCGACAGGACACCGGGGGCTGAGAGGGGAAGTACCACATCGCTAGAGACTCCCATATGAAAGGGATGAGTGCCTCCATGCCATCAGTGCTCCGTTTCGGCGCCGCGGTGATCGCCGGCGTCCTCCTTCTGGCCTTTGGTCCCGGGGGGGTAGGTGCCGCCCCCGTGGGCGGTGACGTCGTCCCCGGCGAATACATCGTGGTGTTCAAAGATCACGTGACCAGCGCGGCGCGTGAAGCGCGGGTGCTCGCGGTGCAGCACGGGATGCGGCTGCAGCACACTTACGAGCATGCCTTGAAGGGCTTCGCCGCGACGATCCCCGCGGCCAGGCTCGCCCAGCTGCGCGCCGACCCCCGCGTGGCGTTCATCAGCGAGAACCGCGTGGTGCGCATCGCGGCGCAGACGCTCCCCACGGGCGTCAATCGGATGGAAGCCGACCTCAGCCCGACCGCGGCGATCGACGGGTCCATCGATCCCATGGACGTCGACGTAGCGATCATCGACACCGGCATTCAAGGGAACCATCCCGATCTGAACGTCCAGGGCGGATACAACTGTGTCGGCAGCGACCCCAACGCCTGGGGCGACGGGCACGGGCACGGCAGCCACGTCGCCGGGACCGTGGGGGCGCGGGACAATGGCCTCGGTGTGGTCGGGGTCGCGCCCGATGCCCCCCTCTGGGCGGTGCGCGTGCTGGACAATTTCGGATCCGGGACGACCGCCACCGTCGTGTGCGGCATCAACTGGGTGACCGCCAACACCGTTCTCAAGGGCATCAAGGTCGCGAACATGAGCCTGGGCGGGAGCGGGGCCGACGATGGCAACTGCGGGAACAGCAACGGCGACGCGATGCACGTGGCGGTCTGCGCCTCGGTGGCGGCAGGGGTCACGTACGCCGTCGCCGCCGGGAACAGCAACGCGAACTTCCAGAGCTCCGTCCCCGCCGCCTATGACGAAGCGCTGACGGTCACCGCCATGGCGGACTACAACGGGACCCCCGGAGGCGGCGCTCCGTGGACCTGCTACAGCGACGTCGACGACACGAACGCCAACTTCAGCAACTTTGCCGGAGGGAACAACACCGCCGACAAGGACCACACGATTGCCGCGCCGGGAGTGTGCATCTATTCCACCTGGCTGGGGAGCGGCTATAACACGATCTCAGGGACCAGCATGGCCTCGCCGCACGTGGCCGGGGTGGTGGCTCTCTGTCTGCAGGGGGGCGGGTGCGCCGGGATGACCCCGGCCCAAATCATCGCCAAGCTGCGCAGCGACGCGGCCGCCCGCGACAGCGGCAACACCTACGGGTTCGCCGGTGATCCGAATTCGTCCGGCGGCCGGGGGGCGTCGGCGAGCAGCCAACCCGCGGGGGAGGTCGGCGCCACCGCCAGACCCGGCCCCGGCGGCAGCCGCTACTACGGCTATCTCGTCTTCGCCGGCAGTTACTAGGGGTCGCGGTCTTCGCGGAGGGCGGCGGTGGCGTCGATCCCGCTGTCGAAGGGGTCCACCGCGCGGATGATCCGCCGGTCCCGCTGTTCCACCAGGGTGATGACGTACGACGGCACGACCTCTCGGGCGTGGTTCCGCAGGACCTTGACCACCGGCCGCGCCACGTCCCGCTCCCCCGGACTGATCACCACGGCCAGCTCGCCGCCGTCCAGTTCCACGACCGAGCCCACCGGATAGAGACCCAGCTGGCGGACGAAGACCCGGGCCACCACAGGATCGAACATCTTCCCGGCACGGTCCAGAATGAAGGTGATCGCCTCGCTGGGGAGCATCGCTCGGTGGTAGACCCGCCGTGAGGAGGTGGCCGCGTCGAAGAAGTCGGCCACCTGGATGATCCGGGTGAGCAGGTGCGGCGCGGTCTTGGCCGCGATCTCCGGATAGCCGGAGAGGTCGTAATTGGCGTGGTGCTCGAAGGCGGCGACCATCGCCAGCCGCGCCAGCCCCGGCACGTCGCGCAGGATGTGCGCCCCGTACAGCGTGTGCCGGCGCACCTCGGCCATCTCTTCCGCCGAGAGCTTGCCCGCTTTGGTCAGGATCTCCCGGGGCACACGCACCTTGCCGACGTCGTGCAGCAGGGCGGCCAGGCCCAGGGTCGTCATGGCGATGCGGCTGAGTTCGAGCTGCGCTCCCAGCACCAGGGAGAGGATGCTGACGTTGACGGAGTGGTGGGCGGTGTCTTCGTCGTAGTTCTTCAGCGCGGAGATGCCCAACAGCGCCAGTTGGTCCTGGTCGACGATCTCTTGCAGTGAATTGAGCACCAGCCGCGCCTTGCGCAGATCGAGGGGGACGTCCCGGGAGGCCTGGAACGTCAGCTCGTCCATGACCTTCAGTCCAGCCCGATAGGCTTCCCGTGGTTCCACCTTCAGGCTGAGCTCCTCGCGGGGCGGCCCTGCCGGCCCGACCACGATGTGGCGCACCTCCAGCTGCGCCAGCGCCCCCGCCGCCCCTCCCCGACTCCGCAGTTCGCCGAGAGGCAGGTTGAGCACCTCGACCAGGCTCCGCAGTTCGGCCGCTTCCAGCCCGGCGTGCAGTTCGATCGCGCCGACCTCGCGGGTGCGCATCTCTATCAGCAGCGGCTGCAGCTGCAGGCTCTCCTCCAGCAGCACGGTGTTTTCGACGAAGAAGGCATCTTCGTAGAGGGAAAAGCGCAGGGAGCGCCGGCTCGCCAGAATCCCGACGACCACCTCGTGGGCTTCCGTCATCGTCTCTAAGACCACGGGGTGATCCGGACCGAAGAGCGTGGCGGTGCGGCGCGCCCGGGCGATCGCGCTGAGAATCTGTCCCGGCCGCGCCTGCCGGGCCCGCCGGACGCCCGGCGGCGCCGTCCAGAGGAGGGTGGCGGTGGGCCGCGGGGCGGCCGCGGGGTCAGCCATCGGGGGTCAGCACGCGTTCGCCGCCAGCCTCCCTGGGATCGTGGGCTCCCGTCCCCTCAATCGCCGAGACGGCGCGGCGTGCCAGGTCGCGCAGTTCCCGGCGGTGCTGGCCGATGGCCAGCGGACTGCGGGCCAGCCGTCTGAGCACAGGCAGCGCCTCGCTCGCCCGCAGCCGTTCCAGCGCCTCCAGCGCCGCCACCTTGTTCGGAAAGAGATGGTGCAGCGGATCGGGGGTCTCCAGCAGGGCGAGGAGTCTGGCCATGGCCCGCCGGGCTCCCCACGCGTTCAACGCCTGCAGCGCGCGGAACTGGATGCGCGGGTCCACATCGTCGAGTACGCGCACCAGCAGCGTCTGCGCCGCCTCCGTGCCCACGCGGGCGAGGGCGTCGACCACCTCCCGGCGCACCCGGTATTCCGGGTGGGCGATCACGCGCTCCAGGAAGGGCACCACGTCGGGATTGCCCAGACGGCCGAGGATGTTGGCGACGTTCCGGACCAGGTACCAGCGTTGGTCGGCGATGAATCCGGCCAGTTCGTGGACGTGCGCGCGGGCGACGACCGCCAGCAGATCGCAGAGCAGCGAGCGCATGCCCGAGCGGGGCTCACTACCGAGGACCCGCACCAGCGGGGTCACCACCTCGTCGGCCACCACCGCGAGGGTAGACCGCACCTGTCCCTCCACGGCGGTCTCGCGACCGGCCCAGAGGGCGTCCAGCAGCCGGTCCAGCAGGGGGTGCTCGGTGATCTTCCGCACGATCCCGGCGGCGAGCCGGCCCCGCGCATCTTCCACCGACGCGACCCGCTTCAATCGCGACAGCACCGCCGCCAGCAGGCCGAACTCCTGCTGCTCGACCAACCACGGAAGGGAGTCGCCCAGCGCCTCGGCGATTTCGGGTAGTTCCTTCTCGTCGCTCTCGTCCCGCAGGATGTCGACGAGGGTGGCCACCACCTCGCGGATGGCACCGGCCTCGGTAATGGCCCGGCCCTCTTCGATCCGCTCGGCCAACGCATCCTGGGGAAGGAGGATCAGCGCGTCGTCAAAGATGAACTCGGGAGGCACCTCGGGACTGCGTCCCTGCTCCGTCCCGCCGCCGCGCGCCCGGATCGCTCCGCTCAACCAGGCCAGGGGCGCCCCGGCCGGACGCAACCGTGCCTCCAGGAGGGCGATCAGCGCCGCGTTCTTGCGTTCCGGCAGGGCCAGCCCGCCCAGCAGGGGGGCCACCTGGTCCTCCACCCCTTCGGGACGGACGGCGCGCACGATCAACTCGCCCAGACGGTCGAGGGAGAATTGGTGGAGGAGGAATTTCGCCGACGCGTCCTCCGCGCTCCGGGCGGCGAAGGCGCGGGGGAGCGCGGTGCGCAGCGGCTCTTCAACCAGCAGCACGGCCTCGGTCAGGTTGCCGTAGAGCACCGGCTGAGATTCCAGCGGTTCGTCGAGGATGAGGCGATCAAGCGTGCGCACCGTCTGGAAGACGTGGTCGACGCGCTCCTCCTCGCCGCTCCCGTCGAACACCTCCGCCGCCATCAGATAGACGTTCTGGAGGAGCCGGGCGGTGTGGTCGGCGGCGAAGAGGATGTCCACCACCGCCTCGCGCTCGCGCGGGGCGAGCCGGCCGCGGCCGATCAGGGCCAGGAAGGCGTTCAGCCCCAGGGCATGGATGTCTTGCTCCTCGTCCAGGGTCATCTCGATCACCTGGACGTTGCCCACGCTGGCCTGCCACAAGAGATGTTCCACCCCGCCGTCCGATTCCAGGCTCGCCCGGTCCCTGCCGGCGATCGTCAGAAAGGAACCCACTTCCTGATCGGCCACCGGCGGAAGCACGGTGAGCATGCTGAGTTTGCGCGTGTAGAAATGCAGCGCCAGGCTGGCATAGCTCTCGCCGCCGAAGGTGATCCCATCGATCTCCAGGCTCGATCTGGTGATGCGGGCGACGAGGGGGCCGTGGGCCGCCAGATACGGCCGGAGGGCGCCTAACAGGTTAGCCAGCGTTTGGGTCGCGATCGGGTGCTGCGGAGGATAGAGGCTAAAAGTCTTGATAGTGACGCCGAGGCGCTTCAGGACGCGTTCGGCGGCCCGGGCCTTGGGATCGGCTACGGCGACCCGTTCCTCTTTCAGGCTCATTTCGCGGAGATTTCATGCCCATCGGCGGGAGGGCCTAGTCGCGACCGGCCGGGCCGGCAGGGTCGACGGTGATCGTGGCGTTGCCGAGGTAACTGATGTGGTCCAGCAGTTCGCGGTGCACCGCCGCCGCGATCCGGCGCCCCTCTGAGACGGGGAGCTCGGGGAGGACCGCGACCGTCACCTCCGCGTGGAGGCGGTGCCCCACCCAGCGGGCCCGCGCCGCGGTGACGGACCGGACCCCAGCGACGTGGGCCGCGGCGTGCCGGATGCCCTCCAGCACCCCCGGCTCCACGCCGTCGAGCATGCGCAGAAAGACCGCCTGGGCCGACTGCCGGACGATGTTGAGGATGGCGACGGTAATCCCCAGCCCCACGATCGGGTCGGCCAGCGGGTAGCCGAGGTAGACTCCCAGGGCGCCGGCAAGGACGGCCAGGCTCGTCAGCCCGTCCACCCGGGCGTGATAGCCATCGGCCACCAGCGCCGCGCTGCCGATCTCCTTGCCCACGCGAATGCGGAAGACGGCCACCGCCTCGTTCCCGACAAACCCGATCAGCGCCGCCGCCGCCACCGCCCCCAGATACCCCACCGGGCGGGGGTGGAGCAGGCGGTCGACAGCCTGGTACCCGGCGACGATCGCGCTGAAGAGGATGATCAGGACGATCGCCGCACCGGCCAGGTCCTCCACGCGCCCATACCCGTACGAGAACCGTTCGTTCGGACGGAGACGGGCCAAGGCGAACGCCACGTAGAGCGGGATCGCCGTGGCGGCGTCCCCAAAGTTGTGGATCGTGTCGGCCAGCAGCGCCACGCTGTCGGAGAGCGCCACGACCACCACCTGCAGCAGCGCGGTCACCATCAGCGCGGCGAAGGACCAGGAGATCGCCCCGATGCCGCGGCGGGTCGTCGTGATCGAGGGATCGATCACCCCGTGGGTGTGACCGTGGCCCTGGGCGCTGTCGGCGGAAGGATGCGCGGGCGACACCTCGGCCTCCTAGATCATCAACGTCTCGAGGTGAAACGGCCCCTGGCGGCGATACGGCTCGGCCAGGGGGAACCGGCCGTGGCTGAGGAGCCCGTGGTACAGATGGAAGGCCCGGTCGAGCTCGCGGTGCGCCGCTGTCCCCAGCGTGAGATCGTCCATGGCGGCGTGCCCCGGGACGAGCGCCTCGAGGGTGTCTCCGAGGAGACGCCGGTAGGATTGCCCGCTGAACGCCAGCTGGCTCCGCAGCTCGGCCAGGGCCCGGGTCTTGCGCTCCCACGCCGGCGCCGCATTGATCACACAGTTGGGGCGCTGCGGCGTCATGTAGTAGAGCGCCCGCACCAGATGGGGCGCCTCGCCTCCCGCGTCGGCCACCTGCCAGTCCCGGCCGGCCAGCGCCAGAGCCTCCAGGTACAGGATCATCGCCGGGCGGCGGTCCGGATCGAGGTCGTCGAAGGAATGCTCCGGATCTTGCGTGATGACGATGTCGGGTCGGAGGGCCCGGATGACCCCGACGAGCCGCCGCTTCAGCTCAGGGCTCGGCTCGATCTCCCCCTGGCGCCCCTCCAGAAACCGCACTCCCGTCGAGAGGATCTCGCCGGCCCGCGCCACTTGCGGCCGGGATTCCGGGCGGGCCAGCAGCACCGCGGCCTCATTGCGGCCGCCGTGATCGGCGTTGCGCGCCAGGGCGCCTCCACACTCGACGATCTCCAGCCCGAAGGTGGCCAGCAGGAGGATCGTCGCGCCGTCCGTCATCTCCGCATCTCCTTCACCAGACGTCACGCCCCCGCCGCACTCAGCGCCGCAGCCGTGGGTTCAGCACGACCTCCAGGGCGAACCCGGTGAACGCGAACCCCAGCGTGGCCAGCGTGATCAGCACCCCCGGGGGGAGCACCCACCAGAGCCAGGCCCCGCTGAGGAAGGCGCTGCGCACTTGAGCGTAATAGAGGATCGATCCCCACGATTTCAGCGTCGGATCGCCCAGCCCGAGAAACGACAGCGACGCTTCGATCAGGATGGCGTTGCTCGCCGCCAGGATGAACTGGGCCAGCGACAGCGTGAGCACCGCCGGCAGCACGTGACGGCGCAGCACCCGCCCGGCGGAGGCGCCGAGGGCCCGGGCGGCCTCGATGTACTCCACCGACCGCAGCGAGAGGACCTGCGCGCGCAGGATCCGGGCCGGGCGGGCCCACACCAGGACGCCGATCACGATGACGATAGTCCAAAACGACGGGCCCAGGTAGGCGGCCAGCAGAATCATCAACGGCAGGAAGGGGATCACCAGCACGATATCCACCAGGCGCATCAGCGCGACGTCCACCCACCCGCCGAAGTAGCCGGCCACGATGCCCACGGTCGTGCCGATGGAGATGGCCACGAGCGCGGCCAGGGCGCCCATCGTCAGGGAGATCCGCGCCCCGTAGATCAGTTCGCTCAGGATGTCCTGCCCGATGTCGTTGGTGCCCAGCAGATGCTTGCCGGAGGGCCGTTCGAAGGGGGCGCCGCTGATCGCCTCGGGGTCGTAGGGGACGATCCAGGGGGCCAGCGTCGCCGCCGCGGTCAGTGCCGCAAGGAGGAGCAGCCCGACGGCCCCCACCGGTCCCAACCGCACGCGCCGCCGCGGCACCCGAAGCAGAGGGAGGTCCGCCGCCGCGACCGCCGCCGTCACGCGGCGCCGCCGCCCTCAGGCGCCACGCCGCACCCGTGGGTCGATCAACGGATAGAGCAGATCGGCCACCACGTTCGCGGCGATGACGCTGATCGTGATGATGAAGAAGGTCGCCTGGATGACCGGATAGTCGCGGTTGAGCACGGCCTCGTAGAGGAGCCGCCCGACGCCCGGATAGGAGAAGACGGTCTCGATCACGGTGGCCCCGCTGACGACGAATCCCACATTGAGCATGAAGACGGTGGCGACCGGCAGCAGGGCGTTGCGGATGGCGTGGCGGAAGAGGACGCGCCGCTCCTCCATCCCTTTGGCCCGCGCCGTGGCGATGTACTGTTCGCCGAGGACGGTGAGCATGGAGTAGCGCATGATCAAGAACATGCCGGGGATGGTGATCAGCGTCAGCGTGGCCAGGGGCAGCACCAGGTGCCAGGCGACGTTGGACACGAAGGCCCACCCGTCCAGGATCGCGCCCGGGGTGACGGCGCCGAAGATGGGAAACCAGCGCAGCCCGGCGGCGAAGAGGGCGATGAAGATCATCCCCAGCCAGAATGACGGGGTGGACTCAAAGAACATCGAGACCCCCAGCGACCCCAGATCGAGCAGCGTGCCGCGGCGCCAGGCGGCCAGCGCGCCCCAGGCGATCCCCACCAGTGTGGCCGCGAGCAGCGAGAGGCCCACCAGCAGCAGCGTCCAGGGGAGCCGCTCGGCGATGATTTCGCTGATCGGGCGGCCCTTCTGGAAGGAATGTCCCAGGTCGCCGCGCGCGAGCTGCCCCAAATACCGGCCGTACTGCGCCCAGAGCGGGCGGTCCAGGCCCAGCGATTGGACCAGGGCGGTGCGCTGCTCGGCGTTGAGGAAACTGACGTCCTCGCCGGCCAGGAAGATCAGCGGGCTGCCCGGCATCATCCGGGGCAGCAGAAAGTTCAGCGTGATCGCAAAGAGCAGGACCAGGGCGTACTGGACGCCCTTGCCCGCCAGAAAGCGGAGCATCGCTTTAACGCTTGGGCGGGTCGACGAAGGAGAGCTTCGTCAGGATCCCCTGCCCCTTCTGGAAGACCCAGGTGTCGTAGGCGGTCTGCCGGTATGCCATGATCACGTCCGGGTAGAAGAGGACGTGGACGGGCAGCTCGTCCGCCACGATCTTTTGCATGGCCGCGGCGATCTGCTTTTGCCGCTCCGGCCGCACCGTGATGGCCAGTTGTTCGCCCAGCCGGTCGAGCTGCGGGTTCTTGTAGCCGCCGATGTTGATCGTGCCGAGCTGGCAGTTGGAGTGGAAGAGGTCGCGCAGCGCGGTCGGGCGCGTCATCACGGGGGCGGACCAGCCGAACATGGCCAGGTCGAAGCGGCGTCCCCTGCAGGTGTCGAAGTCTGGCCAGACCAGGTCGATCAAGGAGGCGTCGTCCATCACGCGCACCTCGACGGCGATGCCGACGTCCTTCAGCCAGGTGCGGACCAGTTCTGCGCCGCGGATGCGGATGGGGTTCTCCGAGTTGGCCAGCAGGGTGAAGCGCAGCGCCGTCCCGTCGGGAGCCTCGCGCACCCCGTCCCCGTTGCGGTCGCGGTAGCCGGCCTCGTTGAGGATGGCGACGGCGCGGGCCTTGTCGGCGTTGAATGTGATACCCGGTGCATAGAAGGGTGAGGCGGGATGCATGTACCCGGGGGCGCCCACCACCGCGTACCCCAGCATCAGTAGTCTCACCATCAACTGGGTATTGATGGCATGGGCGATGGCGCGGCGCAGTTTGAGGTCGCGCAGCAGTGGGTGCTCCAGGTTGAACTGCAGGAGCGTCGATACGAAGCCAGGCCCGCGCACCACCTTGATGCCCTGGACCTTCTCGAACTCGGCGACGAGCTCCGGTGTCAATGAGCGCGCGCTGGTGTCAACCTCGCCGGCCTTCAGCGCCGTAAAGGCCACGGTAGCGTCGCGAATGATCGGGATGATGAGCTCTCTAACCTTCGCCCGTCCCGCGAAGTACTGCGAATTGGCGACCAGGCGGTAAAACTGCCCCGTTCGGATCTCCTCGACCCGGTAGGGACCGCTGCCGATGGTATTGGTAAAGGCGCGCGCGGCCGCAACCGTCGTCACCGGCTCCCAGATATGGCGGGGAAAGATGGGCACATCGGCCAGCGTGCGCAGGGCGAACCCCCCGTCGGGCGCGATCAGCTTGAAGACGACCGTCTGAGGATTGGGCGCCTGGACGCTCTCCAGGTTACGAGTGGTCGGGGTCCAGCGAGAGTGCGTGATCCGGCGCGCATAGTCGAAGGTGAACCGGACGTCGTCCGACGTCAGCGGGCGGCCGTCGTGCCAGGTAATGTTGGGGTGCAGTGTGAGCGTCCAGGTCAACCCATCAGGGCTCACCCTGGTGTCGCGCACCAGCCAGGGGATCGGTTCGTTGTTGGCGTCAGGGTAGTAAAGGGTATCGTAAATCAGGGTCATCAGGCTCCACCCAGTGCCAGTGCGGTAGGTGTAGGGATTGAGGGTGCCCTCGTCCACCCCGATGGCGATCCTCAGCGCTCCGGGCTGCTGCGCCAGACCCGCCGGGACGGCCAATGCCGTCGTCACCAACGCCACTGCCACTGCCAGCCGAATCCTCACCGCGTTCCCTCCCTGCTCGTTTCTGCCTGCCGCCGCTGCCGCGGTCAGTGCACCAACCCCAGGGTCTCCAAGCGGACCCGCATCGCCGACGGGGAGACGTCAAACGTCCGGGCCAGATCCATCACCGCCCGGCGCAGCGCATCGGCGCGTTCGCGCTCGCCGGCGGGGCGGACGGCTTCCTGCTGATGGCGGGCGAAGCGGGTGCGCACCTCGGCGGCGGGCATGAGCACTTCGGCCGCGAAGGCGCGCGCCGCCTCTTCCTCCCGACGGCGGTCCGGTTCACGCAGACGTGCCTCCCGGGCGGGATCATCGCTGGCGGCCAGCGCCGAATGCCCGAGCACGGCGTGGCCGAGTTCTTCCGCCACCACCCAGCGCCGCTCCGCCTCGGAGCGGAAGGCGTAGTCCCGGTTGACCAACAGCGCCACCTCGCCGCCGCGGCGGGCGATGCCGCCGCGCTCCCCGCGCGGACGGGAGACCCACTCCACCGGGTACCCCAGCAGCCGGGCGGCGGCTTCAACGTCCACGGGCGGGGTCAGGGAGAAGGCGTCCAGCACCTCCCGCGCTGCCCGCACGCCGTGGGGCGGGGCGGCCATTTCCCCCGCCGAGGCCCCTGCTGCCACCCCGCGGGGCTGCCGGGGGACGTAGGCGGCGGTCAGTTCCCGCACCGCGATCATCTGCTCGCTGTTGAGCGGGCGGCCGCCCGTCTCCAGCTGGACAAAGCCACAGGCGCGGCAGGACCAGGCGATCGGGTCTTCGCACGTGGACCCGAACTCGGGGGACAACTCATCTGCGCAGACCGGGCACCAGCGCACAGCGCTCACCGCATTGATCGGGGTGTTTGAGAAGGAGTCCCTTCGGCGCTCCGCTTGTCCTCCCCTGCCCTCCCAGAGGGGGGGCATCCCGCATCGAAGGGTTCGCCGCGTGGACGGGCATCCTCCTCAACGCCGCCGCCGGCTCCCCGGTTTGACACCGCCCCGCGTCCCTTCCTATAATTGGTGGCGTTTGACAGGCAGTTCAGGTCTTTTTTCATTTCTGGGGGATTTTCCATGGCCCGCACCACCGACGCGAAGCCGGGCCGACTCGTGCAGCGGGCGGCGCGCCCGTTGGCCCCGCGGCCGGGGTCGGCGTTCGTCCAGCGGATCGTCCGCTACCTCCGCGAAGTCCGCACGGAGATGACCCGCGTGGACTGGCCCTCGCGCAAGGAGCTGATCGGGTCCACGCTGGTCGTGGTCGTCGTGCTCGTGGCCCTGTCCCTCTACCTGGGCGCCTGGGACTACGTCTTCACCTTCACGATCCGACGCTGGCTGATTGGTCAGTAGGATCGCTGTGAGCGACGCATCATGAGCGAAGATCCTCTCAAGCACATCTTCATCGACGAGCCGGTCGTCGCCGACGAGCCGGTCGCGGAGGAGGACGCGGAGGCCGAGGCCGAGGCCGCGGTGGATCCGCGCATCCGCTGGTTCGTCATCCACACCTACTCCGGGTATGAGAACCGCGTGAAGACCAACCTGGAGCGGCGCATTGGGTCCATGAACATGCGGGAGAAGATCTTCCAGGTCCTCGTGCCGATGGAGAAAGAGAAAGAGATCAAGGGCGGCAAGCGGCGCGAGGTGGAGAAGAAGATCTTCCCCGGCTACGTGCTGGTGCACATGATCATGGACGACGACTCCTGGTACGTCGTCCGCAACACCCCCGGGGTGACCGGATTTGTCGGCTCCGGAGCGCGCCCCGTCCCGCTGGAGGACAAGGAAGTTCGCCAGCTCCTGCGCCAGCTGCGGGACGAGACCCCGAAGTACCGGATCACCTACCAAAAGGGTTCGCCGGTGCGCATCACCGCGGGGCCGTTCCAGGATTTCACCGGCATCGTCGACGAGATCATGATGGAGAAGGAGAAGGTCCGCGTGCTGGTGTCCATCTTCGGGCGGGAGACGCCTGTCGAACTGGACTTCGGACAGGTGGAGCGCGTCTGAGCCATGGCCAAGAAGATCGTCGCCGTCGTCAAACTGCAGATCCAGGCCGGCAAGGCCACGCCGGCGCCGCCCGTGGGGCCCGCGCTGGGGCAGCACGGCGTCAACATTATGGAGTTCGTCAAGACCTACAACGAGCGCACCGCCCGCCAGGCCGGGACGGTCGTGCCGGTGGAGATCACCATCTACGCCGACCGCACGTTCGCCTTCGTCACCAAGACGCCGCCGGCCGCGGTGCTGCTGAAGCAGGCGGCGGGGCTGGAGAAGGCCTCGGGCGAGCCCAACAAGACCAAGGTCGGGAAGGTCACCCGCAAACAGATTCGCGACATCGCCCAGCAGAAGATGGTGGACCTCAACACCAGCGACGTCGACTCCGCCATGGCGATGATCGAGGGGACGGCTCGTTCCATGGGCATCGAGGTCGTCGGCTAGGCAGACAGACGTGGGAGGGCGTCCTCCACGGGCGCCCGAGCGGACCACAAGGAGGCATCCGATGGGCAAACCCGGCAAGCGCTACGCCGAAGCCAGCAAGCTGGTCGACCGCACCCGGCTCTATGGGCCGGAGGAAGCGGTCCGGCTCCTCAAGCAGACCGCCCGCGCCAAGTTCCCCGAGACGGTCGAGGTACACGCCCGCCTGGGGATCGATCCCAAACACGCCGACCAGCAGGTCCGGGGCACTGTGCCGCTGCCGGCGGGCACCGGGAAGTCGGTGCGCGTGGTCGTCTTCGCCAAGGGCGAGAAGGCCAAGGAGGCGGAAGCCGCCGGCGCCGACGTGGTGGGCGTGGAGGAGCTGGTGGAGAAGGTCCAGGGCGGTTGGGCCGAGTTCGACGTCGCCGTCGCCACGCCGGACGTGATGAACCTCGTCGGGCGGCTGGGACGCATCCTCGGTCCGCGGGGATTGATGCCCAACCCGAAAGCGGGGACCGTGACCATGGAGGTGAGCAAGGCGGTCCGCGAGATCAAGGCGGGCAAGATCGAGTTCCGCGTGGACAAGGCCGGCATCATCCACGTGCCGATCGGCAAGGCCACCTTCAGCGAAGAAGACTTGATGAAGAACCTGGCAGCGCTGATCGATGCGCTGGTGCGGGCCCGCCCAGCGGCGGTGAAGGGGCAGTATCTGCGGTCTGTGACCATCACCAGCACCATGGGTCCCGGGATCAAGATCGACCCGGCGCAGGCGCAGGGCCTCACCAGCGCCGCCTGACCCGGGGCGCCTTTCATGTCTGGCATCACCACGATGAGGAGGGCGAACTCTTCCTGGTCGTTCAGGGCCGCCTACGTATGCAGCTGCGGCATGGCGACCGTGAGATCGGGCCGGGGGAGTTCATCATCGTGCCCCGAAAGGTGGAGCATTGTCCCCTCGCCCTCACGGATGAGTCCACGTCGTCTTGCTCGAGCCGAAGACAACGCTGAATACCGGCAACGCGAGGAACGAACGACCTTGACGGCTCTGAGCGCCTTTAGGCCTCGGTCATGGCTGGCATCTCCGTTGATCTCGGACCGGATGCCTCTGGATCGCGCAGGCTTCAGTGACGGTATTGTGCTAGACAGGTCTGCATAGTTCTCGGTAGATTTTTTCACCACGAGGAGAGGTTATTTTATGAGTACAGTGATCGAGGTTGCCACCTTCAAGCTCAAAGAAGGCGTCACACCAACGGACTTCCGTCTAGTGGATACCAGGATCGAGTTGCAGCATGTCTCGAAGCAGCCAGGTTTCATCTCGCGAGAGTCTGCCGCTGGCGAGAACGGTGAATGGTTAGTAGTCGTGCACTGGCGCTCAGTCGCTGATGCCGAGGCGTCTATGTTATCCTTTTCCACTGCCGCCGCAACGGAAGAGTTCATGTCGAAGATCGATGCGAACACCATGACCATGAAGCGTTACGTGAAGTAGACTAGGCAGTCTAACCAACCGTTCCAGCGGACCGGGCACGTGACCCGATAAAGTTGACACTCTGGCCGAAAGCAGCCAATGGGGGTTTTGATGGCCAGGGCAACGGGTCCACGGAAGGTTCATCGCTCCGCTGCTGAATGTAAGCTCAAGGCGGTGAAGCTCAGCGAGCTCGACGGCGTCCAGGTCCAGGACGTCGCCGAGGCGCTCGAGTTGCCCTCGGGCGAGCAGCCACGCCCGCAGCGTCTTCCGTCTCCCAGCGAACCGCCGGACGATGCGTCGTCCTGACGCGTCCGGCCGTCACGGCGGCCGCGATT
>JBOGSD010000010.1:0-20674 GCA_050695215.1 bacterium
CTGGAGGCCTGGGAGGCCTTCTTCACCGACTTGGGGCTGGCACCCGAGCGGATCCGCCGCTTCGAGCATCCGCCGGAGACGCTGGCGCATTACTCCAAGCGGACTGTGGACCTGCAGTACGATTTCCCCTTCGGCTGGGCGGAGCTGGCGGGCGTGGCGAACCGCACCGACTACGACCTGCGGCAGCACGAGCGGGCCTCGGGGCGGGACCTCACCTACTTCGACGAAAGCGACAACAGCAAGTATCATCCGTACGTGATCGAACCTACGGTGTCCATCGAGCGGGCCATGCTCGTCTTTCTGGTGGACGCGTATCGCGAGTACCCCGGCGGCCGGGCGGGACGGCAGGACGGGCGCGAGGTCGAAACGGTGCTGCACCTGCACCCGCGCCTGGCGCCGATCACCGCGGCGGTCCTGCCGCTGGTGAAACGGGAGCGCATGCCGGAGATCGCGCACGAGATCGAAGCGGACCTGCGGCGCGCCTGGTCCGTCGGCTACGACGAGAACGGCACCGTGGGCCGGCGCTACCGCCGCTACGATGAGATCGGCACTCCCTGGTGCATCACCGTGGATAGCCAGACGCAGCAGGACGGCACCGTCACGGTGCGCGATCGCGATTCCATGGCGCAGGACCGCGTCGCGGCGACAGAGCTGCGAGGGTATGTCGGAGGCAAGCTCGACGCCGCCGCGCCCGCGCAGACCGGCGCCCCGGCACGCTGACGGAAGACAGAGGAGGGTGGAGGATGGCTGAAGTGGCCGAGCGGACCCCGAAGACCGGCAGCCGCTGGACGAGGCTCTTCGAGGAGGGACATGCTGGGCAGCGCGATCTGCTGGGAGGCAAAGGCGCGGGGCTGGCGGAGATGAGCCGCATCGGCCTGCCGGTGCCGCCCGGGTTCACCATCACCACGGAGGCCTGCCTCGAGTACATCCGCCGCAGCCGCCAGTTCCCCGAGGGCCTGATGGACGAGGTGCGCGAGAAGCTGAAGGTGATCGAGCAGCGCACCAACCGCCGCTTCGGTGATCCGCGGAACCCCCTGCTGCTCTCCGTGCGCTCGGGGGCGAAGTTCAGCATGCCGGGGATGATGGACACGATCCTCAACCTCGGCTCCACGCCCGTGACGGTGGAGGGTCTCATCGCCGGCAGCGGGGACGCCCGCTTCGCCTACGATTCCTACCGCCGCTTCATCCAGATGTTCAGCAACGTGGTCCTCGGCATCAAGATTGAGCACTTTGAGGAGGCCCTGACGCGGTCCAAGCACGCCCGCGGGATCACCCAGGACGTCGACCTGACGCCCAAAGACTTGCAGGACCTCACCGCGGAGTACCGGCGCATCGCGGCGGAGCGCAGCGGCGAGGCGTTTCCCGACGAGCCGCTGCAGCAGCTGGAACAGGCCGTGCGGGCAGTCTTCGACTCCTGGGATAACCCGCGGGCGACGACCTACCGCACCCACCACAAGATTCCCCACGACTTGGGCACCGCCGTGAACGTGCAGGCCATGGTGTTCGGCAACATGGGACCGACCTCGGGGACCGGCGTGGCCTTCACCCGCAACCCGGCGACGGGTGAGCGGACGATCTTTGGGGAGTATCTGATGAACGCGCAGGGCGAGGACGTTGTCGCCGGCATCCGCACCCCCAGGCCCATCGCCGAGCTGGAGCGCGAACTGCCCGAGGCCTATCGGCAGTTCCTCGACGTCTGCGCGCTGCTGGAACGCCACTACCGGGACGTCCAAGACGTCGAGTTCACGATCGAGCGGGGCACCCTCTACCTGCTGCAGACGCGGGCGGGCAAACGCACCGCCCAGGCCGCCGTGCGCATCGCCGTGGACATGGTGCACGAGAGTCTGATCACCAAGGAGGAGGCGCTGCTGCGCGTGGACGCGGGGGACTTCGAGCGGATCCTGCACCGGCAGGTGGATCCGGCGGCGCCGAAGCGCGTGTTGACGCGCGGGCTGGCGGCCAGTCCGGGCGCGGCGCAGGGGATCGCCATCTTCGATGCCGACACCGCGGCCGCCCGGGGAAAGCAGGGGAAGGGAGACCCGGTCATCCTGGTGCGGCTGGAGACCAACCCCAACGACGTGCACGGGATGCTGGCCGCCCAGGGCATCCTCACCGGGCGCGGGGGGATGACCAGCCACGCCGCCATCGTCGCGCGGGGCATCGGGACGCCGGCGGTGGTCGGCGCCGAGTCGCTGCATTTCGACGAGGGGGCGCGGCGTTTCAGCGTGGGAGGCGTCACCGTCCAAGAGGGCGACACCATTACCATCGACGGGAATACGGGATCGGTGATCGCCGGGGCGGTGCCGCTGATCGAGCCCACCCTGGGCGGACAGGTGCAGGAGTTCCTCAGTTGGGCGGACGAGTTCCGCCGCCTCGGGGTGCGCGCCAACGCCGACTACCCTGAGGACGCCCGCAAGGCCCGCGAGTTCGGGGCGGAGGGGATCGGCCTCTGCCGCACGGAGTACATGTTCACCAAGGAAGACCGCCAGGCCATCTACTTGGAGATGATCATGGCGTCCACGGAAGCCGACCGCCGCGCCGCCCTGGCCCGCCTGCAGCCCCTGCAGCAGCAGGACTTCGTGGGCCTCTTCCGTGAGATGGCTGCCCTCCCGGTGATCATCCGCCTCTTCGATCCGCCGCTGCACGAGTTTCTGCCGCCGCTGGAAAAACTTGTCGAAGAGATTACCCGCATCGACCTGACCGGGCAGGAATCGGCCTGGGTGGTCGACCAGCGCGACCGCCTCTCCATCCCGGCCGCTGACCCCGGCCGGCTGGAACGGCTGCGCGCGCTGCGCCGCCGCGTGGAGGAACTGCGCGAAGTCAACCCGATGCTCGGGCTGCGTGGCTGCCGGCTGGGGATCCTCTATCCCGAGATCAACGAGATGCAGGTGCGGGCCATCTTGGGCGCCGCCATCGACCTGGCCCGGGAAGGGGTGGAGGTCATCCCGGAGATCATGATCCCGTTGATCGGCCACTTCAACGAGTTGAAGGTGGTGCACGATCAGCTCGTGGCGATTGCCGAGCAGATGGTCAAGGAGTCCGGCGTCCGGGTGCGGTACATGTTCGGGACCATGATCGAGATCCCGCGAGCGGCGTTCATCGCCGACAAGATCGCGGAACTGGCGGAGTTCTTCTCGTACGGCACGAACGACCTGACCCAGACGATCTTCGGCTTCTCCCGCGACGACGCCCAAGCCAAGTTCCTCAGGGCCTACGTCGAGCGCGGCATCTTCCGCGACGACCCCTTCCAGGTGCTGGACCGCGACGGCGTCGGCAAGGTGATGGAGATTGGCACCGAGCTGGGCAGGCGCGCCCGCCCGGGTCTGGAAGTCGGGATCTGCGGTGAGCACGGCGGCGACCCCTCCTCGGTGGAGTTCTGCCACCAGATCGGGCTGGACTACGTCAGCTGCTCGCCCTTCCGCGTTCCCATCGCCCGACTGGCCGCCGCGCAGGCCCATTTGCGCGAGAGGGTTACGGTAACGAAAGATGTCTAGGTTGAGACTGCCGGGGGCTGGTCCCCCAACACGAAATCCTGTCAAGCACTTCAAACTTGAGGTCCAGCGCCGATGACTGGTCAAGAATATCATGAGAGCCCGACGGCCAAAGCGAGGTTCAAGGTGAGTGTCGTAGATGTCCTTAACGAGGAAGTCATGCCAGGTATGGAGACCCTGTCCAATCCTGGCTTGACCGTCGCGGTGAGATACTCTCCCCGGCAAGACTTTCGCGTGAGAAGGCTCGAGTGGTGGATAGGTCGAGGCAGTTCTTCAAAGCTGATCTTGACGGTAAGCATTCGTGAAGACTATGACGGTAGGCCTGGAAAGAAACTTGGGGAAGGTTCAACCGAAGTTTCAAATGGACCTACCTGGTTTGGGGCCGACTTCGAGCCTCCCGTATCCTTGACCCATAACCATGATTATTGGCTAGCTTACAGAGGCGTTACGACTCGGGATGCTCCTCCAATTGTCGGCTTTTCCTCGGGAGGAAAGCCCGTCTTGGGCAAGGCTGAAGACAACGAAATGTTCATCCCGCCGTTTGCTCCAACAAAACCGGAGGGTCAGGTGAAGCTGACCTATTTCGCTTCGTTAGATGACGCGAACTGGGTCCTCGGTCCTCACGCAGGGGCATTCAAGTTCCGCATGTATGCAAAGGAGCTCGAGAGTGCGGTATGACTTGTTCTCCTGGATGAGCCCAGATGCGGAGGCTTCTACAGGACTCTTGTGAACGAGCGACGACCAGAAGATCAAGGAATTATCTGGGCAGAAACACGGCCCACGCCTCAGGCCGGGCCGGTCTTCGATGAGATCGTCAATCGCGTGAAAGATCGAATTTGGGCGCACGCGGTCGCCCGATCGAAAGACAGAGGGGTTGCGACGACTGATGAAGCGGATGTTCGATATGGCTTCGAGAGGCTCATCCAGTCTGAGATTGAGCGGAGAACTCGGAGGCCGCGAGTCTGGCACGCACTAATTACGGTAAGCGGGGCAGTCGGGGGAGTAGTCCTAGGTCGTTCGTTCGTCATCGCGCCACCTAACCAACTCTACTGGTTTACAGCTGGGCTTGTCCTGTTGGGGCTGCTGCTCGTTCGAGAATTTCTAGATGCCGTGATCCCATTGAAGAAGTGAGGTCGGGCAAGGCAAGAGAGAGTCGAGGAGGTTGGGTTTGCAACGTACCAGGGGCAGTTCATGGTGCCCAAGAGGCATTTCGGACTAGGGAATTGACGATCCGCGAAGGGATCGAGGAGCGGGAAAAGGCAACGCTCGCTCCCGCCGCGGCGCTGGCGTTCCGCTCGCGAGGACGCGCCGTCCCCGAGGCCGAGGACGACCTACGGACCGCCTTCCAGCGCGACCGTGACCGCATCCTGCACAGCAAGGCCTTCCGCCGGTTGAAGCACAAGACGCAGGTCTTCCTGGCCCCGGAGGGAGACCACTACCGGACCCGTCTCACCCATACCCTCGAGGTCGCGCAGATCGCGCGGACGATCGCCAGGGCGCTGCGGTTGAACGAAGACCTGGTTGAGGCTGTCGCCATCGGCCACGACCTCGGCCATCCACCCTTCGGCCACGCCGGGGAAGCCGCCCTGGACGAAGCGATGCGTCCCTACGGAGGATTTCACCATGTCCTCCAGAGCCTGCGGGTGGTCGAGCTGCTGGAGCGCCGGCGGCGCGCCGACGGCACTGAGGTACGAGGGCTGAACCTGACCTGGGAGGTGCTCGACGGCATCGGCGGCCACAGCAAAGGACTGGCCGATCTGGAGGCCGTCACCGACCCGAAGCGCCTTCCGGCCACGCTGGAGGGGCAGGTCGTCCGGCTGGCGGACCGGATCGCCTATGTCCACCACGACATGGACGATGCGGTGCGCGCCGACCTGGTGCGCGAAGGGGAGGTCCCGGGGGAGGTGCGGGGGGTCCTGGGGGCGGCGCGAGGGGCTTGGCTGGATCGGATGGTCCACGACGTGGTGGACCAGGGGACCCGGCGCGGAGCGATCGCGTTCTCGGACGAGATCCGGGAGGCGCTCAACCGTCTGAAGGATTTCCTCACCGAGCGGGTCTACCTGGGGCCGCACGCCGCCGCCGCCGTGCGTCGCGCTCAGGCCGCCCTCCTCGTCCTCTTCCAATATTACCGTGAACATCCCGCGGAGCTGCCTGAGGAATTTCAGGGGCTCCCCGCCGATGCCGGGGTGCCCCGGATCGTGTGCGATTTCCTGGCCGGGATGACCGACCGTTATGCCCGCCGCACGTTCGAGCAGCGGTTCCCCCAACGGGCCTGGGAGGCGCTGTAAGCCGCGCTCCGGCGCCGCGGCAAGCGGACCGGTCCTTTCTGCTTGGTCAAGCCGACCACCAACCGGAGGGGCGGAGTGGCGGGGCGAAGAATACGGTGGACATCCGCGTCAGGTCTGAGGGCTGAGCATGGTCAGGCGTGCGCTGCGGCCGTTCAACTTGATCATCCAGGGACGGCACCTCGATATCGGAGAGCCGCTGAAACGGTATGCGGAGCGGAAACTGCACAAACTCATCCGGCACTTCGACCAGTTGCAGAAGGCCCAGGCCGTTCTGAAGGAAGAGCGCCACCGGTCTGATGGCCGGGCCCAGGTCGTCGAGGTGACGGTGTGGGGAGACGGCCTCGTCCTGCGCGGGCGGCACAGTGACGGCAACATGCGCGCTGCCATCGACGGCGTGGTGGACAAACTGGAGCGGCAGATCCGCAAGCGCCGCAGCCGCCTGATCGACAAACGACGCACGGAGGTCTCGCGGGCGCGGCGCCGCCGGGCCGCCGCCGCCGAAGCCGCGCTGCGGGCCGTCCCCGCCGCGTCGATGCCCGCGGAGGTGGTGCGGATCAAGCGCTTCGTGATGAAGCCGATGACGGCGGAGGACGCTATTATCCAGATCGAGGGCCTGGGGCACGCCTTCTTCGTCTTTCGCAACGCGCAGACGGAGGAGATCAACGTACTGTATCGGCGGCAAACCGGCGATTATGGAGTGATCGAGCCGAGCTAGCAGGCGCGGCCGGAGGATGGAGGCCGCGGGGGAGGGGCCGGTGGCGGAGGGGCGCAACGACGGGGGGACGTTGCTCCAGCACGCCGAGGAGGTCGTGCGGCGGCTGCGCGGTGTCATCTCGGTGCGCGTCGAGGCCGATGCGGACGGCGGGCTCGGCGTCATCCACGTCCTGGGGCAGGGAGACCGCAGCCCCAAGTTGATCCAGATGGACGTGGCCTCGGCGCTCGCGGCGGAACTGGGCGTCCAGTTGGACTCGCGGCAGATCCGCGTCGCGGCGATGCGCGGAGGGCCGGGTCCGTCGGGCCCCCCGCCGCAGGCGCGGTTGAAATACGTGGGCCTCACCGTCTCTTCGCTGCGCAACACCTCCGAAGTCAAAGTGCATCTGGAGGAGCAGGGGCTCCTCTACGAAGGCGTGGCCAGCGGGCCCAGCACCGGCCGGACGCGGCTCGACCTGGTGGCGAACGCGGCGCTGCGGGCGGTGGAGGTCTTCCTGCGCGTCTCCGGGCTGCTCGTGCTGGAAGGCGCCACGGTCAGCCGCGTCGGGGAGCGGGAGGTGGCCGTGGTGGTCCTCACACTCTCTGGGCAGGACGAGGAGATCCTCAGCGGTTCCTCCGTCGTGCGCGAGGATCCGCGTGAGGCGGTGGTGCGGGCAGTGCTGGCGGCGGTCAACCGGCCGGTGGGCTGGCTGACGGTCGGCCGCTCCTGACCCCATCCGGCTGGGATCCCCCTTGAGCCGGGCGGAGTCTTCTATCAGCGTCTGATCGACCCATTCCCCGTGGCGGAACCTCCAGACGTCCCTGTCGTTCGCCGGTATAATAGAGTGTCTGGATCGAGGTTGAGGAGTCGCTGAATGGGACTACTCCAACGGATCTTGGGCGACGCCAGCGAGCGGGAGATTCGTCAGCTGGAACCGATCGTCCCCGAAATCAACGGGCTGGAGGCGGAGAGAGAGGCGTTCTCCGACGATGAGCTCCGCGCTCAGACGGACGAGTTCCGTGAGCACATCGCCGAGTCGCTGGCCGGGGTCGAGGGGGACGCGCGCCGGGCCGCGGCGACCCGCGCGCTGGACGTCCTGCTGCCGGAGGCTTTTGCCGCCGTCCGCGAGGCCAGCAAGCGCACCATCGGTCAACGCCACTTCGACGCCCAGCTGTTGGGCGGGGTGGTCCTGCACCGTGGCAAGATCGCCGAGATGAAGACCGGCGAGGGCAAGACCCTCGTCGCCACCCTGCCCATCTACTTGAATGCGCTGCTCGGTCGCGGCGTGCACCTGGTCACCGTCAACGATTACCTCAGCCGGCGCGATGCCGGATGGATGGGTCCTATCTACCATGCCCTCGGCCTCTCGGTGGCGGCGATCGGCCACGAGTTCTCCGGGATCTACGACCCGGCCTATACCGATCCGCATCCGCACCACGACCCCCGGCTGAACCACTTCCGGCCCGTCTCCCGGCGGGAGGCCTACGCCGCGGACATCACCTACGGCACCAATAATGAGTTCGGCTTCGACTACCTGCGCGACAACATGGTGCTGCGCGCCGAGGATGCGGTGCTGCGCGCCCTCTCCTACGCCATCGTCGACGAGGTGGACTTCATCCTCATCGACGAGGCGCGGACCCCGTTGATCATCTCGGGTATGGTGGATGCCCCGACGGAGCGGTACAAGCAGTTCGCGCAGGTGGCCCGGCGGCTGACGGCGGAGACGGACTACGCCGTCGAAGAGAAGATCAAGAGCGCCACCCTCACCGAGGAGGGAGTCGCGCGGGTGGAGCGGATGCTCGGGGTGGACAACCTCGCCGACCCCGAGCAGCACGGGCTGATGCACCACATCCACCAGTCCCTCCGCGCCCATGCCTGCTACCGCAAGGACGTCGACTACGTGGTCAAGGACGGGCAGGTCATCATCGTCGACGAGTTCACCGGCCGGCTGATGTTCGGGCGGCGCTACTCCGACGGGCTGCACCAGGCCATCGAGGCCAAAGAGGGCGTCAAGGTCGAGCGGGAGAGCCAGACGCTGGCGACGATCACCTTTCAGAACTACTTCCGTATGTACGAGAAGCTGGCGGGCATGACCGGGACCGCCAAGACCGAGGAAGAGGAATTGCAGAAGATCTACAATTTGGCGGTCATCGTCATCCCGACGCACCGGCCGATGATCCGCGAGGACGTCACCGACGTCGTCTACAAGGCGGAGCGGCCCAAGTGGAAGGCGGTCGTAGAGGAGATCGAGCACTGGCACCGCCAGGGCCGCCCCCTCCTCGTCGGCACCCGTTCGATCGAAAAGAACGAGTCCCTCTCCGAGATGCTGCGCCGGCGCGGCGTCGTCCACGAGGTCCTCAACGCCAAACAGCACGAGCGCGAAGCGGAGATTATCGCGCAGGCCGGCCGGGTCGGCGCGGTCACCATCGCCACCAACATGGCCGGCCGCGGCGTGGACATCATCCTGGGAGGCAACCCCCCCGATGCCGCGGAGGCGGAGAAGGTGCGCGCCCTCGGCGGCCTGCACGTCATCGGCACCGAACGGCACGAGGCGCGGCGGATCGATAACCAGCTGCGCGGTCGCAGTGGCCGCCAGGGCGACCCGGGCTCGAGCCGCTTCTACGTCGGCCTGGACGACGAGCTGATGCGCATCTTCGGCGGGGAGCGCGTGGCCGCCTGGATGGACCGGCTGCGCGTGGACGAGAACACGCCGATCGAGGCCTCGTTGGTCACCCGCCAGATTGAGGGGGCGCAGAAAAAGGTCGAGCAGTATCACTTCGACGTCCGCAAGCACGTCCTGGAATACGACGACGTGATGAACGTCCAGCGGAAGGTCATCTACGAGGAACGGCGCAAGGTCCTCCTCGGGGAGAGCCTCCGCCAGAACGTGACGGACATGATCGAGCGGCTGCTGGGGGAAGTGGCGGGGCAATTTCTACCCCAGGGCGTGCCGCGGGACGAATGGGATCTCCCGGGCCTGCGCGACGCCGCGGCCGCGCTCATCCCGCCGCTGGCCGACGTGTCGGACGGGGAGCTGGGGGAGGCGGGCTCGGCCGATGCCATCCAGGAACTGCTCGTGGCGCGGGGGCTGGAGGCCTACGAGGCGAAGGAGCGCGAGCTCGGCGCCGACGCCGTGCGCGAGGTCGAGCGGCTGATCCTGCTGCAGGTGATCGACCGCAAGTGGATCGACCATCTGCAGAACATGGAGGCGCTCCGCGAGGGTATCGGGCTGCGCGCCTACGCGCAGGTGAGCCCGCTGATCGAGTATCAGCGCGAAGGGTACGACCTCTTCCAGCAGATGCTGCGCGAGATCCAGGAGGAGACGGTGCAGTTCCTGATGCGGGCGCAGCTGAGCCCGGGGGCGTCCACCGCCCCTCGGCCGCGGGAGCCGGTCGCCGTTGGTCGCAGCGGCGGTCCCGCTCTTGCCCCCGGCGGAGCCGCCCGTCCGGACGGTGCGGCCCGCGCCTCCCCGCTCGCGGGGAACGGGCGCAAGATCGGGCGCAATGACCCCTGCTGGTGCGGGAGCGGCAAGAAATACAAGAAGTGTCACGGTCGGGAGCAGTAGCGGCGCTCTCGACGGCGGTGGCCCGGCCGGGCCGCGTGCACGTGCTGGCCGCAGTCGTCTCGGGACTGCTGCTGGCCGGCGCGTTCCCACCACTCGACGCCGGTCTCCTGGCATGGGTCGCGCTGGTCCCGCTCCTGTGGGCGATCCGGGAGCAGGACCCCGCCGGCGCCTTCCGGCTGGGGCTGCTGACGGGGTTCGTCTGGTTCGCCCTGACGCTGTTCTGGGTGACGCTGTTTGGCCTTCCCGCCTGGTTGCTGCTGTCTGCGATTCTGAGCCTCTATGTCGGCGGGTTTGCCGCCCTGCTGCGGTGGCTCAGCCTGCGCTTCCCCCGGCGAGAGGTGCTCCTCGTTCCCCTGCTGTGGACCGCGATCGAAGTGGTTCGCTCGGTCGGGCCGCTGGGGTTTCCCTGGGCCTTGTTGGGAGTATCTCAGCACGCGGCGCTTCCCGTGCTACAGCTGGCCGCCCTCGGCGGCGCGCACTTCATCTCTCTGGTCGTGGCGCTGGGGAATGTCCTGCTCGTCGTCCTCATCATGGGGTCCCGACGGGCGAAGGTTTCGGGAGGGGTGGGATTCGCGGCGCTTGTGGTGGCGGTGGCCGCCTTCGGGCTCTTGCGCCTGGCGAGCCCGCAGAACTTCGCCGTGCGCGTCGCGGTGATCCAACCAAACATCGCCC
This sequence comes from bacterium, assembly GCA_050695215.1. Taxonomy (GTDB): domain Bacteria; phylum Sysuimicrobiota; class Sysuimicrobiia; order Sysuimicrobiales; family Humicultoraceae; genus JACQGZ01. The sequence continues at coordinate 10,708 of JBOGSD010000010.1, forward strand.
CGCTGAGCAAAGGCGACCGGCAGACCGCGCAGGCGCAGATGTCCACGCTGCGGCGACTGACCGAGCGCGCGGACGGGGAGGGCGCCGCGCTGATCGTCTTTCCCGAGACGGCGGTGCCGGGGAACCTGCTGGGAGCCGGCGGGGCCGCGGCTCACGTCGGGAGCTGGGCGGCGGCGCACGTCATCATCGCCAGCAGCCAGGAAGTCGAAGAGCGCCGCGTCCGGAATTTCGCGGCGGCGCTCTCTGACGGGCGGGTCCTGGGGACCTACGCGAAGCGCCGGCTGGTTCCGTTTGGGGAGGCGGGGGTGACCCCCGGTGGGCGCGCCGCGCCCATCGACACGCCGTTGGGGAAGGTCGGGGTGCTCATCTGCTATGAGTCGGCCTTTGAAGGCTTTGCCCGCCGCGCGGCCCAACACGGCGCGGCCTTCCTGGCGGTGCTGACGAACGACGGGTGGTTTGGGCAGAGCGCGGGGCCCGTGCAACACGCCGCCTACTCCGCCGTGCGGGCTGTGGAGACGGGGCGGACGGTGGTGCGGGCCGCCAACACCGGTATCTCCATGGTGATCGACCCGTACGGCCAGATACTGGCGCGGCTGCCGCTTGGAGAGGAGGGTGTGGCAACCGCTGCCGCCGCCGTGCCCGTGCACACGCTGTACCTGCGCGGGGGATGGTTGATCGGACCGGGTGCGGCGGTGATCGTGCTGGGGCTGGTACTCACGGGTGGGCGCGGCGCGCTGGGGGAATGGCGTCGTGAGCGTTCGTTTGCCCGGCTGGTGGCCACGCTGCTCTGGCCGGGCCTCATCGCCGTGCTCACTCCTGACGCGCTGCGGCTTCTTCCCGACGCGGCCCGTTGGGTCATGCCGGTGGGGCTGATCGTGGTCGCTGGAGTGGCGGCAGGCCGGCGTGGCCTGGGAGTGCGGCTCCCCCGCGCGCCCCTCTCGGCTCTGCTGGGCCTCGCCGTTGTCGCCCTTCTCGGCGCGGCGATGATCGCCGCCTACCGCCGCTACGGCTTCACGTTCTCCTCCTTCGCGCCACCCGGCGGGTGGGTCAGCGGGGGTGCGGCCGTGCTCTTGGCGGCCCTGGCTCAGGAACTCTGGCTGCGGGGGGCGGTCTTCACCGCCGCCGAAGCCTGGCGAGGGCGCACCTGGGCGGTCGTCCTCTCGACCCTGCCTGCCCTCCTGCTGCTCCGCGGTCTCCCCACGGAGGCCGTCATCTGGTCACTCTTCACGGGGGGAATCTTCGGGGTCATCCGTGGTCTGACGGGGGATGCCCTGGGTCTGGCGCTGCCGCGGGCGGCAGGCACGGTGCTCCTGGCGGGTCTCACTGCGCTTCGGGTCTGACCCCGTACGAGCGGAGGGCCGACGGCGGCACGCCGGGAGTGTGGTAATAAGTGTGGTAATAATAGATGGAACGATTGGGGCTCTGCCCACGCTGATTGGGAGCCGTCCATGACGCTCGACGACGTCAAATCCGCCATCGAACAAAGCCAGCGCAAGCTCGCCGCCATCCGGGGTCATCTTTGACCTGGACGCCATCCGCCGCCGCGTCGCCGAACTCGAAAAAGCGATGCAACGGCCCACCCTCTGGGACAATCCTGAAGACGCACGCCGCCTGGGGCGCGAACTGAGCGCCGCCCAGAGCCAGCTCGAAGAGGTCGAGCGCGCCGGCCGGCGGCTGGACGACCTCACCGTGCTGCTGGGGCTGGCCGAGGCGCAGCCCGGCAGCATCGATCCGGTCGAACTCGCCGGTGAGGCCAAAGCGGTGCTGGATAATCTGGAGCGGCTGGAAGTGGCCGCACTGCTCTCAGAGCCGCACGACGCCGGGAACGCCATCGTCTCGATTCACGCGGGCGCCGGCGGCACGGAGGCGGCGGACTGGGCGGAGATGCTGCTGCGCATGTACCTGCGCTGGGCGGAGCGAAGCGGGTTCGCCACGGAGATCGCCGACTTCTCGCCGGCGGAGGAAGCCGGGGTGAAGAGCGTCACCGTGATCATGCAGGGGCCCAACGCCTACGGCTACCTGCGCGGGGAGCGGGGGGTGCACCGCCTGGTGCGCATCTCACCGTTCGACGCCAGCAAGCGCCGCCACACCTCGTTTGCCCAGGTGGACGTGATCCCCGAAGCCGAAGACGTGGCGGTGACGCTGCGCGACGAGGACCTGCGCGTCGAGACCTACCGGGCGGGTGGCGCCGGAGGGCAGAACGTCAACAAAGTGGAAACGGCGGTGCGGATCACCCACCTGCCGACGGGGCTGGTGGCGCAGTGCCAGAACGAGCGCAGCCAGCACGCCAACAAACTCACGGCGATGCGGATCCTGCGCGCGCGACTCCTCGAACTCGAAGAGGAGAAGCAGCGCGAAGCGCTCTCGGCGCTGCGCGGCGCGCACAAGGAGGCCGCCTGGGGCAACCAGATCCGCTCCTACGTGCTCCATCCCTATCAGATGGTGAAAGACCACCGCACCGGCGTCGAGGTCGGCAACGCCCAAGGTGTGCTCGACGGCGACTTGGCGCGGTTCACCGACGCCTACCTCCGCCAGGCGGCGGGGGCGAAGGCGTAACGGTGGCTGCCGCTCGCGGCCGGGGCCCTGTGCGACTGGCCGTCTGGCTGCTGGCGGTCGTGGCCGTCGCGGCGGTCGTGGCGGCGTTTGGCGTGCCGGCGGTTTTGGCCTCCAGACTGGAAGCGGTCCTGCGGGACGACCTGGGCGGAGGCCGAGTCTCCGTCCACGTCCGGGGGGCGCCGTGGCGGCTGCTGGCAGGCAGGCTTAGCGTCTTGGAGATCGAGGCCCGCGGCGCAGAGGTGAATCAACTGCGGGCAGAGCGGATCTTCCTCCGCCTCGGCGACGTCCGCGTACCCCTCGGGCCGCTGTTTCGCGAGGGGACCTTGAACGTCCACTCGGCTTCGGGCGGTGAGGGGCAGATCACCCTGACCCGCGAGAACGTCGAGCAGTATCTCTCCCGCAGCAAAGGGGTGGCGCGACCCACGGTCGCCATGGAGGAGGGGCTCCTCACCATTGAAGGCGACGTGCGGGTCGGAGAGCTCGACCTGCGCGCCCGGATCGTGGGACGCCTCGTGATTGCCTCCCCGCGCACGGTCGACCTGCACGTCCAGGAGCTCACCGTCTCCGGCGTGGAGATCCCGCGCGAGGTCGGGGCGCTGCTGGTGGCCTCATTCAATCCGCTGATCAACCTGGAGGGGTTGCCGGTGCCGGCACGCGTCTCCTCCGTCGCGACCGAGGGCGGACAGGTGACGATGATGGTCCGGGTGGACGCGCAGTGAACCGGCGCGACCGCATCCTGGTGGTCCTCCTCCTGCTCGGATTGGCCGCGGCGGCCGCGATCCTGCTGCTGCGCTGGCGGATTGAGGCGGGCGCGCGCACGGTGGAGGTGATTCTCGACGGCCCCGCCTGGCGCGATCTGGCCGTGCGGGAAGGCCGCCGTCCGGGAGATCTCCTCGCCGACCTCCACGCGCGCGGGGCGACCTCCGTGGCGCTCTACGAACATACGTTGGAGACGCTGGCAGAGGACGGGCTGGTCACCTACCGGTCGGGGGGTGAGGTCCAGGCGGAGGCCCGGGCGGGCGCTCTCGGTGGGCCATTCCTGAGCCTCGTCCGCGCGGGGGTCGTCCGGACCGAAGCCGTCTACGTGCTGCCGCATCCCGCCATGGGCGGCTGGGTGGAAGAGGGATTCGTGCGGATTCTCGGCGCCGACCGGGTGCGGCGAAGGGAAGATCTCCTCGAGGTCCTGGGTTTCGTGGACGACCTCGAAGACGTCGGACTGGGCTTCGACCCGCTCGTGGCCGTGGCCGTCAAGGAATCGGCGTTCCATCTCATCCTGCGGCCCCGCAACTATCATGGACTGACCGAGGCCTCCGTCGCCCGCAAGATCGAGGCCTACCGGGCGGCCGGCGAGGGACTGACCGCTGTCTTCGAAGGCGCGGACGTCCTCGGGTTCGAGCGTCTCATCGCCGATGCGGCCCGCGGCTTCCGCGCGCTGGAGTACCGTGTCGCCCGGGTCGAAGCGTTCACCGCCCGCCGGAAGCAGCGCGGCGAAGACGCCCTCACGGCGAAGATGCGCCCGCAGGTGATCCGCCTCTTCAGCCTCACGCCGGAGGAGATGGCCACCCTGGCGCCGGCCGCCATCGTGGACAAGTTCCTGCGTGCGCCTCAGGAGCGGTCGATCCGGCTGCTGTACGTGCGGCCCATGACGAACACGCCGGGCGGCGTGGACGCCATCGCGGCCAACCTGGATCTGATCCAGGACATCACCGCCCGCCTCCGGGAAAGCGGGTTCCGGCTGGGCCGTGTGGATCCCATTCGCGAGGTCGCGCCGGCGGCGCCGCTGCTGGCGCTGGTGATCGCCGCCGCGCTGGCCCTCGGCGCGACGGTCTTCGCCGATCTCACGGCGGCCTCCGGCATCCGGTTCGGGCCGGCGGGGGTCCTGGGCGTCGTGGCCGCGGGAGGTCTCGCCGGCGCACTGGCCGCGCTGGCCGGGGGGGATCTCTGGCTGCTCTTCCTCAAGCTCCTCGCCCTGGGGGCGGCCGTGGCCGGCGCGACCCTGGCGGTCTTCCGGTCGCTCGCCGGCGCCGCGCGCGCCAGTGCGGGCGCAGGGCGGTCGGTCCTGGGACAGAGCGTGCTGCGGCTCTGGCAGGCCTCGCTGATCTCCGCGGCGAGCGGGATGCTGGTCGCGGCCCTCTTGACCTCCTGGTCTTTCATGCTGGCCGTGCACACCTTTCTCGGCGTGAAGGTGGCGCATGTCCTCCCGCCGGCGCTGGCCGCCTTTCTGCTGGTCTTCTCGGCCCGGACCGACGCGGACCTCCGATCGACCGCGCGGGAGATCTGGCGGTGGCTGGATCGTCCGCTGCGCCTGCAGGTGGCCGTCGTCGCGGTCGTGGCGGCGGTGGCGGCGATGATGCTGCTCGCCCGTAGCGGCAACTTCGGGCTGCCGCTCTCCGGGGTCGAGGTGCGCGCGCGCACACTGCTGGAGGACCTGCTGGTGGCCCGCCCTCGGACGAAGGAGTTCCTGATCGGCCATCCCGCCCTGATGCTGGCCGCGGCCGCCGCGGCGCTTCGGCTGCGCGCGTGGGTCGTCCCCCTGGCGGTGATCGGCGCGGTGGGGCAAGCGGGATTGATCAACTCCTTCTCGCACATCCACACGCCGCTGGTGATCGTGTTCCTGCGCACCCTCTACGCCCTGATCATCGGCACGGTCCTCGGCGCGGTGCCGGTGGTCCTCCTCACCTGGGCGGTGGGCCGGTGGTGGCCCGAGCCTGTGCCCGCGGCCCGCGAGCACGCGCCGGCGCGGGCGGCCCCCCCCAGCGCCGTCGACTGAGGTGGGCGGGAGCGGGCGGGCCGGCATTCTGATTTCCGGGTTCTACGGCTTCGGCAATCTCGGCGATGAAGCGGTCCTGACCGGCATGGTGCGCAGCCTGCGGTCCCGCCTCGGCGACGTGCCCCTGATCGTGCTGTCGGGCGATCCCCCCGCGACCGCGGCCGGCCAGGGGGTCGAGGCGGTCGACCGGATCGACGCGCCGTCCATCCTGCGGGCGATGCGGCGCAGCCGCCTCTTCATCTCAGGCGGGGGATCGCTGCTGCAAGATGCCACCAGTGGGCGCAGCGCCCTGTATTACCTCGGGCTCCTCTGGCTGGCCGAGGCCCTCGTGCCGCGCACGATGATCTACGCCTCCGGGATTGGCCCGCTGCGCCGCGGGTCCATCCGCGCCCTGACCGCCGGCGCGCTTCGCCGGCTGGACGCGGTGACCGTGAGAGACGCAGACTCGGCGGCCCTCGTCCGCGGGCTGGCGCCGAGGGTCACCCTCACCCTGACCGCCGATCCCGCCGTCGTCCTCGAGCCCGCTCCGCCGGAGCGGGCTGATGAGCTGCTCAGGCGTCTGGGCGTGCATCCGGGATCGCAGCCCCTGCTGGGAGTGGCGGTCCGCCCCTGGGGAGACAACGCGTTTGTGGATCCGTTGGGCGCAGCGCTGAGGGCGGCCGCGTCCAGGCTCGGGGCGCGCGTGATCCTGCTGCCGTTTCATCCCGTCCTCGATCTGCCGCTCTCCCGGGACCTGGCGGCCCTCTGTGGCGGAGTCGTCCTGGAAGAGCCGCTCACCCCCGCCGCCGCCCTCGCCCTCATCGGCCGGACTGAGGTGCTGGTGGGGCTGCGCCTGCACGCCCTCCTCTTTGCGGCGGTGACGGGGACGCCGCCCGTGGGACTGGCCTACGACCCAAAGGTGAGGGCGCTCATGGGGGACCTAGGGGTAGGGGAGCCGCTGGCGCTCGACGCGCCGCCGGAGGCGGTGGCCGACGCCGTTGTCGCAGCCTGGTCGTCTCGCCGTCTCACGGCGCCCTCCCTGGCTGCCGTCGTCGCGATGCTGCGCGGGCGGGCGGCGCTCGCTGCGGCGGAAGCCGCCCGGCTCTACGCGGCGGGTTGAGCGCCCCGATGCGACGTCCTAAAAGGATTTCTGAGCGTTTCGCCTAATTACTGGGCCTTACCGGAGCTCAGTCGCAGCATTCGAGGAGGCGCCGTCGCATGCCGGAGGTGCTCAAGGTGTCCGCCACCTCAAAGCCTAAAGCCGTGGCGGGTGCGCTGGCCGCGGTGCTGCGCGAGGCGGGGAAGGTCGAGCTCCAAGCCGTGGGGGCGGGAGCGGTCAATCAGTCGGTGAAGGCCATCGCCATCGCCCGCGGGTTCGTGGCACCGAACGGCATCGACCTTGTCGCCATCCCCGCGTTCACGAAGGTCGAGATCGAAGGTGAAGAGCGAACGGCCATCCGCTTCCTGGTCGAAGCCCGCTGAGGCGGGCCGCCCCGGGCAGCAGAGGGGGTGCCGGAGAGACGGACCTTTTTCATGCGATAATGAGGCCGCATGAATGCTGCCCGCGCCACGGAACGCGTGAAGGCCTCCCGGTCGATCGCTGAGCCGCTGCCGCGCCTGAAGCTCTTCTGCGGTACCGCCAATGCCGCCCTCGGTGAGGAGATAGCCCGCTACCTGCAGCTGACCCCCGGGCGGCGCACGATCACCCGCTTTGCCGACGGCGAGATCTACGTCCGCTACGAAGAGAACGCCCGCGGCGAAGACGTCTTCGTCATCCAGCCCACCTCCCCGCCGGTGAACGAGCATCTGATGGAACTGCTGATCATGATGGATGCGCTGCGCCGGGCCTCCGCCGGACGCATCACCGCCGTCGTGCCGTACTACGGCTACGCGCGGAAGGACAAGAAGGATGCGCCGCGCGAACCCATCACCGGCCGCCTGGTGGCCGACCTCCTCGTCAGCGCCGGGGCGGATCGCGTGCTTACGCTGGACCTGCACGCCGGTCAGATCGAGGGTTTCTTCAACATCCCGGTGGACCATCTGCGCGCGCTGCCGCTCTTCGCTGACTACCTGCGCGAGAAGAACCTGCGCAACGGCGTGGTGGTAGCGGCCGACGACGGGACGGTCAAACGCAGCCGGCAGTTGGCCGACCGGCTGGACCTGCCCCTGGCGATCATCTTCCAGCGCCGGGTGGGAAAGGACATCAAGGAGCCGATGCAGATCGTCGGCGACGTGGAAGGGCGCACCCCCATCATGATCGAGGACGTCATCTCCACCGCTGGCACGCTGGACGGCGCGGTGGACGTGCTGAACGGCGCGGGCGCCCGGCAGGAAGTCTACATCTGCGCGACGCACGCGGTGCTGGCCGGCCCCGCCTCGGAGCGTTTGTCTCGAGAGGAGATCAGGGAGGTCATCGTCACCAACACGGTCCCCATCGCGCCGGACCGGATGCTGGCCAAGATCACCGTGCTCTCTGCCGCGCCCCTCCTCGCCGAGGCGATCCGCCGCATCCACATGAACCAGTCGGTCAGCCTCCTGTTCACCTGATCACTCCTGCCGTGAGCGTCCGTCCCTCTGTCCCTCAAGTCCTTATGTGTGTATAATTGGATGGAATCATACACACTCGAGTCGGGAGCAACGCCATGCTGACCCGAAAGAACCTCATTGTTGACGCGGCTAAGGTTCGGCGCCTCTCCGCCCGATGGCGGACGAGTGAGTCCGAGGCAGTGCGCCGAGCGGTCGACGCGTCGCTGTTCGAGTCGACCGTCATGGATGCCGTCGAGAAAATCCGCGCGCGAGGCGGCATCACGGACGTGTATGGGCGGTTCGCCAGATCCAGGCGATGACCACGTCGGTCGCCGATACCTCCATCTGGATTGGATTCTTGCGTGACGGAACGGCCGAAGGGTTCGTCCGCCGCGGACTGCACGCCAGGCGTCTTTTGCTGGCCAGCGTCGTCGCGCACGAGCTCTATCTGGGGGTCACCGATCGCGTCGAGAAGAGAGAGCTCGACCGGATCTGCGCCGCGTTCTCGGTCGAGAATCTCAGGGTTACACCTTCTTTCGAGGACTGGTCTACGGCCGGGGTCCTGCTCCAACGATACGGACGCCTACACGGAGCCATCGAGGCTCGCACGCTCCTCAACGACGTACTGATCGTGCTCTGCGCTGCCGCCCACCGCGCCGTGCTGGTGACCTGGAATGTTCGCGACATGGATCGGTGGAATAAGATGCTCCCCCGACATCGGCGAGTGCGGGTCGCCACACCGCGCCACGCTGACCGTGTGCAGTAAGAGAGGGCGCCACTAGGGTGGTTGGATGAACGCACCCGGTGTGAGAACGCGGTATGCCGGCAGCCCCACCGGCTACCTGCATATCGGCGGTGCGTGGGCCTGTTTCTTCAACTGGCTCTTCGCGCGCCACCATGAGGGGGCGTTGGCCATCCGGGTGGAGGACACCGATCAGAAGCGCTCCACCCGGGAGTTCGAGGGCGCCATTCTGGAAGATATCCGCTGGCTTGGATTGGACTGGGAGGAGGGCCCCGATGTGGGCGGTCCCTTTGGACCCTACCGGCAGACGGAGCGATTCGACCTCTACACGCGCTACGCTGATGATCTGCGCAACCGCGGCGCGGCGTATCTCTGCTACTGCACCGCGGAGGAGTTGGAGGCGGAGCGGCGCCTGACGCGGGAGCAGCGGAGGCCGTACCGATACTCCGGACGCTGTCGAACGCTCTCAGACCGGGAACGGGCGAGGTTCGAGGCAGAGGGCCGACACCCGGTGGTCCGGATGCGCATCCGAGACTTTGGCCGCGCGATCGTCGTGCAGGACCTGATCCGGGACCGGGTCGAGTTCTCGCCCGAACATCTCGACGACTACATCATCGTCCGCTCCGACGGCAGCCCGCTCTATAACTTTGCCAACGTGGTCGATGATCACCTCATGGAGATCAGCCACAGCATTCGCGGCGCCGAACACCTCTCGAACACGCCCAAGCAACTGGTGATGTACGACGCCCTGGGCTGGGCGCCGCCGCAGTTCGCGCACCTGCCGGTGATCCTGGGCGCGGACCGGAAGAAACTCAGCAAGCGGCACGGTGATACGGCACTGCGCGATTACCGGCGCCAGGGGTACCTGCCGGAGGCGCTGCGCAACTTCTTCGCGCTGATGGGCTGGTACCCGGAAGAGGACCGCGAGATCTACTCTCTGGAAGAACTCATCGGGAAGTTCCGCATCGAAGAGATCGGGAAGTCCCCCGCCGTGTTCGATCTGACGAAGCTCACGTGGATGAACGGCCTTTATATGCGCCAGATGATGGAACGCGACTCCTACCGCGTCGTTGACCTGGCCGTGGTGATCCTCCAGGAGCATGGGCTGCTGCCCGAGCGAGTCAGCGAGGAGCAGCGCACCTACGTCGCGAGGGTCGTGGAGGCCCTGGGCGACCGCATCAAGGTGGGGGAGGATGTTCTGGCCTATGGAGACTTCTTCTTCCGCGAGGTCACCTTCGATCAAGCGGCCGTGGACCGCTACCTCCGGGACCCGGCGGTCCCCGCGCTGCTGGTGACGTTGGCTCAGCGCATCGAGAGTGGGGACGGCTGGAACCGGCAGGCCGCAGAGGAGGCGGTGCGGCGCCTCGCCGAGGAGCAGGGGGTGCACTCGCGGG
>JBOGSD010000011.1:0-44907 GCA_050695215.1 bacterium
CTCCGCCGATCCCAAGGGCGGCGCGGACGGCTTCCGACGCGGGCCGCCCGTCTCGCCCTACCGACCCGCGCCGAGAAGCGTCGTCAGCGTGCTCTTCACCCGGGCCCGTACTGCCCACTCCTGCTCCCACGTCACTCGCGGATCGGCCGGCCGGGGCGGATTGACGAGGGTCAACTCGTTCCCGTACGCGATCATCCGTACCAGCGCGCCCTCCGTGCCCGCGAAGATGCCCCTCGGCACCGCGCACTGCGTGGTGGGGGCTGGCAGGAGTACCTTCTCATTCGTCCAGCGCTCGATGTTCGCGTTGGACAGGAAGTCGAGCAGACCCATCCCCGCATCGGGCAGCTCGGACGAGCTCCAGATGATGAAATCCGTTCCCTTGGCGGCAAACGCGTTGATGAAGTAGGCGCGCGCGGTCGGCAATTGTCTCCAGCGCAGCGGGATGCTCGCTTGCAGATCGCCCTGCGCGGACAGGTCGATCGCGGGCATCAGATCCTGACTCGATCCCAGCGCGAACCGCAGTCCCGCGGGGACGCCCTCGCCGGTCACCGTGTGGTCGCCCACCAGCGAGGCGCCTTCGGGCAGCATCCTGCGGTCACGCTCGTTGGGCCAGACCGAGTTACCGGACTGCGCCCGCGCGCCGCCTTCGGGCGCGTAGCGGCCCTGCCAGATCGAGGCCCACTCTTGAGGCGATCCTCTCGCGAAGTCCAGCACGCGGGGCTGCCCTGTGCGCACTTCCGCGCTGCAGCCCCAGTAGAAGAGCAGCCGGCCCTTGGGCTGCTCGACCGCGGCAGGATCGCGCTGCTCCGGTCCGCCGGAGGGCCGCTCGGCTCGAACAGGCTCCAGCGGCAGATTGGGACCCAAGCGCATCGCGGCGGGGATGGCCTGAGCAGCCTGGACCCCTTGGGGGCGCGTGCGCACAAGAAGCGCGACGTCCACGTACCGTCCGACGGCAAAGCGCGTGTTGCCGAACTGGTTCTGTCCCCCCGGGCCAAATATCGGCGGGGCACCGGGTATGGCGAAGACATTGGTCGCCACATCAATCCACAGCTGCGCAATGGGCGGCCTGACCGCTTGCTCCTGCGCGCCGGCCACGGCTGCTAGGATCAGCAGAGAGACGGCGATCGCGAGAGCACGGATGAAAGGGTTCCTCATTTACGAGCCTCCTGGGGATGCGTCCTGAGAGGTAATAACGACAAGGTTCGCTAACGCGGGGCCGAACCCTCTGGGGTATGATTCCAGCGCGATTCCTCCGGGCCCGCCAGCGTGTCAGATCACTCGCGAGGCCGTTCAGAAACCCAGGCCGAAGACACGTTCGGTGATGCACTCGGCGGCGGCGCGTTTGTGCGCCGCAGGGGAATCTCTGGCAGCGCAGTGAGGACCAGCAGCGCCACGACCGCCAGGCCTCCCGCGAATGTGTAGATGCGGGTCACGCTGACGGCAAAGGCCCGCCGCACCGCCTGGCGCACCTGACCCGCGACCGCGGGCGGGAGAGTACCCGGGCCGGGAGCGGTGGACGTCGTAGCAGGGCCGGCCGCCCGCGCCGGCGCCCGAACTGCCGCCGCACTGCCGTAACCACTCCGCAGCCGCGTGAGATCGATCTGTTGTCGCGCCTCCGCTGGCAGCCTTGCCAGCAGCGGCGCCAGCTCCCGCTGCAGCTGGACGGTGAGGGTGGTGGAGAGCACGACCCCGAAAATGGCCAGCCCGATGGCCCCGCCGATCTGCGTGAAGAACTGCCGGCCCGCGGTCGCGGCGCCGACGCGCTGAAACGGCACCGCATTCTGGACGGCCAGGGTGAGCAGCGGCATCGTCGGCCCCAATCCCAGCCCCAGCACGACCATCCGCCAGACGACGCCGGCGCGGGTCACGGTCTCGTCCATCGACGCCAGCAGGATAAACCCGGCGACGGCCCCCACCGCCCCCAGCAGGATCATGACCTTGTACCGCCCCACGCGATGCACGATCTGCGAGGAGATCGTCGCGCCCGCGACCAGCCCCAGCGTCACCGGCACGAGAGTGGTGCCCGCCGCCGTGGCCGACACGCCGACCACGTTCACCATGAAGATGGACAGAAAGAAGATCGCCCCAAAGAGGGCCGCGCCCATCAGCACCGAGGCGATGCTGATCACCGCGACGGTCCGGTTCGCCAACATGTCGAGGGGGATGACCGGTGAGACGGCGCGCCGTTCGATGCGGATGAAGGCCGCGAGGCCGGCCACGCTCGCCGCGAAGAGCCCCAATACGAGCGGAGAGGTCCACGGGTAGCGGGCCCGATCGAGGGTCAGGCCCAGCAGCAGCGGCACGACCGCCACGATGAGGCCGATGGTGCCGGCCCAGTCAAGGGGCGCCCGCCGCCCGCTGACCAACCGCGGCATCTTAGCGAGCACGAAGGCGATCGCGACCACGCCGATCGGCACGTTCACGTAAAACACCCAGCGCCAGCTCAGGGTATCCGTGAGCAGGCCGCCCAGGTAGGGACCGATCACGCTGGAGAGGGCGAAGACGCCGCCGAACAGCCCCATGTAGCGGGGCCGCTCCGCCGGGGCGAACAGGTCGGCGGGGACCGCAAACGCGCTGCTGGTCAGCGCGGCGGCGCCGATGCCCTGGATCACTCGGAAGAGGATCAGCTGCAGCATGCTGGCGGCCAGGCCGCAGAGCGCCGAGCCGATCAAGAAGACGGCCATGCCGAAGAGGACGATGCTCCGCCGGCCGAACAGGTCGGACAGTTTCCCGTAGATCGGGACCGTCGTCGTGCTGGCGATCAAATATCCGGCCGAGACCCAGGCCAGCAGGTCGATGCCCTGCAGGTCGGCGATGATCGCCGGTAGCGCGGTGGCCACGACGGTCTGATCCAGCGCGGCGAGAAAGAGGCCGAGCAGGACCCCAGCCAGGATCAGGATCTTCGTCCGAGATGATAGCTGCGTCGAGTAGTCGGTGCGCTCGTCGATGGCCTGCGCCGTCGTTGTGGCTGCCGTCGTCGTCACACGATCCTCCTCAGGAGTGCGGACCGGTACACCCACGCGAACGATACCCACATGGCTCGATAATCCCCTGCCGCGCTCCTCGACAATCCCCCGCCTTCGTTCAAGGAAGCGAGCCTCCGAAAGGCGAACGGAAGAGAGTGTTTCGCCCGCTAGAATAGGCTTATGACCTCATTGTTCGCGATCCTGGAACGCAAACTTCAGCCCGGCCCTGAATCCCCGGGGGTCTGGGACGCGCTGCGCGATCGGTTGAACCCATCGCTCTACCGTCCCCAGGCGGATCCGGAGGTCGAAGTCCACCCCGTGGATGACCGCCGCCGGCCGCTCTACTACGTGCTCAAGCATCCCCGGTTCGAGTCTTACGCGCGGCTCAGTGCCGACGAAGAGTTCCTCTGGCGGCAGATGGAAGGCTCGCGCACCGTCAAGGACCTCATCCTGGCCTACTTCACCGAGTTCGGGACGCTGGCCATCGGGCGCGTCGCGGGGCTCGTCACGCACCTGCGCCACACCCTGTTCCTTGCCGAAAAACCCACGAACCTCTTCGGGCTCGTGCTGGCCCGTCTCCCCCGGCCGCGCCTGACACGGTTCATGCGAGTGTTCGTCGCCACCCTTACGGGGAGGCTCTTCCAGGTCCGGGGGGTCGACCGGTGGGTCGACCGGATCTACCGGTACGGCGGGTTCCTATTTTACACGCGGCCGGCCCAGGCGCTCTACCTGCTGGTCGTGGGGGTAGGAAGCGTCCTGTTTTTCCGGCAGCTGCTCTCGGGGCAGTTCAGCGTGCTGCAGGCGGGCGGGTCGTCCGCCAAGGGCATCGCCCTCATGTTCGGCCTCAACTACGTCGCGATCTTCATCCACGAACTGGCCCACGCCCTGACCTGCCGCCATCACGGCGCGAAGGTGAACAGCGCGGGCTTCTTGCTCTATCTCGGCATCCCCGCGTTCTTCGTCGACACCACCGACATCTGGACCAAACCGCTGCGGGCGCGGCTCGCCACCACTTGGGCGGGCCCCTACAGCGGGCTGATCCTGGCCGGCCTGATCTCTATCCTCATCGCCGTCTTCCCCGGCTTCCCCGCCGCCGTCATCCTGCACCGTCTGGCGATGGCCTGGATCCTGATCCTCGTGTTCAACCTGATCCCCTTCGTGGAACTGGACGGCTACTACATGCTGGTGGACTGGCTGGACATTCCCCGGCTGCGCGCGCGGGCCCAGGCCTTTGTCCGGCGCGATCTCTGGCGCAAGCTGCGCCGCCGCGAGCCCTTCAGCGCGCTCGACCGTCTCTTCACGGGATTTGGGATCCTTTCGGTGGCCGTGACGGGGGTGCTGATCCTGCTGGGGATCGCCTTCTGGCAGTCGTGGCTCGGGGTAATCTTCACCGAGCTCTGGGACGCCGGGATCGTCGGCCGTCTGCTGATCATCCCGGTGGCGTTCGTCGTCTTCGTCCCTCTGCTCGTGATGCTGATCACCAGCGTGGCGCGGACCGCCCGGGCCGGAGCCCTGGCCGTGCGGCGGTGGTGGGCCCGCCCCCGGCCGGCCACGCTGCGCGACCGCATCGGGCTGCTGAACCGCGTCGCCTTCCTCGCCCCCGTCCCCGATGAGGGGCGGGCGGAGGTCGCCAAGCGTCTTCGCCCGGTGAGAGTGCGCGCCGGCGAGACGGTGTTCCGGCAGGGGCAGAGCGGGGACGCCTTCTACGTCATCCGGCGGGGTCAGGCGGAGGTGGCGCAGGCCCGGGACGGCGCCGAGAGGCGGCTCACGCTGCTGGGCCCGGGGGATCACTTCGGCGAGATCGCGCTGCTGGGCCAGACCGCGCGCACGGCCACCGTGCGCGGCGTGACCGACCTCGACCTCCTCACCCTGCGTAAAGGCGATTTCGAGCGTCTCTTCGCCGCCCATCTCTCCGTCTCCGAGGCGGTGGAGCGGGCGATCTCCGAGAGCGAGGACCTCCGCCGCCTGCCCCTCTTCAGCGCCCTCTCCTCCGACGAGGCGGCCGGGCTGTCGGCGCGCCTCCGCCGCGAGCGCCATCCCACGGGCGCCGAGGTGGTGCGGCAGGGAGACGTCGGCGACCGCTTCTACGTCGTCCGCGAGGGGCAGGCGGAGGTGAGCGCGACCGCGAACGGGGAGCGGCAGCGGTTGCGCGTGCTCGCGCCGGGGGACTACTTCGGCGAGATCGCGCTCCTGCTGGACGTGCCCCGCACCGCGACGGTCCGGGCGCTCACCCCGCTGGAAGTCCTCTCACTGGGGCGGGCCGACTTTGAGAACCTCCTGCAGAGCGTGCTCCCGCAGATCATGAGGGAGGCGGAGGCGCGGCGCGGGCCGCGAGAGAGTATCGGCCAGGCCTAAGGCGATTCCAGAGGAGGGACACCGACGGTGGACTGTTGGATCTGCAAGACGACGGCGCTGGGGACGTGCCGCTTCTGCGGGCGGGGGATCTGCGGGGACCACGCCAAGTTCCTGCCGTTCATCCTCGAGGTCTACAACGCGAAGACCAAGGAGCACGTCCAGGCGCTCGTCGTCGAAGACGCCCTCCACTGCGGCGTCTGCCGGCCGCGGCCCGAACCGATCGCCCTCGAGGAGTTGGATTGAAGCGCTCCACCCTGGCCAACGGCCTGCGGGTCGTCACGGTCGAGCGCGGGGGCAGTCCGCTCGTCGCCCTGAAGCTGCTGATCAAGGTGGGCAGCCGCCACGACGGCGAGCAACCCGGGATCAGCCACATCGTTGAGCACATGCTGTTCAACCGCGAGTGGGATCCGGGCGAATCCCCCTTCGACCGCATCGAAGGCACCGGCGGCGACCTCAACGCCGTCACCCACCGCGAGTACACCGCGCTGCAGGCGGTCGTCTTGGGGGAGTACGTCCCCGACGTGCTGCGCGCGTTCGGCGCGGTGCTGGCCCCGTTGGAGGTGTCGGAGGAGCGGCTCTCCCGGGAGCGCGAGGTCATCCTCCACGAGATCGCAGCGGCCGTCGACAGCCAGACCGTCATCTGGGATCTCTTCCTCCAGGGGATGTGGGACGGCGACCCTCTCGCCCGGCCGATCTACGGGTACCCGGAAACGGTGCGCGCCCTGTCTGTCGCGGACCTCGCGGCGCACTTCGCCCGATACCTCGTGCCCTCCCGGATGGTCCTCGCCGCCGCGGGATCGCTCGACCACGACGAGATCGTCCGGTTGGCTGAACGGCACCTCGGCTGGGCCCGCGCCGAGGGCTGGCAGGACGTCTTCCCTCCGCCGGGACGAGGGTCCGGGCAGGCGGCGCTGGAGAAACAGCTGCAGGCCACCCATCTCGCGCTGGGGGTCGAGGGGCCTGGCATGCGCGACCTCCGGCGCCCCGCTGTGAAACTGCTGCACATCCTCCTCGGCAGCGGGGCCACCTCCCGGCTGCACCGCCGGCTGCGCCAGTCTGACTCCCTGGTCTACCACGTCTCCACGCTGGCGATGGCGTATGAGGACCGGGGCTACGTCTGCGCCTACACCACCTGCTCCCCCCGGCACGTCAAGGGCGTCCTCGAGGCGGTGATCGAGGAGTTCGACCGCCTCCGCCGCGAGCCCGTCCCCCATAAAGAAGTGGCGGAGGCCAAGCTGCGGTACGAGGGCAGCCTGGCGCGCCATTTCGAGACGGCCCTCTCCGTGGCCAGCCTGGTGGCGATCGAAGAGCTGATCGACCGGTTCGAGCCCTTTGAAGAAAGCGTCGCCGCGGTCCGCCGCGTCACGCCCGAAGACCTCCAGGCGGTCGCAGAGGAGGTCTTCGACCTGGACCGGCTCGTCCTCGCGCGCGTGGGGCGCGCGGCCGCGACAGCCGGAGCACAGGGATGAAAGCGCAGACCGGCGCCGTCCCGACGGACGCCGAGCTGGTCGAGCGCTGCCGGGCCCACGACGAGGAGGCCTGGAATCTCCTGCTCGGGCGCTACGGGTCGTACATCTACGCCATCGCGCTGCGGGGCTTCGGTCTGCCTCAGGCCCAGGCGGAGGAGGTCTTCCAGGAGACGGTCCTCAGCCTCTTCAAGCACCTGGGCACCCTGTCGGACCCACGCTCGCTCAAGGCCTGGATCGGCCGGATCACCGCCAACGCCGCGCGCCAATACCTGCGCCGGCACGGTGGGCGGGCCGGACGGGCCGAAACCGTCCTGGACGAAGACACCCCAGACGAGGCCCAGGAGGCCGCCCTGGCGCGTGTGGAGGAGGTCTTTCTCGTCCGGGAGGCCCTCGCCGCTCTGCCGGAGGACTGCCGCCAGGTCCTGACGCTCTTTTTCTACGAGCAACGCAAGTACGCCGACATCGCGGCGGGGCTAGGGATCGCCGAGGGCACGGTGGCGAGCCGCATCGCCCGCTGCCTGGTGCGGCTGCGGAGTGCCATCGCCAAAGAACCTTAGACAACCTTGGCCCCCGGGGGAAGGAAACATCCCCCCGCCGCATCTAAGGACATGAGAGCCTTGTGCAGGACGTGTCTTCTCGGGAAAGGAGGTAACCGAGGATGTCGCGTGAAGGTCTAGTGAGTTTCGTCACCCGCGTCATGGCGGACGAGGACTTCCGCTCGCAGCTCGAGGCCAACCCCGACGCCACCCTGGCCCAGTTCGACCTGACGGCCGAGGAGATCGCGGCGATCAAGAACGCCGACTCCGCCAAGCTGGAGCAGCTGGGCGTGGACGAGCGCGTGACCAAGACCTCGCCCTGGCTGCCGCAGCCGATGGGTAGTGGCCCGACGCTCTACACGCTATTGAACAACATCTTCCCGAAGACGAGCTAGAAACTGTCCGTAAGATCATCGAAGGCGGGGGGCCGGTGAGCGGTCCCCCGTCGATCGTTTTTCTCCTACCCCGCCGAAAATCGCCCACTCCGGCGCCGATGTCAGGGACGAGGCGATGTTATACTCGCGCCGTGAGCCCTGAAACGCTTGCACCGATATCGGTGGAGGAGTTCTGGCACCTCGCGCACAGGCTGCCGCGAGCCGAGCTTGTGGCGGGACGGGTCATCGAGATGACGCCGCCCGGAGCGAGGCACGGAGCGATAGTGGTCCGTCTGGCGAGGCTCCTGGACGAGCATGTCAGGCAATACGGGCTCGGGGTCGTCCTGGCTGAAGCGGGCTTTATCCTCAGCCGCGACCCGGCGACGGTCCGCGGGCCTGACGTGGCGGTCGTCTTGAAGGCCCGTGTGGGCGACCAACTCCCCATTCGGTTCTTTCCCGGCGCGCCCGACTTGGCGGTGGAAGTTCTCTCTCCCGACGACGGGCCGGGAGAGGTGGCGGCGAAGGTGGCCGACTATCTCAAGGCGGGTAGCGGAGCCGTCTGGGTCATCGACCCGGAAGGCGCGACGCTAACCGTCCACACCCGCGGGGTCTCTTTGAAGTACGGCCGGGAGGAGGACGTGGCCGGTGCTCCCGTGCTGCCGGACTTCCGGATCGCCGTCCGCGACCTGCTCCCATAGCCCCCTTCCCGGTGGGAAACCCGGTCAGGAAAGCCGAGCCTGGAGGGAAGAAACCCCTCCCCCGACGCATCTAGGTGGATGAGAGCCCATGACTGCACCACATCCCCTTGAGGAAGAGATCGCCGCCTACGCCGGGAGCCTGGTCCCCAGGCAGGACAGCACCGGCATCGAGGAACACCTCCGCGGCTGCGACCATTGCCGCGAGATTGCCGCCGCCTACGGGGGCATCGTGGACGCCCTGGCGGAGCCCACCGCGCCGGCGATGCTGTTGGAAGCGGCGCGCAACCGTCTCGCCCAGCGCGTCCGCCTGCGCCGGTTCGTCGACCGCTTCCTCTCCGACCCGACCTGGCACGGCGAGGTGGTGCGGGACCCGCAGACCGCCCTGGAACGCTTCCGCATCCAGCCCACGCCGGAGCTGGTGGCGGCCCTGAAGAGTTTGGAAGGACCGACCGAGGTTTACGGCAAAGAGCTCGACGAGCGAATCAGTAAACTGATGCAATGGTTCTTCTAGGTCATGATCTCTCGGGAAAGGAGGTAGACCACTATGTCGCGTGAGGGTGTGGTGAGCTTCGTTACCCGTGCGATGGAGGACGAGGCCTTTCGCGCGCAGTTGAAGGCCAACCCCGACGCCACCCTGGCCCAGTTCGACCTGACGGCCGAGGAGATCGCGGCGATCAAGAGCGCCGACCCGACCAAGCTGGAGCACCTGGGAGTGGACGAGCGCGTGACCAAGACGACGAACCAGTTCACGCCCATGTCAGGGACCGACGTCATGGGCAGCGGCACGAGCCTCTACACGCTGCTGAACAGCCTCTTCACGAAGAAGTCCTAGTCAGCGATCTGTTAGATCAGTGCATGGGCGGGGGGTCGATCAGACGGCCTCCCGCCGATCGTTTTCTGTCTTGGGGACGACTCAGCCCCAGGGACGGCAGCAGGGTGGGTTGCAGGGATGGACGTCGCACGGAGGAAACGAACCCTGCCATGACCCCCGAGGAACTGCGCCGAAAGCTCGGCGCCGCGCTCCAGGATCCGCGGAGGCGCCAGCTCGCGCACATTGCTCTCCTGGACGTCGCGATGGCCGTGGGGCGGGCGCTGGAAACCAAGGCGATGACCAGGGCCGAGGTCGAGGAGGCGACAGAAGCGCTGTCCGCCTACTTGAAAGGTGAACTCGAACATCTGCCGGGAGATCCCTCCAGCCAGGCGGTGGTCGCCGACACCCTGACCCAGGCGCTCCAGAAGATCAGTCAGGAGCCTCCCTTCGCCTCGCTCTTCGAATAGTCGCCCGCGTCCTCTACCCGGCCGGTCACATAGTTATATGCGTCGACCACCAGACTGAAAATGACGTCCAGTTCCTGCATCGACCGGGGCGTGTACAGCATGACCATGCCCTCCCACCCCATCGCCTCCGCGAGGGGATGCGGTTCCGCCCAGCCGGCCTGGACGGCCTCCCGCGCCCGCTCCGCCGGCAGGGTGGCATGTAAGCTGCCGTCTGGATGGATGTGCGCGAACTCTCGACCCGCCACGATCACCTCAGGATGAGCCAGCGGGATCCCCTCGCGCAACCACAGCGCCCGCGCGCCGGGCACAGAGATGACCGTCGGGCGATTCTCCACGTCGGGCAGCGCGTAGGCGCGGCGGAAGAGTTCGGCGTCGACGTCAGGGACAGACCGCACGCCGATCTGCGCGTGCGGCATCCCCTTGTGGGTCATCGGACGTTCGCCGTCTCTACGGGGTAGCGGAGAGGGGTTCATCATCGCTTCCGGATGACGAGGACGAGTCCGGCCTCCTCATCCCACGACGCCGGCGGAGGAGACGGGACGTGGGCTGTCCCGCTGCTCGTGACGGCGCCCGTGGTCAGCACGCGTGCATCCCTTGGATCGTACCAGGTGTAGGCAAAGGCGGACGAGGGCAGCCGGATCGCCACACCCGTGGTCGACTTCCTGCCCCAAAAGTAGGCCAGATATGTCGCACCGGGTTTGGCCAGGAGCTGCCGGTTGCTCCCCGAGGGACCCTCCGAGACGAGCGTGTCGTACTCCCGGCCCTCCTGGTCCACAGGAGAAAGCTCCCAAAAGGGGATGCTCTCGGCAATGTCACGCATGGCTTTGAGCCGTTTGGCCGCTTCGATCCACCGCGCGTTCCCGATCCGGCTGCTGTCGTCCTCATAGAGGGCGAAGTGGCCGCCGGAGAGGAAGATCCCCCACGCGACCCGCATCGCGTTGTTGAGGTTCCGCGGCGAGTCGTGGAAATCTCCCGAAGTGGACTCGTTGATGCTGAGGACCTTCCCCTTCGTCTGCGCCGGATGGAGCATGTCAGACATGCCTTGCGGGGACGCGGTGGAACGGAAATTCAAGACGTCTACGTACTCCTTCTCCCAGTAGAGGGGCGCCTTGACCTGGCGATCAAACCCCGCATGAACGGCAACCAACCGGGGCGTCGCGCCGTCGATCCGCTGCCCCCAGCGCAGCTGCCAGGGGTGCCATCGGTCGACGTCGAGGCGGTTGGCGCCAAACTCGTTGCACACCTCGAAGTAGACGTTTCCAAAGGCACCCAGCTCTGCCATGACCTTGTCCACCAGCGACCGCTGATAGTCAGCGAGCGTCTTTCCACTGGACGACCTCTCCGCGTGGGCGAGATCGAAGAACTCGGGCTGGAAATGCCCGCGGGAGTTGCTTGAGAAGACCTGATTACCGTTGTGGGCTTTGTTCCAGGCGACCCGGTGGGTTCCGTCGGACCACCACCGGCGGGCAGCCGGATAGGGAGCGAAGATGGTGATCTCGACGACGATGCTGCGCTCCCGCGCCTTCCTGACGAAGTCGCGGACCCGGCTCCAGTAGGCCGGGTTCCACCGGTCGAGGTTGTGCCTGCCGGTGCCATCTGTTGCCCATGGGGTGAGGGCGTGAAACGAGGTCGTGCCGAACCAGCAGTAGATCCAGACGCGCACTTTGTTGACCCTGTACCGGACGAAGAGATCAAGGGCCTTTACGTAGTCGACCGTCGGGTCGCAAGCCAGCTCCTGACTGTCGAAGCCCACAAGGTACACCGGCCGTCCGTCATAGGTGAACCACCGGCCGGCCCGCTGAAGGCCTCCTGGGCCGGCGGCCGAGACTCGAAGGGTGCCGTCGAAACCGGACGAGTGAGCGGCCAACGCCAAGCCTAAGAGACCGGCGGCGAGCACTCTCCGGCTGGGTGCCTGGCGCAACTGGAACCCTCCCTTGGGGATCTCCTCGATGAGGATTTCGTCCCGTCGAGTCGACGGCCTGCCGTCGCGTTAAAGGGCCCTCAGGGGCCCGGGCGCGCCCCAGACTAGTCACCGCGGCCTTTGGGCACTGCCGAAGCGATGACTTCTTCCCGAGGAAGATGGTCTGGCTTGTTGCGCCTCTTGGTCCTCGCCGCGCCGACGGGCCTGCTCCTGTTGCTGCTGAGAAATCCGAACCTGGACCCGCCCCTTCCCGCGCCCATCTTCCACTTCGAAGTTGTCACCATCATCGCGGCGATCGGAGGGTTTCTCGCCGCCCTGATGATGATCGTGGCGGGGCGGGTGCAGGAACCCCGAGGGTTCTTCCTGGCGCTGGCCTTCGCCGCGATCGCGGGGTTCTTCTTCATCCACGGATTCCTCACCCCCGGCGTCATCTTCGAGGAGGCCAGCCACGGCATCCACTGGGCGCCGCTCGTGGGCTTCTCGCTGGCCGCGATCTGCCTGATGCTCAGCACCGCCCGGCCCAGACCGCAGGGGGACCCCTGGATCCACCGGCGCCGCCGGGCGATCGGCTTTACGCTGCTGGCGGTGTGGGCCGGGTTCATGCTGCTCTCGATGAAGGTCCCCGATTTCCTGCACGGCCAGGCGGCCGCCGCCGCCGCCTTCATCCGAGAGTGGCGCGAGGGCACAAGGCCATTCGCATGGCCAGCGCGCACTCCCACACTATGGCCGACCCGATCGCCGAGGCGATCGTGAAGCAGTTCCCCGAAATGTTCAGGTAGCGGCAGGCTGGGGACGCAATCCGAAGAACAGGCTCACTTTCGAATACGACGTGTACCGTTCCAGGCTTCCGACGAATCACCAATGCTAACCGAAAAATTCTGTAGTCCGGTCTTGGATGCGACGATAATTACTCGAAAGTAGAAGGCAGAGCCGGCAGGATATTCAAGGCCAGGCATGCGGCCGGTACAAGCGCGACCCTTCTAAGGGCGCGAAAGCTTCTTGGCTTGCTCACTTCCAGTACCAGCTGTGCGCGTTCCAGGTGTTATCGAGGATGCAAGTGAAGCAACTTGCGCCGAAGCTGAAGTTCTCAAGACCGTGCCGTACCGCGGCCACGCGGGCCCCGTAGTACAGTGGCAGCGCCGGCAATTCGCGAGAGAAGATGACGGCACTCCGGCGAAACCAGGCGTTGCGCTTGCCTTCGTCCAACTCGGTCGCAGCCCCACGACAGGCCTCATCCATCTCCGGGTTGCGGAACCCCGGGTAGTTCTGCCCTTCCCAATGGTTGGCTTCGCCAGGGATGCCGTCGGACGTGAAGAGCTGATTGCAGTCGAAGGTCGGCCGCACAATCCAAGCGTAGTAGGCCAGGGCTTTGAACTGACGCCGCTGCAGGAGATTGTCGAAGAGCACCCTGGCGGGGAAATTGACGATGACGATCTCCACGCCGATCTGCCGCAGCTGCTGCTGGATGAGGAGAGCGACCTGCTCGCGGATTGTTTGACCCGCGGTGGTATTCAGCTCCAGCGAAAGCCGCTGGCCCAAGGGATTGCGCATGACGCCGTCGGGGCCCGGAGCAAACCCGGCCTGCGCCAGCAGTGCCCGCGCCCTCGCGGGATCATATGGGTACTTGGGCACCGCATCGGCGAACCCCGCGTGCGGGCTCGGCAGGTACGTGTGGGACACGGGGAGCCGGCCTGCAAACCGCTGCTGCACAATTTGGGTCCGGTTGATTCCGTGCGCGAGGGCCCTGCGCACCCGCACATCCTGCAGCAGAGGATTGTCCAGGTTGAAGTCGATGTGCTCCCAGGCGAGCCCCGGCGCATAGAGCACCCTCACCCGTCCGGCTGCGCGGCGCTCCAACTCGATGGCGGCGTCGACGCGGGCACCGAACGCGCTTTGGGGCAAGACGTCGACCGTCCCGGCCAGCAGCTCCGCGAGCAGCGCATTGAAGTCGGGATTGAACCGCCACACGATCCGGCGGATCCTCGGCCTCCCCAAGATGGGATGGTTGGGCACGGCCTCGACGGTGATCGAGTGCCCCTTTCGCCACTCGACCAGCCGGTACGGACCATCCCCGATGGTGGCCGCAGCCTCATTGCCGAAGGACGCTTCCGGAAGCCTCGATGGGCTCTGCCGATACGCATCCGCAAGAAGGTGGCGCGGGAGGGGACCAAATGGAATCACTTCGCGGTTCGCGTAGGGATGCGTTTTCGCCCAGTTCACCACCACCGTGGTCCCGCCCGCCCCATCGGGGCATTCCACGCTGGCAATGAGCGGGTCAGGTCGCGAGTAGACCGGGACCTGAGGGTTGCGCACGAGCGCATGGGTGAACACATAGTCTCCGCAGCCGACCGGCCGGCCGTCGTGCCAGAACCGCCGCCTGATCTTCCAGGTCAGACGCATGCGGCCACCCTCGACGCGCCAGGTGCCGTCTTTGAGGCTGGGAAGGTACTCCACGCCCTGAGCGACAGGACGCCAGGCGCTGCTCAGCGGCACATCCGCCGTGAACATCGTGGAGAGGACGGCATTGGCAACGAGGGCCCCGGGTGAGACTGTAAAGAGTGGGTTGAGCGTGTCGACATCGAGCCCGACCCCGATCACGACCTGATCCCGGCCTGCCGCGGCCTGGCTCCCGGTCGGCACCGCTGCCGCCATCACGGTCAGCAGGAGGGCCGCGACGAGCACGGCCGGCCGCAGAGGACTCACTTCCAGTACCATGTGTGGCCGTTCCACGTCTCGTTCCCCAGGCCTCGGGGAGCGAAGTTCTGCAGGCCGACTTTGGCCACCGCCACCTCCGTGCGGTAGTAGAGCGGTAGCGCGGGGAGGTCGCGGGCGAAGAGCTGCGCGCTAGCGCGCAGGAGGCGATTCCGCGCCTCCGGGTCGAGCTCCTGGGCCGCTCCCTTGCAGACCTTGTCCATCTCCTCGTTCCGATACCCAGAATAGTTCAGCCCGAAGATTCGACCGGAGGCGGGAGTTTCTATTCGCAAGGCATCGGACGTGTAGTACTGGTCGCAATCAGACTCGGGCCCCCAGCCGAACGCGAACATCACCATGCCGGTGAACTTCCTCGCCTGGACGATGTCGGGGAAGAACACCCGGCGAGGGAAGTTGACGATCTCGATCTCTATACCCACATCACGAAGCTGCTGGCGGATGATCTGCTGCACCCTCAACCGGATCGCCGAGTCGTCAGTTGTGCTGAACTGAAGCATCAGCCGTCTCCCAGAGCCGTCGCGCATGACGCCGTCTGGCCCCGGTGAGAAGCCGGCCTCGCGGAGGAGGGCCTGTGCGCGCGCCGGGTTGTACGAGTACCTCGGGATATTGGTCGTGTACGCCGGATGCGGCGGTGGGAGATAGTTATGGGCAACGGGCTGACGGCCCTGGAAAAGCTCCTGGACGATCTGCGTGCGATTGACGGCGTGAGCGATGGCCCTCCGGACCCGAACGTCCTTCAGCAGCGGGTTGTCCAGGGTTGAAGTCGATGTGCTCCCAGACCCACGGAGGAGAGAAGAGGACACGCAGCCGCCCGGCACCTCGTCGTTCGAGGTCGAAAGCCGCGTCGAAGTCGGTCCCACTGGGGCTCAGCGCATCCACCTCACCCGCCAGGAGGGCAGCCAGCCGTGCCTGGGGGTTCGGGATAAAGCGGTAGGTGATGCGCCGCAGCCGCGGTGTCCCAAAGATGGGATGGCCGGGCACAGCCTCGAGCGTTAGCGACTCTCCCTTGCGCCAATCCTGGATGCGGTAGGGGCCGTCCCCCACGGTCTGGGCAGGATCAACACCAAAAATCCTCACGAGACGGTCGGGATTCTGACGATAGATCGGCTCGAGGATGTGGCGCGGGGCCGGACCTGTGGGCAGTGGAGCGAGATTCGCGTATGCGTAGCGCTTCTTCCAGTGAACCAGCAGCTCTCGCCCCGTGGCCCCGGCAGGGCACGAGGCGTTGGCGATATTCAGCGATTGGACGTCGGCAATGCCTCGCGTGCCCGCGCGGCGGTCGCGAACCAGCCGGATCGCGAACACATAGTCGCCGCAGGTAACCGGGCGGCCGTCGTGCCAGAGGCGGGGCCGGATCCGCCAACGCAGCGTCATCCCGTCACCCTGAGCCGTCCATGTGCCGTCTTTCACCGTCGGGACATACTCCACTCCCTGCGGGGCCAGGCGCCAGGAGCTCCGCGCCGAAGACCGACCCCAGTTTCCCGATACTGGGCGGCTCGTTGAGTGAGGGTAAGGCGATCACGACCTGATCTCGGCCGAGGGCCGGCCGGAATCGGGCGTCCGGCGCCGCCGAGGGAGGCGGCGAGGCGGCGAATAGCGGCGCAGTTCCCGCCAGGACGATGGCAATGAGCACGTGCGGCGCCTTGCCCATTTCGCCGAACGCACCGCCTCTGCGCCCTGCCGAAGAAGCGGGGCGATGGATGCGGCACTGTTCCCGTTCCCTCGGCGGGACTCCTCCGGGAGGGTAGCCTGGGGTGGAGCCCTTTGCCGCGGTGCGGTGCAGCCTGTGTCAGGGATTGATCGTCAAGGCGCGCCGGCCGACCCGATACGTCGAGAAATCCCGTCGGTCTAATGTGAAGATCCGGTGGATTCCTTCCCGCTCCGGCCACCCGGACGAGCGAGGCGTCCGCCAGGTCCATCGGCAGGTCGCGGTACTTCTGGATGAGCGCACGGATGCGCGGGATGTCGGACCGCTCGATCGGATGAATCTGGAGCGCTCCCCGCTCAAGCATCTCAAGCAGCGCATCCTGCGCTTCGGGAGAAAAACTCAACAAGTACATCGCTTTGGTGAGGGGAGGCCACGTGGTCGCGAGCGGGGTGCGAATGGTGCGGAGCGCCGCAGCGCATCGGTCATGATCCTAGTCGTCTCGATGCAGCAGCGCCACAAGCGGCCCTGCGTCGACTAGGATCATTGACGTCGATGTCGCTGGACGAGCACATGTCGAAAGGCTTCGTCCGCCCGGCGAGCAAGATCGCGGGGCCCCCCACGCGCGATGCCGAGAAGGTCCTCCACCGCCGCATAGGGAGTGTCGTCTCGGGGCGCGCCGCCGACCTGCTCCGCCATCCGCGTGATGGCCTCGCGCATGACGGCCGATTTCGCCCGCTTTGTCTGCCGCGCCAGCCATCGAACCATCCCTTCGGTTTTGGGGTCCAGACGCACGCTCGTGGGCATCCCCCCCTCCTCCTCAACTCATCGATTCTGTAATACATATGGTGTATTACAATCCCCTTCCTGGTGCCAACGCGTCTCCGAAGGCTATTCTGGGAATCTGGCAGCGGCCAGGGAGAGCGCGGCGGAGGTGAACGGGCATGGACGCCTATCTGGCGGTCGTTGACAAGCGCGAAGTGCGGCGCTATCGGCCAGAGCCAGTGCCGCGCGAGGTGCTGCTGCAGATCGTGGAAGCCGGTCGAGCAAGCGGGAGCAGCCGCAACCGGCAGCCCTGGCACTTCATCCTCATTACAGATCCCAAGCGGCTACTCGCGATCGCCCCGTTGGTTTCCCGACCAGGCAACCTCGAGGACTGCCGCGCCGCAATCGTCGTGGCGCTGACCAACCCACGGATGCAATTCGACGCGGGACGGGCCGCCCAGAACATGATGATCGCCGCCTGGAGCCTCGGCGTCGGCACCTGTCCGAATACTCCGATCGATGAAAGCACGCTCAAGCAGCTCCTGGAGCTCCCTGCGGAGGCGGCGATTCCGACGATCCTGTCTCTCGGGTATCCGGCGGCCAGCGAACCGAAGCCCCGGCCCCGCGCCGACCCGGCTAGGGTCCTCGATCGGGTGAACCGTCTCCCTCTGCAGCAGATTCTGCGCTCGGAGACTTACGGCGGGTGAGTGCTCGTGGTTTTCGGACCTAGCGCGTCCGAATGACCACCAGTTTGTCCACGCCCGATTCGGCGGCCCAGACTTCGCCGGGCCGGCCGAGGACCTGGCGCACGTTGGCCGGCGAGCTGGGCAGGACGAAGCTGTCGAACGCTCCGCGCAGCGGATCAAACCGCACCAGGGCGTTGGCGCCCCAGTCGGCGATCCAGACCATGTCACTGCCGTCGACGTACACCGCGTAGGCCATCGGGTTGGGGCCCGGAAGCTTCCACTCCCGCCACTGGCCACTCGCCGGATCGTACATCCCCAGCTGGCCCGCGGTCCATTCACTCACCCAGATCCGGCCGCGGGAGTCCGACCAGACCCGGCGGGCTCCCTGGCCGCGCGTCGGCGGCTCGATCACGGTGGCGGCACCCGTCTGCAGGTTGATGCGGGCGATGTGATTGCCCGCCAGGGACGCATAGTAGACTTCGCCGCCGGGCGTCGTGGCGATCCCGTAGGGGCCGCGGCCGCGGGGCGCCTGGAAGACCTCCACCCGGCCGTCGGCCGGGGTGAGCCGTCCATAGACGCCGCTCTGCCCCGTGAACCAGATGACGCCGCGGCCATCGAAGGTGGCCGTGTTGAGGTTGGCGCGGCCAGCGTTGGCCGGAAGTGGGAAGACCTGCACCCGCGACGTGGTCGGATCCACACGCACAATCGCGTTGAGCCCCCCGTCGGTGATCCAGGGTGCGCCGTCCGGACCCACGATGACGCCGTGCGGCGCCGACCCGTCCCCAAGCTTGATGTGCCGCGTCCGCCCGGTCGCCGGGTCGAGATGGCCGAGCTCGCCGGTGCCCTGGGCCGTGTACCAGACGCCCCCGTCGCGGGCGGGCGCCACGTCATGGGGACGCGAGCCGCGCGGCACGGCGTACTCGTGAATGCTCTCGCTGGGGGCGCCGACCGCAGGCGGATCCGACGGGCCGGCCAGCACGCAGCCGGCCGCGGCCAGCAGGGCGGCGACCCGCACGGTTCGTGACATCAGGATAATCCCTCCCGCATCAGAATTTGATCCCTGCCCGTGCAATCCCCTGAATGAAGTAACGCTGCAAGAGAAAGAAGAGTGCCAGGATCGGCAGCACCGAGAACGTTGCGGCCGCCATGAGCAAACGGGGCTGCGTGCCCCACTCGTTGGAGAAAGAGAGCAACCCCACCATGATCGGCCGCATCTCCGGCGTGTTCGTGACGATCAGCGGCCAGGTCAGCGCGTTCCAAGATCCCAGGAAGCTCAGCAGTCCAACGGTGATGAAGGCGGGCTTGCTCAGCGGGACGACCACCCGCCAGAGGAAGGTGAGATGCGAGGCGCCGTCCACGGTGGCGGCGTCCTGCAGTTCCTGGGGAATGCTGGCGAAGAACTGGCGCATGAAGAAGATGCCGAAGACGCTGGCCAGCCAGGGAATGATCAGGGCGTAGTAGGTATTCAGCCAGCCCAACCGGACGATCGTGATGTAGTTGGGGACCAGCTGCACCTCGCCGGGGATCATCAACGTCCCCAGGAAGAGCACGAAGAGCACCTCGCGCCCGCGGAAGCGCATCCGGGAAAAGGCATAGCCCGCCAGCGCGGACGTGATGAGCACGCCGAGCGTCTCGGTCACCGAGATGAAGGTGCTGTTCAGGAAGTATCGTCCGAAGGGCGCGTGGCCCCAGGCGTCGACGTAATTCTCCCAGGCCAAGCGCGACGGGATCCACTTGAACGGGTCGGTGAAGATCTCCACGATTGGCTTCACCGAGGTGGACACCATCAGGTAGTAGGGCAGCAGGACGAGGGCCACGCTGGCCAGCAGGGCCAGGTGCACCAGGGCGTTCTTGCCGCTGAACCGGCGGCGGCGAGCGGCAAGGGCCTCAGCGGGCAGGGCCAGGGCGCGCGCCATCTCAGGTGTCGTAGTGCACGCGCGGGGCGAGCACCCGCCGCTGCAGCATCGTGATCACAAAAATGATGGCAAAGAGGGCGTAGGCCTGCGCCGACGCGTAGCCCATCCGGAAGAACTGGAAGCCCTGTTGATAGATCGAATAGACGATCGTGGTCGTCCGGTCCAATGGCCCCCCGCCGGTCAGAAAGAGCGGCAGGGCGAAGACCTTGAAGGCGCCGATCATGCTGACGATGAGGACGAAGTAGGTCGTCGGCGACAGCAGGGGCAGGGTGATATATCGGAAGGCCTGCAGGCTGTTTGCCCCGTCGATCTCCGCCGCCTCGTAGTAGTCCGGCGAGATGTTCTGCAGCCCGGACAGGAAAATGACGATGTCCCGGCCGATGCTTCCCCAGATGGAGACCGCGATGATGGCCGGCATCGCCTGGGCCGGATCGAGCAGCCAGCGCTGCGGCGGGACGCCGACTTTGTCGATCAGGTAATTGAGCAGCCCGAACTGGTCGGGATGGTAGAGCCAGTGCCAGACCATCGCCGCCGCCGCTAGGGAGGTGACGTGCGGCACGAAGAAGGCGGTGCGGTACCAGGACATCCCGGTCAATTTGCGGTTGAGCAGCACGGCAAAGAAGAGCGCCAGCGGGATGGTCAGGAAGACCGAGACAACGGCGAAATACGTGGTGTTGCCCAACGCGGTGATGAAGGTCTCATCCTGCAGCAGCTGCGCGTAGTTGCCGATCCCGACGAAGGGCCGCACGGGATCGATCATGTTCCACTTCAGCAGGCTGACGAAGAAGGCGTAGACGATGGGGAAGAAGTGGAACACCGCCAGCACGATCCCCGCCGGCAGGAGGAAGGCCCACGCCTCCAGGTTCTCGAACAGGCGGCGAGTCCGACGTGAGGGGGCCCGGGGGAGCCCCCTCACGGTCGTGGCCGCTTCGACCGCCATCTACGCGCCCCCGGTCACTACCGCGATCCTCTCGTCAGCCCGCCTGCCGGGGCATCACTTCCGCTGTAACAGCAGCTTGTTGGCCTTGGCCGCGGCATCGTCGAGCGCCTGCTTGGCCGTCTTCTTGCCGAGCAGCGCCTCTTCGACGGCGCCCTGGACGATGTTGCGGATCTCGTTCCACTCTGAAATGCTCGGCTCGGCCTTGGCCACCGCCAGCGAGTCCAGGCCGGCGCGATGCTCCGGGTTGTCGCGCATGTAGACGCGCGCCAGCGTGGACTCGCGCGCGCTCCGCCGCACCGGCATGTAATAGGTCTTCATGAACCAGCGGGCCTGGGCGTTGGTGCTGGTGATGAACTTGATGTATTTCCATGCCGCCACCTGCTGCTCGGGCGTGGCTTTGGCCAGGATGGCGACGTCGGTCCCGGAGAGGATGGTGGCCTTGGTTTTCTTGTAAGGCAGGCCCGCCAGCCCGACGGTGAACCGTCCCGCCGCCGCGGCCTTCGCGAAGGACAACCCGGGGTTGGTGGCGATGTACATGCCCGTCTTGCCTGCGCCCATGTCGGCGTCGGCGAACCCGGATATGACGTAGGCGACCTTGTGCGTGTGCACCAGGTCGAAGAGAAACTGCATCGCCTCCACTCCGGCCGGGCTGTTGAAAGCCACTTCACGCCCGCCCGCTCGCAGGTACTCCCCGCCGTTGGTGAGCAGGAAGGCGAAGAAGTAGTCCTCGGTCGTGCGGATCGTGAAGCCGTAGCGCACCGTCCGGCCACCCTCTTCCCTGGTCAACGCCTTGGCCACCTTCAGCAGGTCGTCCCAGGTCTCGGGGACCTTCAGGTTGTTCTGCTTGAGCAGATCCTCATTGTAGAAGAGCAGGTAGAGGCTCTTGTTGAACGGCATCGTCCACTGCACGCCGTTGAAGGTGTTGGTCTGGCGCAGCAGCGGAAGGATGTCGTTGAGTTCCTCGTCGGAGAGCCCGTCGGGGCCCCGGAAGAAGTTCTGCACCGGCACGATCGCCTTGGCCTGAATCAATTGCTCTGTCCAGGTGGGAAACAGCTGCGTGATCGTCGGCGGGCTGCCCGCCGCCACCGCGGCGATCAGCTTCTGGTTCAGCGCGCCGTAGTTGCCTTGATATTGCGCGGCGACTTCCACGCCGGGAGTGAGCTTGTTGAAGTCGTTAGTGAGTTCGTCGATGACGGGGTTGAGCACCCCACTCATCCCGTGCCAGAAGGTGATGGTGACCGGCCCGCCCGCGCCCGCGGGGAGGATCATCACCGCGGCCAGCAGCAGCGACGCCACGGCCGCCCGAAGGACCCGCCCGACCCTCATCGTCTATGCCCCCTTTTTCTGCGTTGAGATCCGCTTTCTAAGTTCGCCCTGCCTGAAGTACCCCCCTGTGGCCCCCGCGGCCCTCAGAGGACCCGCGAGATCCACTCGCCCACGAGATAGCCGATACCGGCGATCCCCAGGCCGACCAGGAACATGTCGATGCCGCTGCGCAGGGCCCCGCGGCCGGTAACGACGCTGCGCGCGGCGCCTACGGCGAAGTGCGCCGCCATGCTGACGATGAACGCCGTCCACACGGCCGCCGCCCCGCGCAGCAGAATGAACGGCAGCACCGGGATGGCCGCGCCGACCGCCGTGGCGAGGCCCGTGATCCACCCCTCCCGCAGCGGCGACATTCCGGCGGGAGCGATCCGCAGCTCGAGCTGGGTCTTCTCCTCTAGGGCGCGCTCGGGCTGGCGCATCACTTCACGCGCGGTCTGCCGCGCGGCGGCCGCACTGATGCCGCGCGCCCGGTAGAGCAGCGCCAGTTCCTCTTCCTCGATATCGGGCATCATGCGCAGTTCGTCCCGCTCGACGGCGATCTCGTGAGCGTAGACTTCCCGCTCAGACTTGGACGCGAGAAACCCGCTGCTGCCCATCGAGAGCGCGTCGGCGAAGAGCCCGGCCACCCCCGAGACCAGCACGATGTTGTGGGAGACGCTGGCGCCCAACACGCCCATGACGAGACCGAAGTTGGCGGTCAGGCCGTCGTTGAAGCCATACACGACGTTGCGGAGGTAGCCGCCGGAGGCGGTGCGGTGCCAGGGCTCGCCCTCCACGCCCAGCATCTCCCCGAGACGCTCGGCGTGTTCCGCCGATTCTTTGGCCAGGTCCAACGCCGCCTCTGACGCCGCGGCGTGGCCGTAGTCGCGCGCGCCGCGGAGATAGCCTTTCGTCTCCCGTCCTTCCTCAGACAGGAGGATGGAGACGAGGAGTTTCCAGCCCAGGGTGCGACCGACCAGCGCCAGCAAACGCGCGCGGGCGCTCGGATGCAGCGGCCCCAGGCGCATCCCGGCGTCGCGCAGGACCGTCTCCCAGCGGTCGACGTGGCGGTCCTCGACCTCGGCCAGGTCTTCGAAGATCCTGGCGCGGGCGGGGTCCGACTCCGCCGCGCCAATGCGGCGATAGAGGTAGGCGGCGTCGGCCTCGTCCAGTCGGTGCTGCCGCCAGGTGGAGAGCTGGTCTGCTGTGGGTGCCTCTTGGACGGTGGTCGCCATCGCGCGGTGGGCGAGCTCCGTCGCCGGAACCTCCCTGCACATTATGATCGAAGGCGGCGGCGAATGCAGGGAGTGTGAGCGGCCGTCCCGAACCCTCTTCCACTTCCACGGCTGTTCCAAAAGGAGGCGATGACATGCCAGTCTACGTGCAGTTGATCACCTGGACCCCCCAGGGGTCGGCGGCCGCGAAGGATACGGTGCAACGCGCCCAGCGCGCCCGGGCGCAGGCGGAGAAACTGGGCATCAAGTTCCGCGAGATCGTCTGGACGATGGGGCGGTACGACGCGGTGGCCATCTTCGATGCCCCCAACGACGAGACCGCTAGTAAGTTCTCTATCTGGGTGGGATCGGCCGGCTCCGCCCGCACCGAGACCCTGCGGGGCTACTCGGAGCAGGAGATCGCCAAGATCGTCGAGGGGCTATAAGATAGAGAGGTCTGGGTTCGCGGAGGGGTGTCCGGAACCCGGTATCGGAGCGGTCTCGAAAACCGCCGGGCCTCAAGCCCTTGTGGGTTCAACTCCCACCCCCTCCGCCAAGTCAATAGACCCAGACGTACATCTCCTGGACACCAAGCCTCGGTTGGGCGGCTCCTCATGGATGCAAGCATTCTCTTTGAGTCGTCCCTCAAGTGGTTCAAGACGAACTACGCTTCGTTTCGCCTTTCACCGAGCGGGATCTCGTGTGGACACTTCAGACGTACACCTTGAGGAACATCGGCGAGGCGACTCTTCCCTTCCACGTGTTCAACGACTACCCGATCCTCGCAGGCAAACGCCGGGGAATTTCAGCGGATCTTGTAATTCTCAATGCGGACAGTTCCGTCGAGGTCGCGGCTGAGTTCAAATACGAGCCTTCACACCAACGAGAAGACATCCCACGAAACAAGCTGCCTGTTGTGTTGTGGGCCGATGGAATTGTAAGGGATGTGGTAAGGGTCCAGGAGTTCCTCACCCTTGGGGAAGGTGCGGCGGGCTTACTCAGTCTTCATCGATGAGGGAGGTTACTTTCGACACCGATCTGCCCGACAGGGGTCTCGATGGGAGGATTGGGAACTCAGCGAAGGCCATCGAATCTCTGTTCTACTGAGTCCAACCCCAACAACAATCTAGGGGAAAGGCGGGTCAGGTCCTCTCCGAGATGAAGGTCTGTTACGTCCTCATGTCGCCGGCGGCCTGCGCTGATGCCAGTCCGTCTCTCGCTGGTAGATCATGCCGATCTGCAGGAGCACGTTCTCGCTGAATAGATCGCCTGTGATGGAGAGACCGAGGGGCAGGCCGGTCGGGCCAAACCCCATCGGCAGCGCGAGGCAGGGCACGCCGGCGACCGCGCCGAGCACGCTGGTGCCGCTGCGCCGGGCGCCGAACCGCTGGCTGAGGTTGGTGTCCAGCGTCACCGCTTCGCCGAGTAGGGACGGCGCCACCAGGGCGTCGAACCGTTCGAACATCTTCCGCACCGCGCGCGTGGCCGTGGCCCGCTGTTGCAGGGCCCGAACGTAACCCGCGGCCGGCAGTTCCAGATACCGGCGCAGCCCCTCCCTCTGCCCCGCGTCGACGAGTTCGTTCAGCCGCTCGCTCTTGATGAAATCTTCGTGGACCGCCGCGGTCTCGGCGCCGAGGACCGTCCGGCCGATGTCGGCCAATGGCTGATCCGGCCAGGACGCTTTCCCGATCTTCATGCCGGCCCGGCGCAGGACGCGCAGCGCCTCCTCGAAGGCCCGGGCCGTGGCGGCATCCCCGGGTTCGTCTGCGTAGTCGAGGGGCAGCACTCCCAACCGCAGGCCCCGACGCTGCACTCGCCGGGTGAAGCGGAACCCCCGCTCCACCGACCAGGCATCGTTGGGATCATAGCCGGCGATCGCCTGCAGCACCCAGCTACAGTCCTCCGCGGTGCGGGCCATCGGTCCCACCTTGTCCATGCTGGCAGCCAGTTCCATCGCCCCGTGCCGGCTGACCAGGCCCTGCGTCGGGCGCAGCCCCGTGATCCCACAATAGGTGGCAGGGGTGACGATGCTCCCCCACGTCTCAGAGCCGAGGGCATAAGGCACCAGGCCGGCCGCCACCGCGCTCCCCGAACCCGAGGAAGAGCCGCCGGACCAATGGTTGAGGTTCCAAGGGTTCAGCCCCGGACCGTGCAGCGACGCGGAGGCGAAATGGTACCCCCCTCCGCCGGCCAGTTCGACCATCGCCAGTTTGCCGACGAGGACGCTCCCGCCTCGTCCAGCCTCCGGAGGACCGTCGCGTCGTAGTCAAAGACCTGGTCGCGGTA
Organism: bacterium; assembly: GCA_050695215.1. Classification (GTDB taxonomy): domain Bacteria; phylum Sysuimicrobiota; class Sysuimicrobiia; order Sysuimicrobiales; family Humicultoraceae; genus JACQGZ01. Next base: position 25,067 of record JBOGSD010000011.1, read on the forward strand.
CGGGGGCGCACCCCAGCGGGTGGGAATCCCCCTCGTCGCCAGCAGGTCCTTCGCCCCGTAGGGGATCCCCAGTAGCGGAGAGGCTGCCACGCCGCGGCGCAGCAGCCGGTCGGCCCGGCGGGCTTGACGCAGCGCCAGGTCGGGGGTGAGTTCAGCCAGAGCATTGCAGCGGGGCCCCAGCGTCGCCAGCCGGTCAAGGAAGAGGCGGGTCAGTTCGACTGAGGAGATCTTCCGCCGCCGTAATTGCCTGCTCAGTTGGACGGCGGTGGCGAAGAATATCTCGTCCTGCACCCTACCGGACGGCGAAGAGGTGCCACTCCCCCGGCACGCCCTTGAGGGAATGCCTGCCGCGATCCTCGAAGGCCACGCCGCCGCCGGCGACCAAATCTCGCACGGTGCCGGTCACGAAGACCGACCCCGGATCCGCCTGGGCGGCCACACGCGCGCCGGTGTGCACGACGATGCCGCTGACCCGGTCGCCCATCAGTTCGATCTCGCCGGCATGGAGGCCGGAGCGCGCCTCCAATCCTAGGCGGCGTACGGCGGCGTTGATGGCGAGGGCGCAGCGGATCGCCCGTCCCGCGCCGTCGAAGGTGGCCAGAAACCCGTCGCCGGCCGCATCCACTTCTTTCCCCTGATAGCGCGACAGTTCGGCGCGGACCGCCCCGCGGTAATTACGCAAGAGGTCCGCCCAGCGGCGGTCTCCCACCTCGGCGGCGCGCTCAGTGGAGCCGACGATGTCGGTAAACAACACCGTGGCCAGCATCCGCACCGGCTCGGCGTAGAGCCGCTCGCCGCGCTGCAGGCGGTGGGCGATCTGGTAGGTCTGCCCCTGCGCGCGCATTGTGGGCGAGTGGGCGGCCAGATACCTGGCGGCGGCGATGAGCACGTGGGCCGCCTCCGGCGTGCCGCGCAGCAGCCCGAACTGGCGGACGGCTCCCTCCACCGCCTGGATGGTGTGAAAGTCGCGGTCCTCGCGCAGCAGCGCCGAGCCGAGGACGGTGAGGAGGCGCCCGGCATCGCCTCCGCCGTAGAGGTAGCGCGCCACCAGCGCGCCGGCCTCGGAGACCTGCTGAGGCCGGTCGAGGGTGCGCGGCAGCGCCGCCAGCAGATCCTCCAGGTCGCCCGCGGGACCGTCGTCCGGCTCGGGCAGCGGAGCCGGGGGGATGTTCAGGAAGCGGTCCAGATAGACGCTCATCGCCGCATCGAAGACGCCGCGGAGCAGTTCCACCGAGGGCGCGCGGCGGATCCCCTGCTGTACCGCGTTGGCGAAGGTGAAGGTGTGCAGCGCCGTGTCCCAGTCGGTGAACTCGTTGCTGGTGTGAAACCGGGCGATGCGCAGGGCGGCGGCGTACGACACCGCCGCGGCAAGCGCCTCCGCCGTCGCGCCGTCGCGCAGCGCCCCCAGCATGCCATCGACGATGGCCTGCGGATCCTCCGCCAGCAGCGCGTCCAGCAGGATGTCGCGCCCGGCCCACGGCTCCCGCTCGGTCCGCGCCGCCTCCAGGGAGGCGGGCAGGGCCTCGAACGCGGTCTCCAGGATGGCCACGAGGTCGACCGGCCGGCGCCAGGCGTTGGACTCCTCCATGCGGTCGGCGTTGGCGCACCCGCGGACGAGCGTGGTCAGCACCGTCTCCGCCTGGTGCCATCCGGTGAGGTCGAGCGCCTCCATCGCCTTGTTGGTGAAGTCGAGAACGTGCCCTCCATCGATGAAGCGGTGGTCGGTGGCCGCCGCGAACATCATGTCCGCCACCTGCTGGGGCGGCAGGCCCGCGCGGATCGCCGAGGCCAGGCAGCGCTCCGCGCCCTCCGGATCGCGCACTTCGATGAAGTCCCGGTACCACTGTTTCAACGCGCCCGGATCGGCGGGCATCGTCGGCAGCGGGCGCAGGACAAACCGGGGCGGGGCGCCCTCCGCCTCGCCGGCCACCGCGGAAAACCCATGATACAGGGCGCGAGCGCGCTCGGCAGGATCCAGATGGGGGATCAGGTTGCGCATGCAGGTGAGGATGGTGAGGCCGCGCCCCCACCCCGCCTGCCGGTAGCGGGCGCCGAACTCCAAGGCCAGGCGGAACGGTTCGTTGGGATCTTCCCCGGCATCGAGCAACGAGATGAGGGCCTTGGCCATCACGAGGGGGAGGTTGAACTCCAGCCCCTCGCGCAGCCGCTCGTTCTGGTGCGCACGAGGATCGACCCGCGGCTCCAGATCCACCCAGACCTCGCCGTCCTCGATCTGGACAGGGAAGGCGCGCACGTCGTCCGCCCACGGGTCGAACGTGCCGCCGCTCTCCACGTCGAAGCGGGCGTGGTGCCAGTGGCAGGTCAGGATGCCGTTGTCGAGCGTGCCTTTGTGTAGAGGAAAGCCCATGTGGGGACAGCGGTTGTCCAGCGCGTAGATCCGCTCCCCCACGGCGAAGAGCACGAGCGTGGCCCCCCGAGCCTGGACGACCAGCCGGCCGGCGGCTTGGACGTCGGCCGCCTTGGCGACGCGTTCAGCGGTCCCCGACAGTGTCCGCATGAGGCCTCCCTCGTACCCTGCACCTGCGCGGGAGGCCCTTCTATGACCTGCGTCACACTCCTGCCCCTTCTGACCGTCCCCTCGTCAGGGGGCGTTCAGCGCCTTGAAGAAGTTCACGCGTCCCTTCGAGACGTACCCGCCGGGCACCGGATCGGTGTTGTTCTCAATGCGGCTGCGCACACAAGCGTTGGCGCCGGGACCGGGGGGACACTTTCCGCTCGCCCAGACGAGAGCCGCTAGACCGGAGACGACCGCGGTGGCCATGGAGGTGCCCGAGAGGGTGTCGTACCCCTCGTAGTACCCGTAGAGCCAGCAGAGCGAGCACCACTCGAAAAATTCCTGCATCGTTGAGAGGATGTTCAGTCCCGGAGCGGCTACCTCGACCCAGCTGCCGTACGTGGACCAGGAGGGACGGTTGTCGTTCGGGTCGCTGGCGGCCACCGCCAGACAGTTGGTGTAGAAGGCGGGATACTGCCTGGCGGTGTTGCCGGCGTTGCCTGCGGCGCAGACCACGACGGCGCCCTTGTTCCAAGCATAGTCCACGGCGTCGCGCAGCGTCTTGGAGCCGCGGTTCCCGCCGAGACTCAGGTTGATGACTTGCGCCGGGGGCACGTTGTCCACCGCGAACCGGATGCCTGAGGCCACCGCCAACCACGTTCCGCCCCCCAGCCAGTCGAGCACCTTCACGCCCATCTGCCGCGTCTTCCAGGAGGCGCCGGAAATCCCCAGGCCATTGTTCGTCTTCGCCCCGATGGTGCCGGCCACATGGGTGCCGTGGCCGTGGTCGTCGTTGCCCGTCGGCTCCCCAGAGACGTAGCTCGCCATAATGGTAGGAGGACAGGCGGGCTCATGCAGGTCGGGGTGGGGCCCGTGTTCTGGCGGCACGTCAGGCGGGTAGTGGACGTTATCACCCACATCGATCCCTGTGTCGACGACGGCAACGATCGTGCAGTTCCCGGTAGTGAGGTGCCAGGCGTCGTAGGCCTGAACCTTGGCCCAGAACCACTGGCAGGTGAAGCTCATGTCCGATGATTGATAGGGACAGGAAGCAGGGTCGTCATAGGGATCGTTGGGGTTGGCGTGGTCGAAGGCCTGCACGTAGCCGTTGGGTTCGGCGTATTCCACCAGCGAATTTCGCTCCAGGGACCGCAGCGTGGCTTCCACTGTTCCCGCCGCGACCTTGAGGAGGTGGACGTTGAGCCCGTCAATGCGAGAGTGGACGCGCCCGCCCACCGCCCGGGCGGCGTTCTCGGCGTTGACCCCCGGGCGGAACTTCACCAAGACCTCATCCGGCACATAAGGTCCCAGCGCCGGGGGACGCGCGGCCGAGCGGGATCGCGGGCCAGCGGAGGCCTGCGGCAAGAACGGCAACATGATGATCGCAAGAATGAGGAAGGCGATGAGTGTGTGGAGAGATCTCTTCATGGTGATCCTCCTGCGGCGCCCCTGTCGAACGGTGAGGGTCCTGGTTCGGGGACAGCGCCCTGTGGCGGTGGGGCGATCTAGGCAGGGGAAGGTTCGCGGTATCTCTGCGACCTCCTGCGTGCAGCGGCGTTCCCGCGAGCGAAAACCCCCCGCAGCGAGAGAACTGACGCCGGTTCACTGCTCAGAATCCACGGGGAATTGGCCCGACCCTCGCAGCGAATTGGCGATGCTGGTACGATAGGAAGTCCGGAGGGGTCGCGTAGCCCGGTAGCGCGCCCGCCTGGAGAGCGGGTAAGCGGTCACAAGCCGCTTCGCGGGTTCAAATCCCGCCCCCTCCGCCATCAAACGCATGTTCGACCAGAACCCACACCCCCGGCCAACGCCGCACGCTCGCCTCCGCGCCGCCGCAGCGCGCCTCACGACCGCTCTGTTGCGGCACCGGCCGGATTGGCAGAGGACCCGCCAGGGCGCCTATGAGGTGGCCAAGACTCTGCTCGTGGCCTTCCTGCTGGCGCAGTTGATCATGGTCTCGGTGGCGCAGGCCTTTCAGGTGGAGCAGTATTCGATGGAGCCCACCCTCCTGCCCCACGACCGGGTGCTGGTCACGAAGTTCATCTACCGGCTGCGCGATCCCGTGCGCGGGGACGTCGTGGTCCTGCGGTATCCCCGCAACACGCAGCGCAACTACATCAAGCGCGTGATCGGCCTTCCCGGCGAGAAGATCCAGATCAAGAAGGGCGTGCTGTACGCCAACGGTGAGCGCGTCTCCGAGACCTACCTCCCCGACGACATCGTCGGAGAGTATGGTCCCACGACCGTGCCGGAGGGATCCGTCTTCGTGCTGGGGGACAACCGCAACAACAGCGAGGACAGCCGGGCCTTCGGGCCGCTCAAGCAGAACCTGATCGTGGGCCAGGCGGTGTTGATCTACTGGCCGGTCCCGCGCGTCCGCCTGCTGGTCCGCCGCTAGCCGCGCCGGCTACCCTTCCTCCTCCCCCTCGACCTCGCCCCGCGCCTGCTCCTGCTCGCGGATGACGCGCCGCAGCGCCTTGGGCACGCCTAGGGTCTTGGGGATTTCCGTGACGATCTCGAACCGCCGCGGTACCTTGTACGGGGCCAGGTGGGCGGCGCAGTACTCGCGCAGCTCCCGTTTGAGCGCCCGCGGATCGCCGCCGTTCTGGGGGACGACGTGCGCCACCAGCGTTTCGCCGCGCACCCGGGAGCTGACCCCGACGACGGCGGCCTCGCGCACCTTGGGGTGCTTGAAGAGCACCTCCTCCACCTCGCGCGGGAAGACCTTGAGGCCGCCGATGTTCACCATGTCTTTCTTGCGGTCCTCGATGAAGAAGAACCCGTCGTCGTCCATGCGCGCGATGTCGCCGGTGAACAGCCATCCGTCGCGCAGCGTCTTCGCCGTCTCGTCGGGGTTGTTCCAGTACCCCATCATCACCTGTGGCCCCCGGACGATCAGCTCGCCGACCTCGTTGACGCCCAGGTCGCGCGTGCCGGTCTCGGCGTCGACGATGCGGGTCTCCGTGTTGGGGACGGGGACGCCGATGCTGCCGACCTTGCGCGTCCCGTGGATCGGGTTGCAGTGTGTCAGCGGCGAGGCTTCCGAGAGGCCGAAACCCTCCACCAGACGCGCCCCAGTCAGCTCCTCGAAGCGCCGCTGCACTTCGACCGGCAGCGAACTGCTGCCCGAGATGCAGGCGCGGATCGACTTGAGATCGTACTGCTCGACGTCCTTCAACTGATTGATCGCGAGATAGATCGGCGGCGCGCCGGGGAAGATGGTGGGTCGGTACTTCGCCGCCGCCTCGGCCACGCTGCGGGCGACGAAGCCCGGCATCAGCACCATGACGTTGACCGCGGCGATGGCGACCGCTAGGTTCAGGCACGCCGTCATCCCGTAGACGTGAAAGAAGGGCACCACCGAGAGGATCCGCTCCTGGCCTATCTTCAGGTCGGTCAGCCAGACCCGCGCCTGGGACAGGTTGCTGACCAAGTTGCGGTGGCTGAGCATCGCCGCTTTCATGATGCCGGTCGTCCCCCCGGTGTATTGCAGCACCGCGAGATCTTCCGGACTCACCTCGGGGAATCGGGTCGCCCGCCGCTCCGCCAGCATCGTCCGGTAGGGGATGATGTGCGTCCCGCGTGGCAGGACATCCCCCGTTTTCTTCGCTTTCGCCAGGCCGTAGAGCAGCCGCCACTTCGTGGGGAACAGGTCGTGGATGTTGGTGACGATCTCCCCTTCGAGCACGGTGCGGGAGCGCACCTCCGCCAGCTGGCCGTAGAGTCGGGAGAGCGCCACGGCGAACCGCGCCCCGGAGTCCTTGAGAACGAAGGCCAGGTCATCGCCCCGATAGAGCGGGTTGACCTGCACGACCACCCCCCCGGCCTTCCAGATCCCGTAGGCGGTGATGGCGTACTGGGGCAGGTTGGGCAGGATCACCGCCACCCGGTCGCCTTTGCGCAGCCCCCGGCGGATCAGCGCCCCGGCGAAGCGGTCGGAGAGGTCCTCGAACTCGGCGTAGGTGAAGCGGCGGTCGAAGCGGTGCTCGGCCAGGAGGAGCGCCTCGTTGGTGGGGAACCGCGCCACCGCTTCGCGGAGGAACCCGAAGATGGGGAAACTCGGGATGTCGATCGTGGCGGGGACCCCCGCCTCATACGAACGCAGCCACGGACGGCTTTCCAGGCCGACGGCGTCCATCTCCAAACCCCCTGAACGAAGGAGTAGAGTACAGCGTTACCCACCTGCCGAACCGATTCCTGCCGACAGCCGCTCGTGGGCGCCTGCTTTATCAGAAGGCAACATTGCCCGTGCTAGAGTGTGGCGGGAGGCTGCGAGATGCCGAAAGCCCTCTTCGCGATCATCCTGGGAAGCGCGCTCATCGCCGGCCTGAGCCTGTCGGGGCGGGCAGCCAGGACCCCAACCCCCGCGCCCGAGCTCACCGGCGGGACGAAGTGGCTGAACACTCCACGGGAAGCCCCGCTGACGATCGCCGCGCTACGCGGGAAGGTGGTGCTGGTCAAGATCTGGACCGGCGGCTGAATCAACTGCCTGAACACACTGCCGTGGGTGAAGCAGTGGCACGAACGACATCAACAGGCAGGACTGGTCATCATCGGCGTGCACTCGCCGGAGTTTGCCCACGAGCGCGAGGAAGCGTACGTGCGCGCTCGGATCGCCAAACTCGGCATCCGCTACCCTGTGGTCATGGACAACGGCTTTCGGATCTGGCGCGCCTACAACAACTCGTACTGGCCCACCATGTACCTGGTCGACAAGGCCGGTCGCATCCGCTACCAGCACATCGGGGAGGGGAATTACGACGTCACCGAGGCGACGATTCGCCGCCTACTCGCAGAGGCTGCCCCGTAGGCGTCACAGCAGGACTCTCCACCGAATTCGCCAATCATCCACATATCACTGGTGGTCGTCACCAATTTCACACCCAGCACCACCTAAGGAGGAATGAGATGATCCCGTCGAGTCACTTCCGTGCCCTCTCTCGCTCACTCGCCGCCCTCGCGGCCGTCGCCACGCTGCTGACGCTGGGGGCGCCGCGGCCCGCGCTGAGCCAGGTGGGGCGCTATGAGGTCTGGACGATCGATCAGGCCGACGCGGCCCGGGGCGGGGCGCGATTGTACATCTACGATGGCCAGCGGCTCGAGGCCGGCCAAGCCGTCCAGCCCGAGGTGGTCAACCTCGACGCGGCCGCGGCAGGGGTCGGGGACGGCCCGGGGGTGCGTCCTCACCTCGTGGAGCTCACCGCGGATGGGCGGCACGCCATCGTCGCCAACGTCGCCTCCGGGCACGTCTACGTCATGCGCGCCCAGGAGCGCAGGATCATCGCCAGCATCGACATCGGCGAGCAGGTCCATCACGCCATGGCCACCCCCGACGGCGCCTTCATCATCGCGGCGAACCAGAACGGCAAGCGCCTCGCCCGCATCCGGGCCGACTTTGCGGCGGAGCGCTTCACGTACAACCGGGCGGAGGACCTGAACCTGGGGGCGCTGGAGGATCCGGCCCATCCGGACAACGCGCCGATCTGCCCCGTGCTCTCCGGCAACGTCGCCTACGTGACCGTGCGCGGCGGCGGTCTCTACGTCGTGGATTACCGGTCCACCCCCATGCGGGTGCTGCGGGCCTACAGCCGAGACCAGGTAGGCCCAGCGGGCTGCGGCGGCCTCCGCAGCGGCGACAAAGTCTACATCAACTCCGGCACCGCCACCTCGTCCAACCTGTATGTCTTCGACGCGGCGACACACGCCCTGGTCAAGAGCATCAACGTCGGCTGGACGGGCTGGGACGCCCACGGGCTGGTGATCGTGGGCCCCTCTGATCGGCCGTTCCTTTGGATGGCCAACCGCGCGGATGGCAACGTGGTCATTCTCAACGTCAACCGTGATGCCGTCGTCGGGCTGATCGAGGGCGTGGGCGTCGGCCCCGACTTGATGGCGCTTTCTCCCAGCGGGCGGCGCGTATATCTTGTGCTGCGGGGGCCCAACAACCTCACCGGCGGCCCCTCGGCCAGGGGGGAGACCCCGGGCCTGGCCATCCTCGAAGTGCTCGACAGCGGGCAGCGCGGCCGCCGCGTAGGTTTCGTGCCGATCGGCGACCAGACCGCCGCCTCCACCGTCGATCCGCACACGGTGGCGATCCGGCCGCTGCGGTAGTCCCAGCGCGCGGCGGGACGGACAGAGGAGGGTCTTCGTGAAACGCCCTATCCCGGTGCTGGTCATGGCGGTCCTGATCGGCCTGGCCCTGCCCGCGGGCCTCGGGGGACCGGCCTTTGGACAGGAGTACGGCAGTCCGGACAGGCCCGAACCGCCCGCCGGGCAAAGCCTCCTCATCTCGCTCCAGGCGCTGCTCGATAACCTGTTCGATTGCGGCTTTGGCTTCGGCCTCGGTGAGGGGGGACTGGCGATCAGTCCCTCGGGCGATCGTCTTCTGGCGGCCAGCCTCACGCCCCCGGCGGTCGCGCAGAGCACGCAGACCAAGATCCCGCTGCTGCGGTACTGGGACACCGGCCAGCCGGCGTCCCAGGCGGATCGATCTCGGGGCCTGCCGGTCTCCAATCTCACCATTTCCGTCAGTCCAGGCGGCGGATTTGCCGTCGGATTCCGCGCCGCGGCGCTGCCGCCCGATCCCTCCCCGTACCCATACCAGTACCGGCTGGCGTTCGACCTTCCGGACCGGCGCGGCGCGACGAACGCCTTTGCGGGAGCGGGCTTCGAGGAGGACCTGATCATCTCTGTCCGGGCGGACGCTCCGGGGCGGTTCTCAGTCCTGGCGGCGGTGGGCGGCACGGAACGCCAGATCGAGGCGACGGTTGAGCACACCGCGGATCGCGTGATCGTCCGTCTGCCGCTGCGGACGGTGTTGCAAGTCGGGCTCGCCGCCCCAGGGATGCGCGTCATCGTCGGCACCGTGGGGCCCGCGCCCACCAGGATCTTCCACCGCATCCCCGAACGCGGGGCCATCCGGCTCGGCCTCCCGGGCCAGCCGGAGATCGACGCCGCCGGCGTCTCCCGGATGGCCAGGGCCCGGTTCGATCTCAACGGCGACCGCCGCGATGACCTCTACTACCTCGACACCAACGGCAACGGCGGGATCGACGCGGTGGCGTACGATCGGAACGGGGACGGCCGCATCAGCTTCGTGCGGCTGGAAGGACCGCATGCGCTCCTCGGCCCCGACGGCAATGCCTACGAGTTCCCGAGTGTGGAGAGGAGCGCCACCGGCCGCCAACAGCGGTTCATCGCCAGGATCGCCCAGGTCGCGTACGTGCTCCTGGTGGAGGACCGGAACGGCGACGGCGACGTGGCCGACGCCGCGGAGTTCGAGGGGCGCTTCGCCGAACTGCAATAAACTTAAGGCAGAGGACCAGACCTCCGAAACCGACCGACGAGATCACGGTTTCGTCAGATCTGGTCCTCTGCCTTGTCCCTTTTGGATCGCCATCACCCGCCATCACCTAACCCATTCTAGGGGAACTACGGATGGTAGAATGGCGGATGGTCGCGCTAGGCGGGGAGCTAGCGGTTCCCTGTTACCCGCAATCCGCTACAGCGGGGCTGAACTCCCACCGGAGGCCGGACGCCTGAGGGTCCGGCCCGCGTAAGCGGCGACGACGGCCGGGTCCTGCGCAACGGGATCTGATGAACCCCGCCAGGCCCGGGAGGGAGCAACGGTAAGTCAGTGCTCCCGTGTGCCGCAGGGCAACCTGGCCCGAGCCGGCTGCGCGGTTCCCGCTTCGGACGGCCCGGTCGAGGGTGGGTGCGCGACCACTCTAATCCGTTTGCACCCGCCGCCCCAGGATGACCGCGTGCGCGGGGGTGACTAGGATCTCTGTGGCGGTCACCCTCCGATCGTTCAGGAAGAACTCCCTGACTGGATCCGGCCCGTCCTCTCCCGCTGCCGCCCGCAGCGGCTCGGGAGTCAGGTCGTCGAGGAGGACGACGCCGCCCAGCCGCAGCGCGCTGATGACGGCCTCCGGTTCGTTCTGCTTGGCGCCACCGCCGTCGGGAAAGAGCATGTCGAAGGGTCCGTGCGCCAGGATCTCGTGCCAGTCCGCGTTCATCACGCGCACGTTCGGGTATCGTGCGAACATCACGCGGCAGGCCTCGGCACGTTCGCGGTCGGCGTCGATGGTGAGGAAGCTGACGCCTGGCGCCAGCGCGCTGATCATCCAGGCCGCGCCTTCGCCGCAGCCGGTGCCGATCTCCCCAATCGTTCCTTCTCGTACCTGTCCGGCGAGGAGGTGGAGGAGCCGCCCGACCTCATCCGCGCAGGACAGCTCGAAGCGCATCCGCCTGGTAAGCGCCTTCGCTTGTTGCACTAGGGGTGGGATCTCTGAGGTCGCACGGTAGGTCGCGCCGCCGGGAGAGGCGGGGGCCCTGAAAGCCGCGGCCCCGCCTGAGGCGAGAACGAACCGCCGCACCGTTTCCCACTTGCCTTCAAACTCCTCGAGGATAATGCTCGGGCAACCCATTTCGCGGTGGAGCTCATTATCGTCCCAGCGGTCGCCGATCCCGGCGGCGAACTCAAACCTCCGGCTGAGGTGGCGGACGGTCTCCACCCGCTCCGCCTGCGTGGCCGCGGCCTGCACCAGCCCCTCGGGAAACCCGGCTTGAGCAAGCCACTCCTCCGTCTGGGGCAGCGCGGCGGCCGGACGGAATCCCAAGTAGACGATCGTGTATTCCTTCGCCAGCTCACGAAGCACCTCGACGCTGCCGCCCACCGGAACGTCCTTGAGTATGGCCTCCCGTGCATGAAAGGCCGGCGTCTCCCGGAGGGTCAGGCGGTGGCGCATGTCGCAGATCGTCCCATCGATCGTGACGAGCACCGCCCGGCGGCGCTCCCCGCTCGCACTCATCAGACCCCACCCTCCCGGGCGCGGCGGTCGTGGGGGAGCAAGGCCGCGTACACGGCCTGCGCGGCCGGCGTGGGGATGCCCGCCGCGCGCCCGTAGCGCACCACCGTGCCGTGCAGCGCTTCGATCTCCAGGCGGTTGCCGCGGGAGAGATCGTCAGAGAGCGAGGACCGCGCTCCGGGATCGAGGCGCTGGGCGTTGGTCAGGTGCGTCTCGACGAGCTCCGTGCCCAAGCGCACCCCGCGGGCGCGGCCGACGGCGACGACCTCTTCGACAATCTGGCGGAACATCTCCCAGGTCGGCGGGGTGGCGCGGATCTCGCCGATGGGGAGGCGGGTGAGCGCCGTCATCCCCGCCTGCGCGCAGATAAAGGCAAACTTCACCCACTTCTCGCGGACGATGTCGTCGGAGCTCTCCGCCAACCATCCGGCTTCCCGGAACGCCCCTTCGAGGCGCCCGACGCGATCGCGGCGCCCGCCGGTCCATTCACCGAAGACCACGCGGCGCGACCCGCCGGTCTGCGCGATGATGCCCGGCCCGGCGACGCCGGCGAAGATGTAGACCGCGCCGGCCAGGATGCGCTGCGCCCCGAGCATCTCGGCGAGCCGCTCTTCGTTGTCCACCCCGTTCTGCAGGCAGAGCACGGCCGTCTCCGGGCCGACCGCGGGAACGAGAGCCTCCGCGGCCGTGGCCGTGTCGTACGCCTTGACGGTGAAGAGGACCAGATCCGCGGGGTCGGCCGGGGGCGTCCCGGCGGCGGCCCCGGGAGCGAACAGGTCGCCGTGCGTCGTCTGCAGCCGGATGCCGCCCTGGCGCCGGATGGCGTCGAGGTGAGCGCCGCGCGCGATGAAGGTCACTTGATGGGCCGCCGTCGCCAGCAGCCCGCCGAAGTATCCGCCCAGGCCGCCGCTGCCCATCACGGTCACCTTCACGGCATCCCCTCGTCCTCCGCGCCCCAGGGATGCTCCGGCGCGGGGTCCGGGGCGGGAGCCGGCACAGTCGCGGGTTCCGGCCCCGCGGCATCGTCGCGCGTCGGGCGCAGGGGCATGAACCGCCGCAGCCGCTCCGCCAGTTCCTCCAGCCGGCGGGCCACGCGCCCGTTGATCGTGCCATTGGGGAAACGTCCGTCGGCGCCAGCGTCACCCGCCGGAAGTCCGGTGAGGATCTCTAACCCCTCGTCTACGGTGTGCACCGCCCAGAGGTGGAAGCGCCCCTGCCGCACCGCCTCGGCGACCTCGTCGTTGAGCATCAGATTGCGCACGTTCTGGTGCGGGATGAGGACGCCCTGCCGGCCGTTCAGGCCAATCGCCTTGCAGACGTAGTAGAACCCTTCCACTTTCTCGTTGACGCCGCCGATGGGCTGAATCTCGCCCCGCTGGTTCACCGACCCCGTCACGGCGATGCCCTGGTCGATCGGCGCGCCGGCCAGATCGGAGAGCAGCGTGTAGAGCTCGGCGGAGGACGCCGAGTCCCCCTCTACCTCGTCGTAGCTCTGTTCGAAGGTGAGCGAGCCGTTGAGGCTGAGGGGCCGGTCCTGGGCGTAGCGGCCGCCCAGGTACGCTCCCAGAATGAAGACCCCCTTCGTGTGGATGCGGCCGGAGAGCTGGGCCTCGCGCTCGATGTTCACCACCCCGCGGTTGCCGACGAAGGTGCGCGCGGTGATGCGGTTGGGGCGGCCGAAAGCGTAATCGCCGAGGGCGTGCACGGCCAGCCCGTTGACCTGCCCCGCTTTCGATCCGTCGATGTCCACGAGCAGCTGTCCCCGGGCGATGGCCTCACGGATGCGCTCTTCAATTCGATTACTGCGAAAGACCTTCTCGTCGGCGGCGCGCCGCACGTGTTCGGTCCCCACCAGGTTGGCCCCGGCGCGGCGCGCCCAGGCGGAGGCTTCATAGATGATCTCGGTGACCTCGTTGAAGCGCGCCGAGAGTTTCTCCTGGTCCCCCGCCAGCCGGACGCTGTATTCCATCACCCGGGCCACGGCAGCGCGGCTGAAGGGCAGCAACCCCTCGCGGTGGGTGATCGTCCCGATGGCGCGAGCGTACTCGTTGAGGGTCGTCTCGGAGCGGTCGATCTCGGCGTCGAAATCGGCCTTGATCTTGAAGAGTTTCCGAAAGTCTTCGTCCAGCACGTACAAGAGGTGATAGAGCAGCGGCGAGCCGATGATCGCGATCTTCACGTCCAGCGGGATCGGCTCGGGGCGCAGCGTCGCCGTGGGGATGAGACCGAGCTGCTCGCCGATATTCTCGATGCGGATCTCCCGGCTCTTCAAGGCCCGCTTCAGCGCCTCCCAGGACACGGGCACCATCAGCACGTCCTTGAGCTGGAGCACCAGATAGCCGCCGTTGGCGCGGTGCAGCGCCCCGGCCTTGATCATGGTGAAGTCGGTGACGAGGGCGCCGAACTCGCCCCGGTACTCCACCTTGCCGATCAAGTTGTAGTAGGTGGGGTTGGTCTCGAAGACCACCGGCGCGCCGCCCTTGGACTGGCCGTTGTCCACCAGCAGATTGACGCGATAGCGCTGATACGGATCGGTGCGGCGGCCCACGCCGGGGGGCATGGGGAAGGGGAGCCGCGGCGTCTCCTCCTCTTCTTTGAACTCGTCGAGGTGGTCGATAACGTCGGCATGCAGACCGCTGAGATAGTCGACGACGCGGGGGTGATCGCGGGACCGCTCCTTCAAGGGCTCGACCGCGCGATCGACCACCGAGGAGACGGCATCGCGTTCCAGCCCCCGGAGTTCCTCGCGGGCCTCCCGCTCCAGGTTGCGCACCTGACGCAGCGCTTCGCCGATGTCCTGCTGAAGGTTGCGTCCGCGTTGCTGGAGCTCTTCCCGCTGCTGCTCGCTGAGCCGCTCGATCATCTCGGGGGTGAGCGGTTCGCCGGAGGGTCCGATGGCCACGGGGAAGATGCCCGCCGGGGTGCGCTCCAGCGCAAACCCCAGCCGCCGCGCCTCGCCTTCCAGCCTCTGCCAGATCTCGTTGATGCGCGTCTCGTACGTCCGCACCAGTTCGGCCCGCCGCATGGCGAAGCGCTCGCTGGCCAGCAGTTTGCGGATGCCGTCCTTCAATTCGTCGATCAGCCCGTCGACCTCGCGGCGGAACCGGTCGCCCGAGCCGGCGGGCAGGCTGATCGCCACCGGCTGATCCGGCTGCTGGAAGTTGAAGACGTAGCACCAATCCGGCGGCGTCGGGCGCGTCACCGCGACGTCGGCCACCTTCTTCCGCGTGTAGGTGGTGCGCCCGGTCCCGACGGGGCCGGTGACGAAGACGTTGTAGCCCGTCTGCGGCACGGTCAGTCCGAAGTCCAGCGCCCGCACGGCGCGGGCCTGGCCGACGACGATTTCGTCCGGCGGCAGCTCCGCCGTGGTCTCAAACGCGAAGGTGGCGGGATCGCACTGCCAGCGCACCACGTCAGGAGCGAGGCGCAGGCGTTCGCGGGCCGGGGTTCCATCCGCCATCAGGTCACCTCAAGGGAAGACTCAGGACGTGGAGGAGCCGTGGCGCCCTCCCCGGCCGTCGGACGGGGAAGACTTCGACGGAAACTGGACGAAGCCGGTCTGGCGCCCCCCGCCCGCCCCCTTGGACTGCGGGACGCGGGGATGGTGGGCGATGTTGAGGTCCAACCGTTTCCCGCAGGCGCACACCATCGACTGGAGGTCGGCGGCGTTGACCCAAAGATTGCCGGCCCCCTCGGCGCGGCGGCGCGCGGTCTCAACGGCCCCCGTCTGGGCGTCTTCGGCGTCCTCCGCTTCGCCCATCTCGCGGGTGCCGCTGCCGCTGAGTTCATAGAGGAGGGCTTTGGGATAATAGACGCTGTAGCGGCGGCCGCAGCCGCCGCAGGGGAACGTGAAGATCGTCGCCATCGTCTTCCATTGTAGGGGGAAAGGGAATAGACGCAACGGGACGGAAAGTGTCACGGGCTCCTTCACGGAAAGTGTGACGGGTTCACTTATGGAGAGGGGTGCGCGGCCGTGCGCATGCTGCTGGTCGGAGTAGTTCTGGGGTTTACCCTGAGTGCGCTGACGATCATCGCGCCGATGGTCTTGGCGCAGGGCGCGCCCCCCGGCGCACCACCGCTGCAGGAATTCATCCCCCTGCCGGGGCCCGGACAGCAGCCACCCGGCCAGGCGCCGCAGCCGGGCCAGGGTGAGTGCCCGATCCTCTTCTACTTCAACGGCCGGCTCTACCAGCTGGGCCCCGGCCCCCAGGACGGCCCGGGACGACCCGGCAGCCCGCCCGAGTTCTTCTACCTGAACCCCTATCAGGGCCCCCCGATCCCCGGCCTGCCGCAGCCCTTCCAGGGGCCGCCGGGACCGGGCGGACCTGGGCCCAACTTCGTGCCTGTACCGCCGCGCTCCTAACGGCTACCCGCGCGGCGCTTCGCCAGACCCTGGCGCTGGAGCCCAATGTCCTCGTGCTCCTCGTCGCCATTCTGCTCCTCACCTTCGGCGAGGAACTGTGGTCGCGCTTCGTCCCCAAGTATCTGGAATTCCTCGGCGCCGGCGCCTGGGGCGTCGCCGCCTACGGCACGCTGAAGGAGCTGCTGGACGCGATCTACCAGTATCCCGGCGGCTGGGTGACGGACCGGCTGGGGCGGCGGGCCGCCCTCATCTTCTTCACGCTCCTGGCCGCGGCAGGCTATATCCTCTATCTGGTCGCGCCGCGCTGGGAGTGGATTCTGCTCGGCACCTTTCTGGCGGCGGGCGCCACCAGTCTGACGCTGCCGACCGTGTTCGCCGTCATCGGCGACAGCCTTCCCCAGACGCGGCGGGCCATGGGGTTCGGCGTGCAGTCCATCTGGAAGCGCGTGCCCATCATCGTCGCGCCGCCGATCGGCGGGGCCCTCATCGCCGCCGTCGGCCTCGCCGCGGGGATGCGCGTGGGGCTGGCGGCGACCGTCCTGCTGGCGCTCGTCGCCGTCGTGGTGGTGCGGCGCCACTACCGCGAGTCGGCGCCGCCGCCTGACGCCGAGGCGCTGCGCTTCCGGGACGTCTGGCGCACGATGGACCGGCGCCTCCGGCGGCTGTTGGTTTCGGACTGCCTGGCCCGGCTGGCCGAGGGCATCCCCAGCGTGTTCGTGGTGCTCTATGTGGTGAACGTCCTCCGGGCCGACCTGCTGGCGTTCGGCTGGCTGACCAGCGTGCAGATGGCCACCGCGATCCTGCTCTACGTCCCGGTGGCGCGGCTGGCCGACCGCACCAACCGCAAGCCGTTCGTGCTGCTGACCTTCACGTTCTTCGCTCTCTTCCCGCTGGCCCTTATCTCTGCCGGCGGCGGTCTCTGGCTGATCGGCGCCTTCGCCGTCGCGGGGCTGCGTGAGATCGGCGAGCCGGCGCGCAAGGCGTTGATCGTGGACCTGTCCGCGCCCGCCGCCCGGGGCCGCGCCGTGGGCATGTACTACCTCATCCGCGGGTTCGTCGTCTTCCCGGCGTCGATTCTGGGCGCGTATCTCTATGTCATCGACCCGAAGGCGCCGTTCTTCGCCGCCTTCCTGGTCGGCGCCGCCGGAGCCGCGCTCTATGGCTTCTGGGGTCCCGCCGACCGGCCGCTGGCTCCCGCCGCGGCCGGATAGCGCGCCCTCAGCATCATGTCGGTCTCGGAGGACCCACGATGAAATGGATCACGCGCGAAGGCGTCAAGGTAGACCGAGTGGCCTGCCCCTGGCTGATCAAGCATTTCATCGATCCCGACGCCGAATTTCTCTTCGTCCCGCCCGACCAGGTCGCGGCGGCGGCGGCGCGCGCGGGGGCCACCCCCTTCGACGTCCCCGGGGTGGAGTTGGGCCACCACGATGGACGGTGCAGTTTTGAGGCCATCCTGCGGCGCTTTGGCCTCACCGATCCGGCTCTGCTGCTGCTCGCCCACATCGTTCACGGCGCGGACGTGGCCGATGATCTCTACGGACGGCCGGAGGCGCCGGGCCTGCGCGCGGTGGCCGAGGGGTTCCGCCATCTGGGGCTGCGCGACGACCAGGAGATCTTGGAGCGGGAGTCCATCGTGTACGACGCCCTCTATGCCTACTGCCGGCAGCAGGCCGCCCCAGAGAGGATGTGAGTGCCCGCATCGGCCTTCGCCCTGCTCTCGGCGGTGCTCTTCGCCGGTAACGCCGTCACCGTCCGGGTCGCCCTCGCCGGCACGACGGCCAGCACGCTCGTCCTTGTCTCCCTCCTGACCAACTTCCTGGTGTTGTGGGCCGCGGCCGCCGCCGATGGGGAGCTGCGCGCGGCCCTCCATCCGGCCGCCCTGATCTTCCTCGGCGCGGGCGTGCTGGCGCCGGCGCTGGCGCGCGCCGCGCTCTATACCTCGATCGGCATGATCGGCGTCGCCCGCGCCACTGTGGCCGCCAATACCACGCCGATCTTCACCGCCGTCGGCGCCGCGCTGGTCCTGGGTGAGCGTGTCTCATGGCCACTGGCGCTGGGCACCGTCGTCGTGGTTCTTGGGGTAGCGCTGACCTCGTCTCCGGCGGGCGCCGTGACGGAGGGTCCGGCGGGCTCCGTGACGGAGGGACGGATCAGCCGGGCGGGTCTGCTGCTGGCGCTGAGCACGGCGGTGCTGGCGGCGGTCTCCTTCCTACTCCGCAAGATCGGCCTGGCGGCCATCCCCCACCCCGCCCTCGGCGCCGCCCTCACCGTCACCGGCGCGCTGGCGGGGTTGCTGCCGCTGGCGCTGCTGCGCGGGCGTCGCGAATCGGTGCGCGTGGAACGGCGCGCGGTCGCGCCGATGGTCGCCGCCGCGCTCCTCAGCAGCGGAGGATTTCTCGCCTACTTCCTGGCGCTGGGATTGGGCGACGTGAGCCGGGTGACGCCGTTGAGCAACACCACACCGCTCTTTGCCGTCCTGCTGCTGCAGGCGGGATTCCGCCACGTCGAAGGCGTCTCGCGGCGCACCTTTGCCGGTGTCGCCCTCGCGGTGCTGGGCGTCGTCCTGGTCCTCCTTGGCTAACTGGTACTCTTGACACTTCCACGGCCCGGGCAGTATACCGAGGCTTGAACTGCCATCCTGTCAGGCGAAGGGAGATGAGAGGATGAATCCTAAGCAGTTCCTGATGTGGGGGGGCGTCGTTCTCCTGGTTCTCGGTGTCCTCGGCTTTATTCTCCCCAACGGCGAACTCCTCGGGAAGACCCTCTACTTCGACAGCGGCGAGAACTGGGCCCATACCGTGCTGGGCATCGTCGCCATCGTCGCGTCCTATGCGCTGGGGGCCTCGGCTCAGCGTAGCCTCACCGGGATCGTCGCCATCGTGGCGCTCTTCTTCGGCGTCTGGGGCTTCGTCGTCGCCAGCCGGACCGCGCCCAACTTCTACGGTTACACGAACCTGGAGTTTCTGGACAACATCGTCCACCTGGCCGTGGCCGTCTGGGGCTACCTGTCGCTGCGCGGCAAGAGCATGGCAACGGCCGGCATGTAGGTCCGGGTGACAGAAAGCTCGTGGTACCGATGGGAGGGGCGGTCCGCGCCGCCCCTCTCTCGCATCTCCTCCTGCTGAAGGTGGCGCGCCGTGGCTGAGACCGGACAGGCCGGACCAACCGGAGCACCCAAGCGACGCCGGAGACGCCGGAGACGCGGCCGCGCGAGCCCTGCGCCCGCGGCAACCCCGGCGGCCGGACTGCCCCCTCCCCTCGCCCTCACAGCGCCCCTGCCGCCTCCCGTCCCCCCGGCCGTAGCCGCTCCACCTCCAGGCGCGCCCGCAGACCGGCGCGCGCGGGTGCGCGCGGCTATCCTCGGCTTTCTCGGCGGCCACCACGAGACACAGGTCAATGCCGTGCTCGACGCTCTGCGCACGGGCTCGTCCCCGCTCGACCGGACCGATGAAACCGCCGCCCTGGAGATCCTGCACGAGCTGGTGACGGCCAACCTCCTCATGCCCGGCCTGGACCGGGCGCACCTGGGGTGGCCGTGGCTGCGGCTCACCGAGTATGGCCTCCAGGTCCTGCGCTCGGGACGCCCCGTCTCATTCGATCCCGATCACTATCTGGTCGCAGTGCAGCAGCGGCTGGAGACTCTCCCCCCGCTGGCGCTCGATGTGCTGCGGGAGGCGGTGGCCACCTACCACCGGGGATTCGTCCGTTCGAGCGCGCTGCTGCTGGGCACCGCGTCCGAGATCGTCATGACCGAGCTGATCGACGCCTTCATCGCGGCCCAGCCGGACAAAGACCGGCAGCGCCTGGCGGCGGCCGTCGAAGACCGCAGCATGTACGCGCGCTACCGGCTCTTCCGGGACGAATTCGACCGGACGCGGGAAGGACGGCGCCTGCCGGATGCCGTGAGCAAAGACGTCGAGGCAATTATCGATCTGATCTTCAACGCGATCCGGCTGAACCGCAACGAAGCGGGCCACCCCTCGGCCGATCCGCTCAATCCCTTGCTCGTCGCGACGACGCTGCAGGCCTTTTTGGAATACGCCGAGCGGATCGCCCGGCTGACCGCCTACTTCCGCGAACCCGCCGCCGTCAAGGCAGCCGTGCCCGCGCCCGCCGCGGCGCGCCGGCGCCGGACGCGGCGGGGCGGCCG
>JBOGSD010000012.1:0-4474 GCA_050695215.1 bacterium
CCGGCGCGGAGGGCTGTGCGGTCTGAGGCTGGGAGAGCGACGATCCGGGAAACTGCGCCAGCGCCCTGCCGACGCTGCTGATGTCCGGTCCCGTCAGAAGGGCGGCGGCGACGGCGGCGAAGAGTCCAATCTCGGCCAGGGCGCGCCACCTCTGCGCGCCGCGCGTCCGCGCACCTCGTTCAGCGTCCGTCATGGGGGTTCACCAGAGACATATGCCCGGAGGCGACGGGGGTTAGGCGGCCCCGCGCGACGCTCAGGGAGGCGGCGGGGTCTGAGGCGCGGCGAATTCGGGGGCGCCCAGGTCCGGCGAGGCCGCGGGCGGCACCCTCAGGTACCAGAGGGCGCGTCCGGCGATCTCCCGAAAGACCGGCGCCGCCACCGTCCCCCCGTAATAGGCGCCCCTGGGCTCGTCCAGCACCACGAGGATAGCCAGCCGGGGATTGGGCACCGGCACAAAGCCGATGAAGGAAGCCACGTAGCGCCCGGGCAGATAGCCGCCGTCCGGACCCGGCTTCTGCGCCGTGCCGGTCTTGCCCGCCACGACGTAGCCCGGCAGCGCCGCCGCCGCCCCCGTCCCGTCCTCCACCGTCCGGACCATCATGCGCAGCAGCGCGGCCGCCGTCGCCGCCGAGACCACGCGCCGGCCCGGCTCCGGCGAGGCGGCGCGCAGCAGCCGTCCCTCCCGGTCGCGCACCATCCGCATCACGTGGGGCTGCACCATCACGCCGTCGTTGGCCAGCGCCGAGGCGGCGGCGAGCATCTGCAGCGCGGTCGCCGAAATCCCCTGCCCGAAGGCGATGGTCTGCAGCCCGGGCCCCCGCCACTCGGCCGGCGGGTTGACGATGCCGGCGGCCTCCCCCGGCAGATCGATGCCGGTCGGAGCCCCGAAGCCGAAGCGGCGAATGTAGTGGTACAGCACCTCCTTGCCCAGCCGCTGCGCCACCTCCGCCGCGCCGACGTTGGAGGAACGCCGCAGCACGTCCGCCAGGTTCTGCGTCGTCTTGCAGGTGCGGTGGGCGTCGCGAATGCGGTGGCTGCCGACCTGCAGGTACTCGGGACAGCCGAAGCGGTCCGTGGTCCGCACGCGCCCGGAGTCCAGCGCGGCCGCCGCCGTCACCAGCTTGAAGGTCGAGCCCGGCTCGAAGACGTCGCTGATCGGGCGGTTGCTCCAACGCGCCGGGGCCACGCGGTCGAACGATCCGGGCGCGAAGGCCGGCGCCGCGGCCATCGCCAGCATCTCGCCGCTGCGCGGATCCATCACCAGGGCCATCCCGCGCACCGCGCCGGTCTGCTCCAGCGCTCCGGCCAGCGCGCGCTCGGTGAGGTGCTGGATGACCTCGTCAACGGTCAGCACCACGTCAGCGCCGTCGGCGGGCGCGGTGGCCAGCCGCTGCGTGTCGGGGCGCAGCCGGCCGATCGCGTCGCGCCCTCCCACCGCCTTGCCGGCCCGCCCCTGGAGGATCTCGTCGTAGCCCAGCTCCACGCCGGCCAGACCCTGATTGTCGATGCCGACGAAGCCGAGCAGATGCGCGGCCAGCGACCCGTTGGGGTAGGCGCGCCGGTCCTCGGCGAGAAATCCCAGTTTGCCCTCCAGCCCCAGCGCCCGCAGCGCCGCGACCGTCTCCGGCGTCACCTTGCGCTGGAGCCAGACGAAGTAGAGGTGCGGCTCCAGCCGGCGCTCGACCAGGCGGGGATCCATCTTCAGCAGGGGCGCGACTTTCCGGGCGAAGGCGGCCCGGTCGGAGATGGCGCGGGGAACGGCGTACACCGACTGCGTCTCCAGGTTCGTCGCCAGCGGCCGGCCCAGCCGGTCAAAGATGCGGCCGCGGTGCGACGGCAGCACGACGGCGCCGACCTGCTGGCTGAGCGCCAGGGCGCGCAGATGATCCGCCTGCGCCCCCTGGATGGAGATGAGCCGGCCCAGCAGCACCGCCAGGCCGGCGAGGATCACGACGTAGGCGATGGTGGTCCGCAGCCGCACCACTCGCCCCAAATCCACCTCTGCGTGCGCGGCCCGGCGCGCGGTCACCTGGTCGTGGCCGCCGGTCCGGTCCGCCCGCCGCTGCCCCCACGGGAACTCCAACCGCCACCCGGGGCGCCGGTCCCGCGGCCGCCGGCCTCCCTCCGTACGCCGTCCCGGACGCGACGGCGGCGAAGCGCGAGCGGGCCGGGCCGCCGCGCGGGCGCCCGGCTCAGGCAGATGGGCCGGGCCGGGACGATGTCGGGGATGCGAACCGGAGAATTGGGAGTGCGCCCGCCCGGAGGGGCGCCGCGTCATCGGGCGGGCTCGTGCGCCTGGGCCTGGGTGGGAGACAGCCCCAGCCACGCCCCGATCCGCTGGGCCAGCGACCTGGGCGGCGGGGCGGGCGTCTGAGCGGTAGGGGCCGGAGCCATGGTGATGGCGGCGAGCTGGCGCTGGAGGGGCGGCACCATGCCGAGCTCAGTCCTGGCGATGCGCTCGATCCGCTGCGGCGCCCGCAGGACCGAAACGGCGGCGCCCAGCCGCGCGTGCTCGCTTTCCAAGCCGGCGAGCTCACGCTGCAGGCGCAGAATGGAATATCCCGTCCTCGCCGCCTCAGTACGCTGCGCGACGTACAGCAACGCGGGCACGATCACCAGGGCCGCCACCACCATGGCCGCGGCCAGGGGCTGGCGCCGGAGCCGGCGACGCGGGGTGGGACGGTCCCGCAGCCGCCGGTCCGGCAGGACAACGGGATACGACCGGGTGCGGCGATCGAGGGCAATCATGGGCGGGTGCCCGGCTGCCGGAGGTGGTCAATCCAGAGCGACGATGAGATGCTGCGAATGTTGGGACGTCGACCGAGCACCCGCCCTCACCAGGACTTATGAAGTTGTGGCGATCCGTTCAATCGCGCGCAGCTTGGCGCTCCGCGCGCGGGGATTGCGACCCACTTCTTCTGCTGACGGTATCAGCGGGCGGCGCGTCAGCACGCGCACGCGCGCGCCGGCGCCGCCGGCACGGTCCATCGCCCCCGGCCAGCGCTCCCGCCGGCCGGTGCTGCGCGTCATACGGGTGGAGGGTCCCAGCCCGGAGGGGTACCCACGGGAGAGGCACAGGAAGGTGTGTTTAACGATGTGGTCTTCCAGGGAGTGGAAGGTGATAACGCAGAGTCGCCCTCCGATCCCAAGACCCTCCACCACGGTTGGCAAAGCCTGCTCGAGGTCGTCCAGCTCCCGATTGACGGCGATGCGCAGCGCCTGAAAGGTGCGCGTGGCCGGGTGAATCCGCCGCGGCCACTGCCCCCGCGGCACCGCCCCCGCCACCGCATCGGCCAGGTCGGCCGTGGTTTGGAGGGGACGCGCCCGGACGATCCTCCGGGCGATCCGCCCCGCCCACCGCTCCTGGCCATAGTCGCGCAGCATCTGCCGTATCTGCTCCTCGCTCAGCCGGTTGATCAGGTCTGCCGCGGTCTCCGGCTGGCTCCGATCCATCCGCATGTCCAGCGGCCCGTCGACCTGGAACGAGAACCCCCGCTCCGGATCGCCCAACTGCAGGGACGAGATCCCCAGGTCCATCACGATCCCGTCCACCGCCCCCACCCCCCGCGCCGTCAGCATCTCGCGCAGGGCGGTGAAGTTGCCGTGCACCAGCGCCACCGCCGGTCCGAACCGCGCCAGCCGGTCCGCCGCCACGGCCAGCGCCTGGTGGTCCCGGTCCATCCCGATCAGCCGGCCTCCCGGCGCGGCGCGTTCCAGGATGGCCTCGGCATGCCCCCCGGCCCCCACCGTGGCGTCCACATAGACGCCCCCCGGCCGCGGGGCCAGGTACGCCAGCACCTCTTGGAGCAGGACGGGGACATGGCCCGTCCTCTCCCCGGGCGGCGGCGCCGGCGCTTCTCGCGCGGCTCCCCACCGCCCCGCCTTCCGGGCCCTAGAGGCTGAGGTCGATCTCTTGCGCGACCTTGGGCGCCTCACGCTGGGCCTTGGCCATTGCCTGCTTCCAGCGGGCCTCGCTCCAGATCTCCAGGCGCTGCATGAGACCCACCACCACCACGTCCCGGCCGATCGCCGCGTACTCGCGCAGCGCCTCCGGCAGCGTGATCCGCCCCTGCCGGTCGAGTTCCACCTCTTGGGCCGGCGCCAGCAGAAAGCGCTGGAACCCCCGGCGGCTCACCGGCAGACTGCGGAGCTTGGTCTCGACGGCCTCCCACCCCTGGAGCGGATAGACCCAGACGCACTCGTCCATCCCGCGGGTGACGATGACCGCCTCGCCCAGCTCCTTCCGGAACCTGGGAGGCAGCACCACCCGCCCTTTGTCATCAAGGGTGTAATGGTACTCACCGCGGAACATCCCCACACTTCCCCACTAGACACCACAATTTCTCCGCTTCATGGGAAAAGTCCTTCAGGTGCGCCTAATTTAGCGCAGGAAATGCCCCGTGACCTTGGAAGGCCGCAGTTCGGGCCCCCCGACCACAATGCGTGGGGTGCCTGACCGTGGAAGATACTAGAC
>JBOGSD010000013.1:0-59460 GCA_050695215.1 bacterium
CGTGGCGCTCGATGTGTGCGCCCGGCACAACGCGCGCCACGATCCGCCCATGGTCGACGATCGCGACCCGATCGGCCAGCAACTCCGCCTCCTCGATGTAGTGCGTGGTCATCACGATGGTCTTGCCCTCCTTGCGGTTGAGGTGCCGGAGCAGGTCCCATAGGCTGTGGCGCATCTGGGGGTCGAGCCCGGTGGTCGGCTCGTCGAGGAACAGCACGTCTGGGTCGTTCACCAGGGCGGCCGCCACTGAGAAGCGGCGCTGCTGGCCGCCCGAGAGCTGGCGCACGTACGCCTTGCGCTGTTCGAATAGGCCGAGCGTGGCGAGAAGCTCGGTCGGCGAGCGGCGCTTGGCGTAGAACGATCCGAATAGGTCGAGCAGCTCCTGGAGCGTCAGCAGGCTGAAGTACGAGGTGGCCTGGAGCTGCACGCCGATCATCCGCTTGACCCGGTCCAGCTCGCGTCGAGGGTCGACGCCGAGCACGCGCACCTCGCCTGACGTCGGCTGGCGGATGCCCTCGATGATCTCGAGCGTGGTGGTTTTGCCCGCGCCGTTTGGCCCGAGGACCCCGAAGAACTCGCCCGCCCCCACTGCGAACGAAACGCCGTCGACCGCCCGCAGCGAGCCCCCGCCGGGTCGGGGGTAGGCCTTGACGAGGTCGCGGACCTCGACGGCCAAGTGTTCAGCCATGGCATCGAACCCTCCACGCATTTGTCTTCTGAACCTCGGAGACGCTTGAGCCGATTGGGCTTACGCTGTAAGGCTCACGTTGTCAGGCTAGCCCTTACGGTGTAAACTGTCAAGGGGGGTTGGCAATTAGAGAGGAGCGAGGCCAGGTGACAGCTCAAGGAAGAGCCGGGCGCCACGGAGCGCCGAAAACAGTGCTAGCCCGAGAGAGAAGGCCACGCGCAGCGCTGACCCGAGCCAGGCTCGTGGCTGCGGCATTGAAATTCATCGACCGAGAGGGCCTGGACGCCCTGAGCATGCGCCGCCTGGGCACCGAGCTGGGGATCGAGGCGATGTCGCTCTATCACCATGTGCCGAGCAAGGACACGCTCCTAGACGGCGTGGGCGAGCGCCTGTGGGCTGACATCCCCAAGCCTTCCGGTGACTCTCACTGGAGCGCTCAGTTGCGGAACTTCGCCCGGTCTCTCCGCGGGCTCTTCCATACGCACCCTCACGCCGCTTTGCTGCTGTATCGCCGCAATCTCCTATCACGGTCAGCCCTCGCCGTCACCCATGTATACCTCGGTGTCCTGCGCGGGGCAGGATTTGACGATGGGTTAGCTGCCGAGATTCTAAGAGCTGTAATGTCCTATAGTCTTGGATACGGACTCGCCGAGCTCACCTGCCTCGGGGTGCCGGGGATTCAAGAGAGGCGTAGGGCGCGGTCCCAGCGCGAGCGTCTCGCATGCCTTGCGCAAGCCTTGCCGCTTGACACTCCGCCCGACCTCGCGGAGACTGCCGTCGCCGTGCTGGCTGACTGCGATCCAGACGCGTGCTTCGAATCCGGTCTCAATTTCATGCTTCAGGGCGTGCGGCGGCCCCGGCACGGAGGGAGACGAACTCCACTTGGAGGGATCGCGAAATGACCACACGCAGATCCGACGCGTATCGGTCGCCTCGCGCGGCGTACCGGTCTGTCTGTCAAAGCACTTTGTTCTGATGACTGACCGGGGCTTCTGTTTCGCGCCGGCCGCGATGCTCCTGGTGCACCTGCGCATGACCGGGGACCTGGAGATCACCTCAGCCAGAGAGTGGATCGATCCCCAGGCCGCCTTCCAGGGTGATCAGCAGGTACTTGCCGCGCCGGCCGACCGCCACGACCCGTCGTCCGCGCAGGCGGCGCACGAACCGGGCGGGCGACGGTGAGCGGACCGTCCCGGGGTTCAGCACCCGGGCCCTCCGGATCCGCCGCCCCACCAGGCTCCGGCGCAGGCGGCGCGCCAGCGTCTCGACGTCAGGGAGTTCTGGCACTGTAGACGGCCACGATCCCCCCCGCCAGGTTGCGGTAGGTGACGTTGGTGAATCCGCGGTCTTCCAGCAGTCGCACAACGCCGCGCTGATCCAGCCAGTGACGAACGGAAACCGGCAGGTAGGTATAGGCGTCGGGGTGGCCGGAGACGAGGCGGCCCAGCGCCGCCAGCCCGGTGAAGGAGTAGAGGTCGTACAGGACCCGGACCACCGGGTTGGCCACGCGGGCGAACTCCAGCAGGGCCAGACGGCAGCCCGGGCGCAGCACCCGCCGGATCTCGGCGACGGCCTGCCCCGGGTCGGCGACGTTCCGCAGCCCGAAGCCCACCGCGGCGGCGTCGAAGGTGGAGGCGGAAAAAGGCAGCGCCAGCGCATCAGCGACGAGAAACGCCACGCGGCCCCCGATGGTCCGCCGCCGCGCCTGAGCGATCATCGGCTCGGCGAAGTCCACCCCGGCGACCCGGCCGCCCGGGGCGACGGCCCCCACCATGAGATAGGCCAGGTCCCCGGTGCCGCAGCAAAGGTCGAGCGCCCGTTCCCCCGGCCGCAATCCGAGGGCGCCCACGGTCTCGCGCTTCCAGACCCGGTGCAGACCCGCGCTGATGACGGTATTGGTGAGGTCGTACCGCGGCGCGACGGCGCTAAACATCCGCCGGACGTACCCCGCCCGTTCCTCCAGCGAGAGGTCGCGCCGGCCCGCCCGGATGCCCTCGGATGCCGGACGCCCTCGCCGCCTGGGGATGCCCGGTGACATGTTCTTTCGCCTCATCAGAGCTGTACGGGCTACCGGGTAGGCTTGTCGCTGAGTATGTCTAATACCTTCCTACGTTTGACGAGGAGTTGCCCTGTGCAGAACCGCCCTTCCTGGAATCGCATTCGTCTTTGCGTTCAAGGAGGCATGACCATCGCCCTCGCAGGAGCGGTGCTCATCAGTCCGCCGCGTCTCGGGGCCGGGGAAATGATACGGGGCCGCGTCATCAATGGCACCCTCAACAACAGCCCGGTCGCCGGGCAGACGGTACAGCTCTTGCGGATGAGCGAGGACAGTGCAACCCCGCTCGCTTCAACGAAGACGGACCATCGCGGGAGATTCGTATTCAACGTTCCGGGCACGGAGAGCGTGTCCCTGGTGGTCGCCCGGTACCGCGGAATCCAGTACGCCAGCAAGACATTGCAACCGACGTCCAATACCGGAGCCTCCGAGGACATAAGCGTTTACGAGCCGACGACCGACAGACCCGAGATCTCCTATAGCTATCGCATCGTTCTGATAGACCGGTTGGGCATCGGTGTCATTTCGGTGAGGGAGGTGGTGGGCGTCGTTAACCCTTCGTTACGCACATACATCGGACGCGAGGACGTTCCTGGCCGGAGAGTAGCATTGAGCGTCGATCTGCCGCGGGGAGCAGAGGGCGTGACCGTGCTCGCTGGCATCCCGGCGCCGATCGTCGAGCCGGGGCGTCTTTTGGATGCATCGCCGCTGGTGCCCGGCGTGCGCGACGTCGCATTCAAGTACCAGGTCCGGTACTGGGGAAGCAAGGCTGCGCTTCGCTGGTCACTCGCCGAGAGCACAGGAAGTATGGATGTCTTCGCCCCCGATCTCGGAGAGCGGCTCCGCAGCGCGACCTTGGAAACGAAGCCGTCGGGCGCGGTGCGGGGGCAGCGGTTCCTGCGACTGGCTCAGGACAATCTTGCCGAGGGAGATGAGATTGAGGTCGAGTTGACGGGGCTGCCCGGGAATTATGCGCCTGTCGCCCGCTGGCTGGCCGGTCTGTTGGCCTTGATGCTGGCGGCGGTGCTGGTGGTGTCCGTGCGGGGATCGAAGGCGCGCGGCAATCAGCTCCCAGGCGATCGGCTGACGATCCGCACTATCTCCAAAATTTGAGAGGCATGGTCACCGAACAGGAGATCCACGCGCTGGACCCGGATGACGTCCTGCGGATCGACCACGACGAAGCCCATCTGGGCGACACCCCGCATTCCGCCCATGGGTTGCCCCGCCTTTGGGAGCATGTCGTATTGTCTGGCCACGGACAGACCGCCATCGAGGAGCACCGGAAAGGTGACCCCTGTGATCTGCAGGAGCCTGCGTGACTCGTCGGGCGTGTCTTCTGTTGATCACGTAGACGTCCGCGCTTTGCCTGAGGGATTCTGCCGACCGCTGCAGCTTCACGAGCTGCTCAAGGCAGAGCTGTCAGCCGACTCCCATATGGAAAATGAGAACCGTCGGCCTGCCCCGGCCGGGGGTGACCATATGCGACTGGCCATCGGCTGTGGAGAGGCTGAAAGAGGGCGCCCGCTGCCCCACCAGGGTTTTCACATCCTGGGAGACGTCGCGCCCCCCTACCGGGCCAGGCAAGCGCGATTCTGATCCTGGCGGTGACTGATCACGGGACAGCAGCCAGACGCCGGCCACAACAATGACCGCGATCCCGGCCGCGATCCACCACCGCCGCGCGCCGCTGAAGCCGCGCCGTGACCGTTGCTGCCTCTGCCGGAGGCGGGCTTCCGACCGTCGATTCTTCCGGCTCATGGACTCCTCCGATCGGGCGAGGGCTCTGTCTCCCGCCGGGATTCCTCGTACTGCCAGCGCCGGTGCTCATCAGACCAGAGACTCTTGAAGTAGGTGATGAGGGCGCGGATGTCGGCCTCAGTCAGTTTGTCCTTGAACGGCGGCATCGTCAGATCCGGGGTCTTGTTGAACGGATCACGCCATCCGTTGCTGATGATTGCAGCCAGCTCCCGATCGCTGTGCCGCCACGTGTGCCCTGCGTCATCGTGGGGCGGGGGTGGCAGGTTTCCCCGGGCGTCGGGCCGCGTCCAGTTCGGTGCCCCCTCGGCCCGCGGCCCGTGGCAGCTCGCGCAGTAGCGGACATACAACTCGCGGCCGCGTGCGACCTCGGGCGGTTCGAGAGGAGGCAGGCCGGGTCCTGCCGTGTCGGCTGCGGGGCGGGCGCAGCCGGCCAGGAAGAGCGCGCAGGCGGCTGCGAAAGCCAGACGCGGCCGCCAGGCTTGCGCGGCAATGCTCCCCCCGAAAGACGACCCGCGCACATGCGCTACCGCACAGGACGCCATGTGCTCCCGCCGTCGGCGCTGTGAAACAGCCCGCCATCGGCCACCGCGGCTTGCACCTGGCGCTCGACTTCGTCTACCCGACCGTCCCCCACCAGGCCTGCTCTCCCGAGGCCGTCGCCTGCGTGCTGCGCGACTGGGAGGCCCTCCTCGCCTTCTACGTCGTCCCCGAATGCGACTGGCGGCGCGTCCGCACCACCAACGCCATCGAGCGTGCCTTCCGCGAGGTGCGGCGGCGCACCCGACCGATGACCTGCTTCACCAACCCAGCGAGCTGTGACCGCATCATCTATGCGGTCATGCACTACCTGAACAGCCAGTGGCAGGGACCTCTCTGGCGGCCCGAAATTACACAGAACTCTTGACGCTACCGGAGCCGCCGCACGCCCAAGGGCAGGGGCGGGCCGACGGTGCGCCGAAGGGACTCTTCCTCTAAATACCCCAACCATTGTGGTGAGCGCGGTGCGCTAGTGCCCGGTCTGCGCGGACGACATGATTCCGGAGTTCGGGTCTACGTGTGAGGACCCGATTGCCTGGTCCTGCCGCGCCTGCGGCTTCATCCAACTGGAGACGGGCGGCCGTTCGCTCAGCAGCGAGCAGATGACCGCGGTGCGGGAACTGACCGCGGCGTATGCGCCACGGCCCGCCCGCGGGGTTGCAGTAGGAGACACGCGCGGCCCGGGCGCGCGAGGCGCCGCACCCGAAGCGATCCGAGCGGCCCGCGACATCCTGGCGGCCTTCTCCCTGACCCCTCCCGTAGACGTCGAAGCGGCCGCCCGGCTGCTGGGCTATCCGGTGGAGTGGGTCTCCCGCCCCCGCCGGGAGCGCGGCGGCATCGCCCGGAGGAATCGCGAGGTAACCCTCCTGGTCAATCGGGAGTACGCCTTCCGCTCCGAAGCGGAGCGACGGTGGGTGCTGGCGGAGGAACTTGGCCACGCGGTGCTCGGGCACCTCGCGCTCGTCGCGAGCGATGCGCCCGGGGATCCGTCCCCGCTGCGGGAACCGGACCGCCGACGCGCCGAAGACGCCGCGCGCGCGTTCGCGGCCGAGCTGCTGATGCCCGCCGCCGAGGTGCGCACCCGCTTCATCAGCCTCCAGCAGGGCACCGACCGTCCTGCCGGCGCGTGGGAGCGGGACAAGACGGTGCGCCGGATGGTCGCCGATCTGGCCGGGGACTTCGAGGTCTCTCAGGCCGCCATGCGCATCCGGCTGGAAGAGTTAGGGCTACTGCACTGAGCGGGCAGGGGCTAAGGTCGGCGCGACTGCCTCAGGTTGCGCTACGGTGAACCTTCCCATTACGCACACCTCCGTCCTGTTGCCTTCTCCCCCCATCGCTCACAGCGTAGGCGTTGTGTATGTACTGTTCGAGCATGCGTTGGGCGTTGAAGAAGGAACCGTTTAGGGCAATTGCCGACCGCATGACCCGCCCATACTCCTCCGGTCGATCGTAGAACATGGGAACGATCACATGCTCGAGCTTGTCGAGAAGAGAGGCCACCTCGCTGGAGGGATCGCCTTCCGATTGCGGGCCGTCCCCGATTGACCATCCGGTCACTCCCTCGATATGCCCCTCGATCCACCAGCCGTCCAGGATGCTCAGGCTGGGGACTCCGTTGAGCGCGGCTTTCATGCCGCTGGTGCCTGAGGCCTCCTGCGGTTTTTGCGGGGTATTCAGCCAGAGATCGACGCCGGCGCATAACTGACGGGCCAGCGCCAGGTCGTACTCCTCCAGGTAGACTACAGCCAAAGTCTCCCGCAGCTCGTTGGCGGCCTGGAAAATCCTCCGGATAATGGCCTTCCCACCCTCATCCCGGGGATGTGCCTTCCCTGCAAAGATGACCTGAAGCGGCCCCGCGCGCCAGACAATCCGCCGCAGCCGGTTAATGTCAGAGAGGAAGAGATCCGCCCGTTTGTATGCGGTGGCGCGACGGGCGAACCCGATGGTCAGCACCTCCGGGTCGAGGCGTAGGCGCGTCCGCTCCTCCACGGCTTCGAACAACTCCGCTTTGGCCTGCGCATGGGCCTGCTTTATCTCATCCCTGGGAATGCCGGTCGCATAGCGCAGGTAGAGGTTGTCCCGGCGCCATTCCGGAAGGTGACGGTCGAAGATCCGCTGGAACGGCGGCGCCGTCCAGGTGGCGGCGTGCACGCCGTTCGTGATGGAGCTGATCGGATAGCCCGGAAACATCGTTCGCGAGATTTCCCCGTGCCGCATGGCCACACCGTTGATGTACCGCGAGAAGTACAGGGCCAGATAGGTCATATTCAGGACACCCTGCGGAAAACACCCATGTGCCTCCAAGAACCCGATCCGGTCCTCGCCGAGCACCTCACGGGCCAGAGCGAGTGGAAATTGATCGTGACCGGCCGGCATCGGAGTGTGCGTGGTGAAGACGCATTGACCCCGGACGGCCTCTTTGTCCGCTTCGGTGGCGATAAGAAGCCCTCGCTCCCCGATCCGCTCCTCCAGCAGTGCCAGAGCGAGCAGGGCAGCATGACCTTCGTTCATGTGGTAGGAGTCCACGCCCAGCGGCGGGTCGCCCAGGGCACGCAGGAGTGCCACGCCGCCAAACCCCAAGATGGCCTCCTGCCGGAGACGATAGCGCTCGTCGCCCCCGTAGAGGTGGTCCGTCAGACCCCGATCCTCGGGCACGTTCTCTGACAGGTCGGTGTCAAGGAAGTAGACGGTCACGTCTCCAGAGAGGCCGCGGAGACGGCAACGCCACGCGCCGACCTGCACGGAGCGCCCTTCAATCTGCACCGAGACGCGGGCCGCCACGGGGTCCAGGAACTCCTCCGGCGACCATACCACCGGGCTCTCGGACTGGTTCCCATGTTCATCGAGACGCTGGCGGAAATACCCTTGCCGGTGCAACAACGTGATTCCCACCATGGGGCACCCGAGATCGGCCGCGGCCCGCAGCGTATCGGCGGCCAGCACACCCAGGCCGCCAGCGTACGTGGGCATGGCAGCGAGGAGGCCAACCTCCATTGAGAAGTAGGCGACCGTTGGATGGTGCTGCGGCGTCCCAGGCACGGGGCGGTTCTCTCCTGCGAAAACCGCGTCAGACGATGAAGGGGTCCCAGCCGCCGTAACGGTTCCGGATGGGACCGCGCGGAATGCTCAGCACGATCAGGAGGGCGCCGGCGACGAGGGCGTTCACGCGGGCGGCGAGAGAGGCGCCTGGCAGGACCCAGAGCGCGACGGGAATCGCCAGGGCCAGCAAGATGTTGAGGAATCTGGTCACGCGCCCCACCTCGGCGAAGGCGATGAAGACGACGGTGACGATCAGCGCCCCGAGGATGCTCTCTGCGTCCGCGGCGGCGCCGGTCGTCCCGAAGACCGCCCGTGAGGCGAAGAGCCAGGCACCCAGGGCCGCGCCGGCCAGCAGCGGCCACGGGACGTTGGCCCCCCAGAACATCTCCGCCCAAGGGTTCCGGCGTCGTCGTTCCACCCCGATCTCCTCCACCGGGCGAGGGAGGCTCCCGCCGATCCAGAACAGCCGCCAGGCGGACAGTCCCGCACGCCGCCCGATAACCAGGAACTGCACCATCGCGACAATCTCGTCGAGCGACAGCGTCACCATGATCAGCATCAAGAGCGCCGACGTCAGGCAGAGCGTGCACCAGGCCCCCACGGCCACCGGCTGGAGCATGATCAGGATGACGCTGGTGATCCCCAGCGGGATCACGGCGAAGCCGAACATGGCCACCATCCACGGCATCGTCCGCCACCGCCGCGAGTCGCCCATCAGCCCCGAGAGGATCTCGATCAGGTAGGTGTAGGCGCCGAGCCCGGCATCGGAGATCGGGAAGGCGCGCGACACGTCGGAGGTCAGGACCAGCTCGGTCCCCTTACCGAAGATCGGGTCCCAGGCCGTCGGGATGTGCCCTAGCTGAAAGGCCGCCATGTAGCGCGACATGAAGAAGCTGAGAAAGGCCAGTGCGATGATCGGGCCGCGCTGCGGCCAGGTGGAGGGGCTGTAGGTCCAGCCCGGCGGGATGTCGGGCCCCGGCATCTCTGTGCGCATGGGGATGATCACGGCGAAGGCGATGACCAGCATGCCGACCAGGGTGTCGTTGGCGTAGGCCACCGCGTCGGGCGACCAAAAGGCCAGGGGCGCGAACATCAGCCACAGCCCAACGACCGCGTTCGCCCAGGGCGCCCAGGGGCGGCGTCCCACGCTCAGCGCGCCGAAGGAGATGACCAGTAGCCCACTGATGATGTCGCTCCAGACCAGTGCGCCGGCACGGTAGCCGAAAGCCAAGGGACTGGCGACGAGCCAGGCGCCCAGCGGCAAGACCGCGATTTGGGCCCAGCGTTCCATCAACAGGTGCCGGGCCATCAGCACGCCCATGTCGAGTTCCTTCGCCTTCGCGTCCGCTTGCGCGCTGGACGCCGGCTCGATCTCCTGGAGGAGGGCCGCCTCGTGCGCCAGCAGCGCCTCAGGCAGCTCGCGCACCAGCGCCTGCCGTTCCTGCATGGACTTCATCATTTCGATGTGCCCACGGGGATCGGTGTCCATGAAGCCCTGGGCCTCGGCATCGTGGCGGCGTTGCTCCGCGAACTCGCGCCGGCGCTCCCGTTCCAGGAGCGCCTGAAGCGCGCGCATCTCCTGAAGGTGTTCTAGCTTCGGCTGCACAGAGCCGGTGGGCGCTTCATGGGCCATCTCGTGCCCGGCGTCGCCGCCGGCCTCCGAGGACGGCTGCGGCGCCGCGCCGTGGGCGCCATGGTGGTCTGAAGAAACCCTATGGGAGTCTTTGTGATCTCCCTTCATGGCCTCATCATCGTCTCATCATGGACGGGCATGCCGCCGCGCAGCATGTCGTTCACCTCATCCAACCGGCGGGCGTCCAGCTCCACATCCGGAGGCGCCGGCTCGACCTCCGCCAGCCACGCCGGCGTCTCCAGTCCGTTCTCCCGGTACCAGGCCCAGGGGTCGGCCTTCAGCGCGGCGACGATCATCGGCAGTGTCTCGCGCAGGCGCCGCTTCGGCGCCCATGAAAGAAGCGCCCGGGCCCGCGCAATATCCAGTTCGAAGTGGTCGTCTGCCAGCTCAATCATCCAGGGCTTGATGAACGGCTTCCGCCCCAGCGGAAGCGTATCCTGAAGCCACGCGCCCAGTTTCGCCGGAGACTTGGGGATCTGCCGGGTTTTCCACTCCTCGCCGTGGATGAGACCTCCCAGGAGGACCTGCATCTCTCCGTACCCCACCGTCTCGGGCTCGCCGGCCAGGAGAACCAGCTCGGACGGCAGGTCCCCACGGCGTTCCACGAGCCGGACGTAGAGGTCGACCACATCCTGCAGATGGATCAGCGCTTGTCCGTGGGAGAGATTCCCCGGGAAGGCGTAGGCGGTGAGGTCCCGCTCGAAGATTCGCTGAATCTGGCGGGGCAGCGGCGCGGTGTGACCCAGGTCATCGTACACTCCGGCGAGTCGCAGGATCACCGCGGGAATGTCGCCACGCTCCGTCCGGATCACCTGCTCCGTGCGCACCTTCGACTCCGGGTAGGGCCAAGCCGGGCGCAGCGGCCAGTCTTCAGTGATCGGGCGCCCCGGGCTGGTGGGCGCGTGCACCAGCATCGTGCTGGCGAAGATGAACTGCTCCACGCGGAACATCTCGCGCAGTAGACGGAGCAGCCGCTGCGTGCCACGGACGGTGACCTTGTCGTAGAGCGGGCTGGGGGCGCCGGAGAAATCGTAGTACGCCGCCAGGTGGACGACCGAGGCGAGACGGTCGCCGTGGATGTCGCGGACCGCCTGTAGGGCCCGCCGCAGGCTGGGTTCAGAGGTCAGATCCGTATACAGACACTCCGCCGTGGGCGGCGGATGGGACGGGGCCCGCCGGTCGAATCCCACGACGGAGAACGTCTCGCTGAACCGCTTGGCTACCGCGTAGCCGAGGTAGCCGCTGCTCCCCGTGACGAGAATCGTTCCGGCTTCTTTCATCGCTTTCGCAGCCAGCGCACACTACGACAAGAAGTGTGTCATATATTTCCCCGGAGGCGAGGGGGACTCCCGCCCGCCGGCGCTGCATCTTCTGTTGAGGTGGAGGACTGAGAATCGTACCCTGAACATTGGTGGAAGGGATGGCGAAGTGCTCAGGAAGCTGACGCTCATTGGGCTGTTAATCTTTCTGACCAGTCCGGCTCGGGCCGAGCCGATTGTGACGATCCGTGGCCATGTCCTCAACGGCACATTTGACCGGCGGCCGCTTCCCGGACGGTTCGTTCAAGTCGTCCGGATGAGCAGGGAAGGCGTCGTGATCGCGTCAGTCCGGACAAACGCCAACGGGGAATTCACCGCGAGGATACCCGAAAGCGACGGCACCTACGTCGTGGTCGCTCGCCATGGCGAGGTGGAGTACGCCAGTGAGCCGTTCCGGCTGAAACCCGGTCCCCCGGCGCGGATCAACGTCGTCGTGTACGAACCCACAACCCTCCGGCCGCCGCTCGTCTTTCCCTTTCGCATTGTCTTGATCGATCGTTTCGGGGCCGGCGTCATTTCCGTGCGAGAGGTCGTGGCCATTGCAAACCCATGGCCTCGCACATACATCGGTCAACGTTCGCCGCAAGAGGGGTTCACGTTGACCCTGGCGTTGCCCCAAGGCGCCGAAGCGGTCGAAGTGCTGCGCGGTCTCGGGTCGGCGTCCCTCGAGAAAGGACGCCTCATCGACCGAGCCCCCTTGCAGCCCGGAGAGCACGAGATCGCGTATGCATACCAAGTCCGTTATTGGGGCACGAAAGCGCGGTTGAGGTGGGCGTTGGACGAGGACACCGGAAGCATGGATGTCTTCGCGCCCGACCAGGGTGAACGGCTCGCCAGCAATGTCCTAGAGGCCAAGCCTTCCGGCATGGTCAAAGGGCAGCGATTCCTTCGCCTGGCCCGAGACGAGCTGCGCAGTGGTGAGGTCGTCGAAGTGATAGTGACGGGATTGCCGGGGAACTACTCGCCGGTCGTGCCCTTCCTGGCGATCGTGCTGGCGGTGGTCCTTTCAAGCAGCACGCTCATGGCGATCCGGAAGGCCAAGAAGGACCAGATCAGCTCGATGGCGTCCGACTGAGCATCCTGACGATTTGCAAGAGCTGAGCGGCATGCTGGCCGAACAAGATATCGACCCGCTGGACACGGATCGCGCCCTGAGGGTCCACCACGACAAAACCCATTTGGGCAACTCCCCTCATGCCCCCCATGGGTTGCCCCCGTTTCGGCAGCATATCGTAGCGCTCCGCCACCGCGAGATCACCGTCTAACAGTACCGGAAACGAGATCCCGGTGATCCGGAGGAGTCTGCGGGATTCCTCCGGCGTGTCCCTGTTCACCACATAAACGTCTGCGCGCTCACTGAGGACTTCCCTTTCCCTTGACCGCTGCAGCTCCACGAGCTGCTCGAGACAGAGCTGTCAGCCGACCCCCATGTGGAAAATGATCACGGTGGGGCGGCCCTTCCCCCGAGGGACGGTATGTTTCTCACCGTCGGCGGTGGAAAGTGCGAATGAGGGTGCCTGCCTCCCGACCAGGGTATTGACCTCCTGCGAGACCTCCCGTCCGCCGGCCGGACCCGGCAACCGTGTGTCCGTCGATTGCTGCTCGCCGCGCGATGCCAGCCAGATGCCTGCGACGAGGAGAGCGAGCACGATCGCCCCGCCCGCCCACCAGGCGATCGAGGTCCTGGACCTGCGGCGTCCGCGCCGATGCTGCGGGGGCGAGCGCTTCACCCTGGCCTTTTGCGGGGTCATGGCTGTTTCTCCCCCGGGGAGCCGGTCTGCTCGCGCCTGCTCTCTCCCAGTTGCCATCGGCGGTGCTCTTGCGACCAGAGGCTCTTGAAGTAGGCGATCACGGCGCCGATCTCTTCATCGCTAAGTTTGTCTTTGAAGGGCGGCATCGTAAGCTCCGGCGTCTTGTTGAACGGATCCCGCCAGCCATTCCGGATGATTTGGGACAACTCCTTGTCGCCGTGCCGCCACGTATGCCCGGTGTCATCGTGCGGCGGCGGCGGGAGATTGCCGCGAGCGTCCGGTTTGGTCCAGTCCGTGGCCCCTTCCGCGCGCGGTCCGTGACAGCTCGCGCAGGACTTCAGATATACCGCTCGCCCCTCAGCGACCTCCGCAGGATCGAGCGGAGGAAGTCTTCCCGATGTCGTCTCTGGACCGAGACGCGTACAGGAGGTCAGGGCGAGGATCACCAGTATTAGCAAGAACAGCGAACCGAAGCCGAGCCCGTGTGGTCCGATTCTCACAGAACCCGCTGCGCCAAGGTTCTCTACTGCGTCACCTTCCGCCAGCTTATGCCGCCGCCCCGACTCGCCAGGAGCGTTCCGTCGGCGGCAATGGCGAAGAGGCGCTGCGGAAGGCGGGGGTGTTGTGCGAGCGCCGCCAGGCTTCCCGCCCCTGAGGGAAGAGTCACTGGGCGCCAGGTCCGTCCTGCGTCCGGGGAACGAAAGAGCCCGGCAGGGCCTGCGGCAAAGACCAGGCGCGGGTTGCGGAGATCGACAAGTACGGCGGCAGCCTCACTGGGGGTGGGCCACCGGCCCACCTGGCGCCACCCTCAGAAACAATCCATGCTGATGTAGGGGCCCTCTTTGGTCCCGGCATAGAGCCAGCCGGTATTCATGCTGCCCTCGAGGGGCGAGTGCGCGAGCGCCAGGACCGGCTGTGCGGCGGGGCCGCCATCCATGCGCTGCCATCGCTGGCCGCTATCCTCCGTCCGGTACATCCCCTTTCCGCGCAGGGAGACAAAAAGGGTTGCGCGCCGGGAGGCGTGGATGGCCAAGGCCTCGACGTCCGTGGAGGAGAGCCCGGTGTTGATCTGCTGCCACGTGGCGCCGCTGTCCCGGCTCATGAGGACCCCTGCACCGGGGCCGGCCGCGTATATTACGTCAGGCTTCTCTGGATTGACCACGACCTGGCTGACGCCGGTGGACGCAAAGCGGGCGGGAAGGGGAAGCGGCACCCAGCGACGCCCGCCGTCTTTACTGCGGAACAGCTGGGCCGAGGCGGCCTTGAGCAGATCGCCATTGCGCGGATCGACTGCAAGGCCGATTTGCGGGCGCCCCGGCGAAACAGACACGGGCGCCGCCACCCCGGAGGAACTCGATTCGCGCCTGTAGACGACGACAGCCCCCAGCAAGAGGAAGACCGCCAGGGACGCGATCAGGATGCGTGCCCTCAAGCGATGCCCCCCGACTCGACGTCGGTGACCACGATCTGCTCGCCGCGGATCTCGTACAGGAACGTCCGCGGCGGGCGCGGCGCAGGGCCGGAAAGAACGCGGCCCGGCTGCTCGGGGTCTGCTGGATCGAAGATGGAGAGGTGGCAGGGGCACGCCATCAGGGCGTGCTGGCGCTCCTTGGGCGGCCTGTAGCCGCCATAGCCAGCCGTAACCTCTGCGTGGTTCGAGACATAGTTATAGATGCACCCCAAGTGGGGGCAGATGCGGGAGAAGACAATGAGATTGCTCTCTCGTCCAACAAACTCGGGTTTGTTAATGGCGCGGGCCCAGTCCCAAGGGAGCCTGACTTTCCCGGGCAGGCGGACCACCACTGCAGGCACGTTCGCCGAGCGCAGCCCTTCCGGCGTGTACTGCGGGTACTTCTGAGTGAATACGAAATACTTGAAGTCCCACGACCTCTGGACCTCGGACAGCGCCGCGGCGACGGTCGTCTCCCCTCGAGGGATGTCGCGCACGGTAGGACGATACAGCACCTCAAATGGCTTCATGTTGGGTTTGAGCATCCTCAGGAGAGGCGATAAGAAGGCAGCGGCGGCGGCGACAAGCGGCAGGGACGTGACGAGTTTCAGGAAGCCGCGACGATCCAGGCCCTTTAGCTCCGTGGCCATCCTTCCTCACCCCGCGCGTGCTTTTCCTTACAGATTGTAGTGTAAACCTGCCCTGTAGGACAACCTGTGGAAAGCCCGGGCTTCTAAACCGGACAAACCGTCAAAATGGGGAAGACATTCAACGCCCAGACGAGCCCGTAGAGCCCGGCCGCCGGTCCCAGGACAACCGCCACTGCCACCCAGCTCTCGAGGAGCGCCCGAGGGGACGCTCCGGGCAGGTCCACGCCTCGCCCCAGCAGCAGTGAGAGCCGGACATCTGTCACGCTCGTGAAAGCGCTGGCCGGCGTGACAGCGGGCGCCGGGTTGAGGAGCTTGAGCATGGCAGAGGAGAGGCTGACCGAATCGCCAAGTCGCGCCAGGGCGTACTGGTCGGCGGCAAGCTCCAGGGCGGCCTGCTGTCGCACGGCCAGAGCCTTCGCAACGGGAAGATAGAAGAACCCGGCGGCCAGCGCCCTGGACACAAGCAGAGCCAGGGGGTCCCTGTGCACAGCATGGCTCGCCTCATGGAGGAGGACGGCTTCGAGCTCGCCTTCATCGAGGCGCTCGATCAGCCCGGTGGAAATGATGATCTTTGGCGCAAAGAGGCCCGCGGTGAGCGCGTATGGCCGGACGTCGCCGACGGCGACGACGTGATCCATCAACCCCAGCGTGTGGAGGACAGGGAGGAGCTCTAAGGGCAAGCCCACAGCGTGACGCCTGAGGGACCGGACATACCGCCACGTCTCCCACCATTTGCTCAGCGCGGCGGCGAGCCAGAAGACGGCGGCGGCCAGACCCGCCAGCATTACAACGACCGCCAAGCCCTGAACCACATCCGGCAGGACGCGCCACACACGGAGGCACATGTGGCCCAGCGCCGTCAAGGCTCCCCGGAAGGCCTTTGCGCCAAGCACGGCGGCCACGCCAAGGGCAAGAGAGGCCACGACGGACACGACCACGACGCCCCACAGCGCACGGACTGCCTCTTTACGGTAATCGGCTTGGTCCACTTGCGCCTGCCTCCTGACCTAGGCCCGCTGCCGATGGGCCGTCTTCGCTACAAAGTCTAGTGTTTTCCGGGCGGATGGGTCAACGACGCGACTTCTTCGGCCTCCCCCAGGCGGCGGTCAGCACGATGGCCGCGCCGGCCAACAGCATGCCCTGGGCCACGACGTTCCAGAGATGCTCGGTCAGGGCGATGCCCGTACCGTGAGCAGCAAGCACCGCGAACCCGCCGAGGATCGAGGTCCATCCGAGCGCCAGGACCAGCAGATGCCGCATGGCGTGAGGGCGGCGAGGGCTGAGCGCCATGCGAGAGCCTGATTTTGACCGAGGCATAAAGAGCGTTCAGATGTTAGGGCGCACGTCGACCGGGAAGGTCAGCCGGCCCGTTGAAGTCCCGCGACGGATGATCACTTCAAGCCAGGCAGGGCCAACGTTCAGGAACTTGATTTCGGTCCGATAGACTCCAGGTGCGACGGGACTCGTCCTTGCCAGGTCCGGCCTCTGCCTCTCTGCCCCATACCGGAGGGTCACCCCGTCAACGGGGACAGAGCGCTGCCGGTTGTCGGTAAGCACTACCTCGACCGGAATTGGGCCGGTCCTTGGCGGGTCGGGGGCCATGCGGATCGTGACTTGCACCTGCGTGCCGGCCAGATCGACCGCCCCCGACCGGGGAGGGGTTTGGAGGACCGTGTTGAGCAGCGCCAGGCCCGCAAAGAGGATGACGCCGAAGCCCGCGAGGTAGACGACCTGTTTCCTCCGGCGCCCCTTCAACTCTCGATGCGAAGGGACGATGAGCTTTCTCCTCTAGGTTATGCCCGGCCGGGAGCCAGCCGCCGCCGCCCCGGAAGCACTGCGACAAGGGTGCCCGCGGTGATCACGCCAGCCCCCACCCAGATCCAGAACACGAGGGGA
Source organism: bacterium (assembly GCA_050695215.1). Classification (GTDB taxonomy): domain Bacteria; phylum Sysuimicrobiota; class Sysuimicrobiia; order Sysuimicrobiales; family Humicultoraceae; genus JACQGZ01. The sequence goes on from JBOGSD010000013.1 coordinate 16,781, forward strand.
TTCAGCAGGATCCGCAGGCGTGCCTCCCCTTCGATCACACCGCTGAAGATGACATACAGGTCGTCCCGAGGCGTCGATCTGAGACCTATCAAAGTCACGGGCTGCTGGGAGGCCAGGTGCATGACTTGGGCCGGGCTGAGCTCGCCTAAGTCGCGGCCGGCGTTCGACACGGAGATCCGGGCAGCCATCCCGGCCCGGGTGCTGTCGCGATAGGGGATCACCCCGTTGAGGGTCAGGCGGTACCGCCCGATCTGCACCTGGCCCCCCGGAGCGAGGCCCGTTTCGACCTGACGCGAAAACGCGGAGGAGGCCGTGATCCCCACGACCATCAACAGCACGCCGACGTGGACGATGTAGCCTCCGTATCGCTGCGGGTTCACGCGAAGCAGGGAGAAAACGCCTCCAGCCATCCCCTCGCCAAGGCGCCGCCGAGCCGCGAGTCCGCGGCCGAACTCACTGAGCGTGATGGCGACAACGAAGACCGATAGTACGAAACCGCTCAGGGCCGCAGGCTTGCGGATGCCGAAGACGATCAGGACCACGCCTGCGGCCGCGGCCAGCATCCCCGCCGCGTAGAGCCTCCGGCCGAGGCGGGCGGGGGACTCCTGCACCCATGGGATATGCGTGCCGATGCCCATCAGCAGGAGCGTCAACAGGGCAATGGGCACGAAGACCTGGTTGAAGTACGGCGGCCCGATGAAGATCTTGATGCCCTTGACGGCCTCGTAGAGCATAGGGAAGGTCGTGCCCAGGAATACGGTCGCAGCGGCGGCGGTGAGCACGACGTTGTTGAACAGGAACGAGGCCTCCCTGGAAAGGAGGGACTCCAGGTAGTTGTGCTCGCGCAGCCGGTCCATGCGCGCCAACAGCAGGCCAAGAGTCGCCGTCATGGCGACGGCGAGGAAGATCACGAAAACCGGGCCGATCGAGGACCGGGCAAAAGAGTGGACGGAGGACACCACCCCGCTGCGCGTCAAGAATGTTCCGAAGATCGAGAGGCCGAACGCCACGATGATCAGCCCAAGGTTCCAGACGCTCAGCATGCCGCGGCGCTCCTGCACCATCACCGAATGCAGGTAGGCGGTCATCACGAGCCAGGGCATAAACGCGGAGTTCTCAACAGGGTCCCACCCCCAGTATCCGCCCCACCCCAGGACGTGATAGGCCCACCACCCCCCGATCGTCAGGCCCATGCCCAGGAAGTACCAGCTCATGATGGCCCACCGGCGCATGCTTCTGAGCCACTCCTCGCCCAGCTCCCCCGTGATGAGCGCGGCCACGGCGAAGGCGAAGGGGACGGTGATCCCCACGTAGCCCAGGTACAGCGTGGGGGGATGGATGAACATCCCCGGATCCTCGAGGAGCGGGTTCAGGTACCGCCCGTCCGCCGGGGGAAAGGGGAGTCTGTCAAACGGGTTCGACACGCTTGAGAGAAGAAGGAGAAAGAAGGCCAGCACGCCCATGAGGACCGCGATCACGTAGGGCATCAGGCGCTTGTGCCGGTCACGATTGATCAGCACGACCGCCGCGCCATAGAGGCTGAGGATCCAGGCCCACAGGAGGAGTGAGCCGTCCATACTCCCCCAGAAACCGGAGATCCGGTACGCCAGAGGGGTGGAGAGGTTGGTGTTCTCGGCGACATAGCTGACCGAGAAGTCGCGCCCGATGAAGCTCCCCACCAGGATCGCCGACGCCACCGTCAGAAGGAACGCGATCGCAATCACTCCCCGCCGGGCTCCGATGAGGAGGGGCTCGTGGGCGCGCCGGGCCCCGGCCACCGCGGCCGTGATCGCGTACGCGCTCGTGACGAGGCTGGCGAGGACCGCGAAGTATCCGAGATCCGCCATCATGGTCGGAATGCGTCGGCTGGGCCGCTCGGAGCCGTGCGCGTCCAGCGGCGGAGGGTGGAGATGGCGATGGCCGCCGCCAGGACAAGGACGGCGAACGGCCCGATCCAGACGATGAGGCTCAACCCTCGTTTGGGCGGCGCCGCCAGGATGGACTCACCGTACCGGCTCACGAAATAGGTGATGATTTCTTCTGGGCTCTTGCCCTGCTTGAGTTTGTCCCTGATAAGAGCCCGCATCTGCTCGGCCAGTTCTGCGTTCGATTCCGCGACGGTTTGGCCTTCGCAGACCGGGCACATCAGCCGACCGGAGATCTCCCAGACGCGCTCATCCAGCGTCTGGGCACCAGAGCGTTCAGCAGAGAGCAGCCAGGCGAGAGCGGTCACCAAGACCACAAGCGACAGCACGCGTTGGAGACTCCTCATCGGGACGCGCTGCCGGACAAGAGCGGCTCCACGTTGCTGATGATGAGCTCCCGCGTGACAGGCCCCAAGTGCTTCAGGGCAATCCGTCCCGAGCGGTCGATGAAGAAGGTCTCGGGGATCCCGGTCACTCCGTAATCCTGCAGGATCTTCCCGCTGAGGTCAGGTCCGTTGGGATAGGTTTTGCCGAACTCCCGAATCATGGCCAGCGCGTCCTGTTGCCGGTCCCAGATATTCACCCCGACCAACACCAGCCCGCGGGGGCGATAGGTCACCCACGTCCATTGCAGGACAGGTGACTCCTGCTTGCAGGCGGTGCACCAGGATGCCCAAAAGTTGATGAGAACAACTCTGCCGCGAAGGTCCGCCAGACGGAGGCGGTCGCCTTCGAACAGGTCGAGCGTGAAGTCGGGCGCCGGCGCGCCGACCAGCGGCGTGCTCCACGGCGGCTTCTCGCGGGCCACGCCCAGCGCCAGAACCGCCAGAACGGCGGCCAGGGCCCCCAGGACGGCCGCCCTTTGCCAGCGCATGCGCTGCGCGCCTAAGTTTAATTCCTCCCGACGGACTCGACGGGCGCCGGTTCCTCGGACGAGTGGTGCTCACTGATAGTCCTTGCGGCCTCCTTCTTGCCGTCGGTCGACTCCATACCGTGGTGGCTCATACTCCCGGTTCCGTGCTGCATGCCCCCCATGCCCCGCATCATCATCACGGGGCAAGCCAGCAGGGCGGCAACGATCAGCAGGGTCCCCAGTGGAACGCCTAGAGCCAAACCCAAACCTCCTGCGCCGAGTACTCCGGCCACCCACAGCCACCTGCGATCGACCTTCATCTCATCCCCTCCCGTCCTCAGAAGAACCGCCAGAGATCCAGGCCGAACCGGGCAAACGCCCTTTGCGCCCAGATGCTGACGTAGAACATCTTGTTCGTGATGAGAAGAGTCCCAACGGCGGCCAGCGTCAGCCCGCTCACGGCCTCGAGGGGGCGGGACAGTCGCTGCAACCAGCGGAGCGCGCCCACCGCCCGGGTGAAGGCCAATCCCGTCAAGATGAACGGCAGTCCGAGCCCGAGCGCATACACCAGCAGCAGCAGGGCACCGGTCTTCACCGTGCCCACAGCCCCCGCGTAGAGGAGAATCGACGCGAGGATCGGTCCGATACAGGGGGTCCAGGCAAAGGCGAATGCCGCGCCCAGGAGGGCTGGGCCCAGAAACCCGCCCTTCATGCCCTCCAGGCGAAAGCGGCGCTCCCTGGCGACGAGCCCGATGCGGAGTACCCCAAGCAGGTACAGCCCCATGACGATGATAAACGCACCGGAGATCCGGTTCAGGATGAAGCGGTAACCGCCGAGCAATGCCCCGACAGCCGAAGCGGACGCTCCCAGCGCGACAAACACGACGGTGAATCCGAGCACGAACAGCAGAGACTGCCAGAATACCCGGCTCGTCCGGACGGCTCCACCCGCCTGCAGTCCTTCTGAGGTGATCCCGGTGACGTACGAGAGGTAGCCGGGGACGAGCGGGATCACGCAGGGAGAGAGGAAGGAGACCGTGCCGGCCAGGAAGGGGATGACCCAGCCGATGGACGCTGGATCAGCGGGCATTCAACAGGACCTCGATGCGCTGCGTGAGGGTCTGCTTCCCCAGATCTCCCAGGAACCCGCCGAGGTAGCGGCCGCGGATGATCCCCTCGCGGTCGATAAAGTAGGTGGTCGGAAGGTTCGCGATCCGATAGATCTCAGTGATCTTGCCCGTCGTATCGCGCACCATAGGATACGTGATGCCGAACTCCTTCACGAAGGCCATGGCATCGTCCCAAGTGTCCTGTACGATGTCCACGCCGAGGAACACAAGGCCCCGTTCTTTGTAGCGTTGATACGTGGCCTCCAGGTCTCTGGCCTCCAAGCGACATGGCCCGCACCATGATGCCCAGAAGTTCATGACCACGGCCTTGCCTCGCAAGTCGCTGAGCTTAAGCTCGCCACTGGTTTCTCTCAAAAGGGAAGCGCTGAAATCGGGAGCGCGATCGCCAACGTTTAGGCCAACCTTCGCCGGCGGAGCAGCGGTGAGGCCGGACGGCGCCTGGGTAGTGGGGCGACGTTCCAGTGGGGTTTCCGCTCGAGTGGAAGGCGAACGTTCCGAGACGACTGTCGGCGTGCCAGAGAAGTAGACGAAGAAGCCAGTGATGGCCACCGCGGCAACCCCGAGAACCAACCCGACCTTGAGGAGGCCGCGCTTGGAAGTTTCCCGAGGATCGACCGACATGGCAGCCGCCTGTCCCCGCGAGGTTCACGACCTCTTGCTGCGCCGTTCCTGGATGAGTCGCTCGAGCGCGGCGAGCTTCTCCGGATCGACCTCCTGCAGGACCTCGACGAACTGGGCCACAGCGACATCGCCAAACTCGTGGACCAGGGCCGCCGCGACGTCGTGAGATACACTGGCCAGAAACGCCTGGCGGTCAACGCGGGGAGAGTAGCGGTAATTGCCTCGGCGGTCATTGCGGCGCAGCAGGCGCTTGTCGACCAGACGGTTCATCACGGTCATCACGGTGTTGAAGGCCACGGGGTGCCTGACCTTGACCTCGTCCCACACCTCGCGGATTGAGGCAGTCCCTCGCCGCCACAGCACCTCCATGACCTCGGCCTCCAGGCCTCCAAGCACCCGCCCCAGCCGACGGCCTTTCAAGCGGAAGGTCGTCACGATCTTGCCCTTCTTCATCCGGCTGCTCCCCACCTTGACCGATGCGGATTTTCACTACAGACTTTAGTGTTATAGGGAGAAATGTGTCAATGGCAATGGACAGGAATTGCCGCGTTTGACCCGTCCGAAAGGAGACATCGTGTCCCTAACCTCTCGCCGGCCGCTGCTTCTCCTGCTGGTCACAACCCTGTTCATCGCCGGCGGCGCCGGCGGCGCCCAAGGTCACGCGCTCCTGGAGAGCTCTGACCCGCCTGCGAACCGCCTTCTCCTCAAGTCACCGAAGGAGATCGTGCTGCGGTTCTCCGAGCCCGTCGACCCTACGCGGACGCAGATCCGCATCCTTGATCAGGAGGGCCGGCGGATCGACCGCCAGGCATTCCGGTTCACTCCGGACCGCCGTCAGGCGCGCCAGCCCCTGCGCCTACCGGGCCCAGGGATCTACACCGTTACCTGGCGCACAGTCTCAACCGTCGACCAGCACACGTACGAGGGCTTCTTCACTTTCACCCTGGGACCGCTGCGGGTCGGGGGATTCACCCTGAAGGGGGGTGTGCCGACACTCCCCTCCCCCTGGGAGATCGCCGCGCGCTGGGGCATGTTCCTCGGCGCCGCCGTGCTCGTTGGCGGCCTGATGGTCCACCGGGTCCTCCTCCCTCACGCCCTCGGCGTGTCGGGGATCGTTGAGCCACCCCTGGCGGGACTGCACCATCGCTGGAGGGTGGTCTCAGCGCTGGGGGTGGCCCTCTTCATTCTCGGTGCGTCAGGTGAGCTTGCGGCCCTGGCGACCCGCACCGCCCAGGCCGCAGGCGAGAACGTCATTCCGGCATTATCTCAACTCGCCGCGGGAGAGCCGACCCGCACTGCGCTCGCGATCAAGATCGCAGCTCCTCTGGCCCTGCTCGCGCTACTCCGACGCCGGCTGCCCCCCGCGCCCCCAACGTCGCGGCTGGGAGTGGTTGCTCCCGGTGCAGCCCTTCGCTTCACTGAACTGACGCTCGCGGCGGTGCTGCTGCTGGGTATCACCATCACCAGCCATGCCGCCGCCACGGGACGCCTCCTCCCCCTCCTCGCCGACTGGCTGCACCTGATCAGTGCCGCCGTCTGGGTGGGAGGCCTGATCCACCTGGCACTCGTGCTGCCTCCCAGCCTTCGGGATCTGGGCGCCGGAGCAGGGCATCGTCTCCTCGGTCCCCTTGTCGAGCGATTCTCAAACGTCGCCCTGGTCAGCGTCTCCGTGCTCGTGGCGACCGGCGTCTACGCCTCTCTGACGAACATCCCCACTCTGGAAGGTGTCACCGATACGACCTACGGCAGGACGCTGGCGGTTAAGATCGCCCTCGTTCTGCCCCTTCTGGTCATCGCGACGGTGAACCTCCTGTCCTTCCGCCCCGCCCTTGTGGACGCGGCAGGACGCGCCGCAGAGGTTAGGATCCACGCTCTCCACCGTCTCTTCTTCCGGCTGGTCCGCGCCGAGGTCGTCCTGGCCTCGGCCGCCTTGCTGGCGGCGGCGCTTCTGGCGCTGCTTCCGACCGCTCGCCAGGCCCTCGCTCTGGCGCCCGAACGTGCGGTGGCCCTCACCCGGCGGGCGGAGGGACTCGAGGGCACCCTCAGGATCGCGCCCTATCAGGTGGGCGAAAATACCTTCGAGCTGCGGGTCCGCAACGTGGAGTCCGGGATCTTGCTGCCGGACGCCCGCGTCCGCTTCACCTTCCAACCCCTCATGGCTGACATCGGGACCTCCTCGGTCGACGCTCAATCCCTGGGCGACGGCCGCTTTGTCCTCGAGGGAGCATACATCGGCACGGCTGGGGCATGGCTTATCAGCGTGACCGTGAGGCTGCGGGGACGGGAGGACGTCCACCTGCTGTACCCCGTGGAGCCGGACTGGCAGAGGAAGGACGCTCTCATGCCCCGCTCCGACCCACGGGCGGAGGGCCTCCTCGCCGCGACCGATGAGGCCATGAACCGGCTCAGGGCGCTCCGCCAGCGCCAGGAGATCGCCGACGGCTCCGGCAACGACGTGGTGACGTTCTACGCGTTCACGGCGCCCGACGCGATGCACTACAAAGTGGTCGGAGGAAGCGAGGCAATCTTCGTCGGCGAGAAGCGGTTCGACACCGACGGGAGCGGTTGGCAAGAGTCGCGGGCGCCCGACCGCTTCCGTTTTCCCAACTTCACCTATGCGGAAAACGCGACCAACGTGGTGCTGGGCCCGCGCCAGGTCGTGAATGGAGCCAGGACCCAGGCGGTCGTCTTTGTCCTCAACCTCGGCTCAGCGAGGGCGCGCTATGCCGTCTGGGTCGACGAGCGCACCCGCCGCATCATCCGCGAGGCCATGGTCGCGCGATCGCACTACATGACGAACGACTACTTCGACTTCAACGCGCCAATCCGGATCAGGGCTCCCGTGCCATGAACCGATGGAGCAAGGGCACTATCGCTGCCGCAGCCGTTCTGCTGGGATTGGCGCTCGGCAACCAGGCCCGCACCGGTCTGATGATCCGCGCGCACCTCAGCGTGCTCCCCCAGGACGTCCTCGAGTTCGGCCACCGGCTGGCTCGGGCGGAACAACGGAAGGAAGCCCTGGAGAAGCAAGTCTATCAGCTGCGCCTTGAGATTGCCGCCCTCGAGCAGGCGGCCGCAGCCCGGCATCCAAGGTTAGTAGCCCTGGGCAAGCAGCTGAATGATCTGAAGAACCTGGCTGGGGTCGTGCGGTTAGAAGGCCCGGGACTCATCCTTGAACTCCGCGACAGCAACGCCCCTCTCCTCCCGGGGCAGGACCCCAACGAGTTCATCCTCCACAACTACCAGATTGCGATCCTCATCAACGACCTCTGGGCAGCAGGAGCAGAGGCGCTCGCCGTGAACGGCGAGCGCATTGTGGCCACGACACCGATCAGGAGTATCGCGACGACGTTCATGATCAACACGAAGCGGGTGACGCCCCCTTTAGAGATCGTCGCCATCGGCGATCCGGACCGCCTGGCGCGACACATCTCGCGGCCGGGGGGCGCCCTCGAGTTCCTTCAGGCGATGGACTTCCCCGCCCGGGTTCGCCGCGCCGACCGAGTCACCGTCCCCGCCTACAAGGGGGCATTCTTGTTCAGATACGCCAGGGCGTCTGAGGCCCGCCCCTGAAGACCTGCCATCGGACCGTGACGTGGCTGCATCAGTGGATCTGATTGACACTACTTTATGTAGTGATAGACTCGAGCCTGTGAACCGCGTCCAATTGCTCACCACGCCCGAGTGCACCCACTGTGGCGAGGTCCGAGGCCTGCTGAGGCGTTTCCAGGCGGAAAGGACGGATGTGGAGGTCGAGGAGATCGACGCCCGGTCGCCGCTCGGCCTGCGCTTGAGCATCGAGCACGGGGTCCTGGTGATGCCCGGGATTATCGTCAACGGGCGGTTCCTGGCCATGGGGTCACTGAATGAGACTCTGCTCTGCCGGGAACTGGCGCGGTCCGTCGGCGAGGTTCGGTGACCTCCCTTCTCTTCGGTGGTTCGGTGCTGGCGGCGTTTCTGGCCGGGGGACTGGCGCTGCTGGCCCCCTGCTGCATCACCTTTTTGCTGCCGGCATACTTTGCCTCTGCCTTCCGGGAGCGCCGGTCCTTGCTCATGATGACCTTCGTCTTCGCCTCGGGGATCGCGCTCGTCCTGGTCCCTATCGCGCTGGGTCTGGCCGCCCTCTCTCAAGTTTTCTCCCGCTTCCACCGTGAACTCAGCATGGCCGGCGGCGCCTTCCTGATGCTTGTGGGGATCCTGGCACTGAGCGGCAAAGGGATGACGCCCGCCGTCATGCGGGCCCCCGATCTCAAACGGCGGGACCCGCTGGCCGTAATGGGGCTGGGGGTCTTCTCGGGCGTCGCCAGCTCGTGCTGTACGCCCGTCCTCGCCGGCGTGCTGGCCCTCACTGCCCTCTCGGCCTCCCTGGTACATGCCGTGACCGTGAGTCTTGCCTACGTCGCCGGGATGGTCTTCCCGATGCTCGCCCTGGCCTACTTCTGGGACGAGCGGCAGTGGGCCGACAGCCCGCTGCTGCGCGGGAAACGCATCAGGATCAGGCTGCCCGGCGGACCGGTCACCGTTCACTCGACCAACCTGACCGCCGGAGCACTGTTCACCATCATGGGCGCGGTCGTCTTCCTGTTTGGCCTGTTGGGCGGCAGCGTCTACGCGCCGCGCTGGCAGACCGAACTCGGGAGCAGGCTGGGCGAAACGGTGAGGGATCTGCTCGCCCGACTCACCGCTGCTGAGCAGGGAGCCGCCGGCGCCGTCTTCCTCCTGATCGTCTTCGCCCTTGCGGTCAAGGCGTTCCGGTCTAGCAAAGCCGGGCGCAAAGTCTCCCGGCGGCTCCCTCAACTCGACGAGACGCTCGAGCACCCCGGGGGCCAAGGCAGGGCCGGGGCGGCACGGTGAGCCGGCGAGACCGCGCTCAGCGCCGGGAGGCCCGGCGGCAGGCGAAGCACCGGCGTGGGGGGTTCGTGGGGATCAGCATCGCGCTCGTAGTCGTGCTGCTGGGGGCGGGACTCATCTATGCGCGGATCACAGGGCGGCGGTCCGAGAGGTTTGTGGTGGACGTCGGTGACCACGCGCCGGATTTTTCCCTGGTGGACGCCAACCGGGGCGAGACCCTTTCCCTGGAGCAGCTCCGCGGTCGGAGCCGCGTCCTCCTCTTCTTCTTTGAAGGAATCATGTGCCAGCCCTGCTGGGACCAGCTGCGGGACTTTGAGCGGGTGGACGAAGAGTTCCGAAAGCTCGGGATCGAGGTCGTCGGCGTGACCGTCGATCCACTTCGCCCTCTCGCGGCGAAGACGCGTCAGGAGGGCCTGGGGCTCCCGGTCCTCTTCGACGGTGGTGCCCGCGTCTCCCGACAATACGACACGCTGGCCTTCGGCAGTATGCACCCCGGGCAGCGTCCTGGACATACGTTCATCCTCGTCGGGCGGGAGGGCACCGTGCTCTGGCGGCAAGACTTCCGCGAGATGTACGTCCCCGTGCACGTTGTTTTGCAAGACCTCCGCTCGGTGAATTGACCCGCCCGGCATCGCTGCGCAATTTGCCGGGGAACGCAGCGGAGCAGCTGCCCCCGCGGTGACGCTGAAGAGTAAAGTCTTGATCAGAGAATGTACGGATTCCAGCCGCCGTAGCGATCCCGCAGCGGACCCCGAGGAACGCTCAGCGCGCTCAAACGAGATGCCCGGCGCAACGAGGCAGCTGTGCGCTGGGCCGGCTTGACATTCCAGTGCGCTGGAAGGTCTATACTGGGGGCCAACTCCAGGAGGGCGAGGCGCGATGAGGATCGGCGAACTGGCGAAGAACGCGGGCCTTAACCCAAAGACCATCCGGTACTACGAAGAGATCGGGTTGCTTCCGCCGGCCAGGCGCACCGGGTCCGGGTACCGGCAGTACGCATCCGAGGATGTAGAACGACTAGAGTTCATCCGCACCGCCCAGGGCCTCAGCCTGGCCCTCGACGAGATCAGGGAGATCCTGAGCTTTCGTGACCGCGGCGAATCTCCCTGCCCTCACGTCCTTCTCCTCATCGACAAGAAGACGCAGGAGATAGAAGCGCGCATCCGGGGGCTGCGGGGCCTGGCGGAGGATCTGAAGCGCCTCCGCCGGGCTGCCACTCACCTACCGCCTGAGGAAGTCCGCGCCAAGGCCCGCTTCTGTCACATCATCGAGAACCGGGAGCTGCTTGCTGCCCGGAGGGTGAGGGGCTCGCGGAAGGGCGTCTTGACGAAATACACTACATTCCGTAATGTTTCACTGGGCCCGAGAAAGAGGCGTTAATCGGTGTCTGCTGCCAGAAACACGGAGGAGCGACCCATGGACACCGCCACGGCCGGAGCGCCAAAAAGTGCGACCCTGCCGGTGGAGGGGATGTCGTGCGCGTCGTGCGTGCACACGATCGAGACGGCGCTCTCGAACCTTCCGGGCGTGGCGAAGGCCACCGCGAGCCTCGGCGCGGAGAAGGCCTTCGTCGAATACCTTCCCGGCGTTACCAGCCTCCGCCAGATGGAAGAGGCGATCACGGCGGTCGGGTACCGGGTGGCCAGAGAGACCGTCACGTTCACGCTCCGGAGGATCTCGTGGCCTGGTGACGTGAGCAAGATCGAAAGCCGGATCGGCGCCCTTGGGGGAGTCGCGCAGGTGGCCGTCGACCACGGCACCGGCGCCGTCAAGGTCGAGTACTACCCGGGGGCGATTACCCCCGCCGAGGTCGGGCGGGCACTCCGGGACCTCGGCTACGAGCCCGAGGAGCGGCGGGAGGGCATCGCGGCAGCAGACCGCGAGCGCGAGGCGCGCCAGCGTGAGATCCGGCGCCAGGCCCGGAACATGCTCGTCGCCTGGCCGCTCAGTCTGCTGGTGATGTTCGGCACCTTCCGCGACTACTTTCCCTGGGGCCTCGGTGCTCTGCTGCCCGAGGGCCTCGGCAACCGCTTCCTCCTGTGGGCCCTGACGACGCCGGTCGTGTTCGGGCCGGGCTGGCAGTTTTTCGTACGCAGTTACCGTGGCCTCCGCCACGGCGTCACGGACATGAACCTCCTCTACGCAGTCGGGATCGGCACCGCGTACCTCATCGCCGTCCTGAACACGGTCTTCCCTCGCGCCGGCTTCGGCGGCCCGCAGGCCACGTTCTTCGAGGCCGCCGCGTTGCTCACCGCGTTTATCGTCCTGGGCCGCTACCTGGAGGCCCTGACGCGGGGGCGGACCTCCGAGGCCATCCGCAGGCTGATGGGCCTCCAGCCCAAGATGGCGCGCGTCCTCCGCGAGGGCGGGGAGGTTGAGATCTCGGCAGATGAGGTCGAGGTCGGCGACACCGTGGTCGTCCGCCCCGGGGAGCGCATTCCGGTGGACGGCATCGTGCTCGAGGGTTACTCCGCCGTCGACCAATCCATGCTCACCGGCGAATCCCTGCCCGTAGAGAAACAGGCAGGTGACGAAGTCATCGGCGGCACCATCAACAAGACCGGGGCATTCAAGTTCCGGGCCACAAAGGTGGGGAGGGATACGGCCCTCGCCCAGATCATCAGGCTCGTCGAGGACGCGCAGGCCAGCAAGGCGCCGCTGCAGCAGATGGCCGACACGGTGGCAGGCTACTTCATCCAGGGGGTCCTGGTCCTGGCGCTGGCCGCCTTCCTCTTCTGGTTCTTCGTCGGCTACCAGGCCTACTTCGACCCGGCGACGCGTTTCGTCCTGACGCCGTACACCCTGGGCCAGGTGGGGGTCTTCGGGTTCGCCCTCCTGCTCAGCGCGACCGTCCTGATCATCTCCTGCCCTTGCGCCGTGGGGATCGCGACCCCCAGCGCCATGATGGCCGGGATCGGCAAGGGCGCGGAGCACGGCATCCTGTTCAAGGGCGCCCGCGCGATCGAGGCGACAAGCCGGCTGCAGATGGTGGTTTTCGACAAGACGGGGACGCTGACCCGGGGGGAACCGTCCGTGACGGACGTGCTGCCGGCCGAGGGCATCCGCGAGGCGGAACTGCTGGGCTTCGCGGCGGCCGTCGAGGTGAACTCGGAACACCCGCTGGGTGAGGCCATCGTCCGCGGCGTCCGGCAGCGCGGGCTGCCGGTCGAGGAGGCCGAACGGTTCAACGCCATCCCCGGGCACGGTGTGGAGGGCCGGCACGGCGGCCGGGAAGTCCTGCTGGGCAACCGGAAGTTGATGACGACCCGCGGGGTACAGATCGGCCATCTCGAAGCCCACGCCGTCCGGCTGGAGGAGGAGGGCAAGACGGTCATGTTCGTGGCGGTCGATGGCCGCGCGGCCGGGCTCGTCGCCGTGGCGGACACGCTAAAGGAGTATTCGGTGGACGCCGTCCGCCGGCTGCAGCGGCTTGGACTCAAGGTGGCCATGATCACCGGGGACAACCAGCGCACGGCGGCGGCGATCGCCCGGCAGGTCGAGATCGACCGGGTGCTGGCCGAGGTGCTGCCGCAGGACAAGGCGGAGGAGGTCAAGAGGCTGCAGGCGCAGGGCCTCCGCGTTGCCATGGTCGGCGACGGCGTGAACGACGCCCCGGCACTGGCCCAGGCGGACGCGGGCATCGCCATCGGCAGCGGTACGGACGTCGCCAAGGAGACGGGCGAGGTGATCCTGATCAAGGACGACCTGCGCGACGTCGTCGTGGCCATCGAGATCGCCCGCCGCACGATGGGCAAGGTGAAGCAGAACCTCTTCTGGGCGTTCATCTACAACCTGACGGGCATCCCCATCGCCGCCGGCGTGCTCTACCCCGCGCTCAAGCTCATCGTCAGCCCCGAACTGGCAGCCTTCTTCATGGCCACGAGCTCCGTCTCCGTGACCCTGAACACGCTGCTGCTGAAACGGTACGTCCCCTCAATCAAGCGGGTTGGACCGACGCCCAGGCGGGGGCAGCCGGCGCCCGTGCCCGCCACGGCAGGGAGCGAGTAGATGGCTCCGGCGGCGGCGCGCGATCCGGTGCGGTTCGGCATCCGGCTGGGGACGCTCATTTCGCTGGCGCTCGCGGTGGTATTCTTCGTGACTGCCCGGGTTTCCGGAGCGCCGGGCGCGGCACAGTACGGCGGTGCGGTCTGGGTCTTCATCCTATCGCTCCTCGTCTCGCTTCCGCTCCTCACCCCCCTAATGCGGAAGAAGTCCGGACAGAGGCGAGTGCCGGAGACTCCGGAGGATGTGCGGTGACCTTCGCCGAGTGGTACGGCAACTGGAAGGTCGTCCTGGTCTACGTCCTCCTGTTCGGCGGGTTCACGCTGGGTCTCGCCCGCCCGCGCCGCCCCCGCGAGTGGCGCGGGATGGGCGTCTTCCAGGCGTTCCTGGTCGCGCTCTTCACCGAGATGTTCGGGGTCCCGCTGACCATCTATCTGCTCGCCCCGGCGCTGGGACTGCCCCCCGCGGCGTTCGGATTCTACGAGAGCCACCTGTGGGGGTACTTGCTCGCCCGAGCAGGCCTGATGCCCGTGGGCGCGGCGGCTCACCTGATGATGTTCCTCAGCACCCTCATCATCCTGCCCGGCATCCTCTTGACCATCGCCGGATGGCGGCGGATCTACCGGGCGGGCGAGGGGCTGGTCACCACAGGCGTCTATGCGTTGATGCGCCACCCTCAGTACCTGGGAATCGTCCTGGTGGCCACCGGATTCCTGGTGATGTGGCCCACCCTGCCGACGCTCGTCATGTACCCCATCCTGCTCGTGATGTATGGGCGCCTCGCGGGCGAGGAGGAGTTCCGTCTGGCGCAGGAGTACGGCGAGGCGTACGAAGACTACCGGCAGCGTGTCCCGGCCGTCTTCCCCGTCTTCCACCCCAGTTCCGGCTTCCGGGAACGCAGGAGACAGGAGAAGACAGCTTGAGCCATCGCGGGCGCGCGAGACACGTCAGTCTGGTGATTCTTCAAGGGGTCCTCTTCCTGATGGCAGGGTGTGCGCGAAAGCCGGCCGGACAGGCTCCCGGCCAGCCCGCTGCGGGCCCGGGCAGGGTGGTCGAGGTCAGGCTTGTAGGCACTGAGTTCAAGTGGAACCCGCGCACCGTGACCGTCACGCAGGGACAGCGGGTCCGGTTCAGGGTCGTGAACGCCGGCGCGATCGAGCACACATTTGTTAGCGACCAGGCGAAGATTCCAGAGACGAAGTCGATCGCGCCCGGCGAGGAATTCGTCGTCGAGTGGACGGCCCCGCAGAAGCCGGGGTCCCTGCCATTCTGGTGCGGAGTTCCGGGGCACCGTGAGGCCGGGATGGAAGGGACCATCATCGTGAAGTGACACGGAGATGATCGAGTCCAATCCCGACAGGAAAGGAGCGAGGCGGTTGAGACCAGCATACGCCGTCGAGCGGCGGCACACGCTACAGTCGTGGGTGGCGGATCTCGAGAGCCCTCTGCTGCTGGCGCTGGTCCTCTGGCTCTGCACGCTCGTTCTGGTGGCGCTGCTGGTCCTCCCCCTCTTCGGAAGCACGGCAGCCATGCTCGTCGCCGCCTTGCTCCTCGTCGTCATCTTCGTCATCTGTCTGAGCCTCTGTGCTCCTAGAGCGCGCGAGCATTTCGAAGATATCGCTCAGATGACAAAAGGGCAACCTGGAGAGGTGAGGAGGGAACCTGTGAAACCACGTGTGATCAGTCTGATCGTCGTCGCAACGGTCGTGGGCGGCCTGCTGCTGGCGCTCATTGCGGGGGCCTTCGCCCGGCAGATGGGCCAGATGCCCATGCCCATGAGCCAGCCGATGCCCATGGGCCAGATGAACCAGCAGCAGATGACCCAGCAGATGAACCAGATGATGGCCCAGATGCAACGTCAGATGGCCCAGATGAACGCCATGATCAAGCAACTCCGCGCCCAGCTCGACAAGGTCAACCCGGACCTTCTGACGCTGCAGGAACGCCCGATGTACGAGTACCTGAAGCTCCTGCAGGCGCACCTGGAAACCATGCCGCCGATGATGAACGCGATGCAGGGGATGATGTCGATGATGCCGATGATGTCCATGATGATGGGCGGCATGACGGGATCGATGCCCATGCCCACTGCGACCCCGCGTCGCTAAGGGAGGACCCGTGATCCATCTCGGCCCGTTCATGATCAACTGGCACGGGATCCTGACCGCGGTAGGCATCCTTGCCGGATGGTATGCCGCCGGGAGGTTGGCGCGGCGCTTCGGCATCAACCCGGAGGAGATCTCCCGCCTGGCCCCTTACCTGATCGTGTCGGCGATCATCGGTGGACGCGTCGCCTACGTCCTGTCGCACCTCGACGACTTCACCGGCAACCTCTGGGCTGTCGTGCGCATCGACCAGGGAGGCCTCGCTTCCCACGGGGCGCTGCTTTTCGGTTTCCTGACGGTGTACGCTTATGCCCGCCGCCGCGGGCAGAATCTGGGGCACCTCCTGGATGCGCTGGCCCCGGCGATCCCCATCAACTACCTGGCGATGCGCATCGGGAACTTTCTGATCGGCGAGCTGTACGGCGACCCCACCTCGCTCCCGTGGGGGGTCGTCTTCCCGGGTGCCGGCGCCAGCCCGCGGCATCCCGCGCAGTTGTACGACGGTGTCGGCCAGACCATCGTTCTTATCCTGCTGCTTGTGCTTGCCAGACGGCCGCGCCCCGCCGGGGAGTTCTTCTGGCTGACGCTGGCCGGCACGTCCGTCGTCAGACTTTTCTCCGATCTTGTCCGGACCCAGCTCCGGGTGATCGGCCCCCTCACCCTGGGACAAGTTGGGGCCGTCGTCGCCCTTCTCATTGCGCTGGGAGCGCTATGGTCCGGGCGCCGGCGATGGCGGCGCACGGGAGAGGCCGAAGGCAGCTCCCTGCCACCGCCCGCAACGGCGCAGGCGGGTCAGGTATCAGGCTAGGCTCTGGGCTGCCGAAAGATCAAAACGAAGGAGGGGATCTCGATGGCCAGGGATCCGGTTTGCGGGATGGACGTCAACGAGGAGCACACCGCGGGGAAGTCTGAGTACAAAGGCAAGACCTACTATTTCTGTTCGGAGCACGACAAGGCGACGTTTGACCGGAACCCAGAGCGTTACGCGGAGAAAGAGTAGCCCCCGGCGGGGGCATCATCTCCCCTCGGTGTATCGAGGCGGATAGATAGAGAGGGCGCCTCTCCTGGTTGGGCTCTGATCCCTCCGGAAGGACCCCCATGGCTTCGACTCCTCCCCGACCCCGGCGAGACCCGACGGCCCTCGCTCTCTCTCTCGGCTTCGCTTTCCTGATCGTGCTTGCCGTCGCCGCAACTCTTTTCGCCCGCGGCCGCTGGTGGCTTCCTCCCGTGGCGTCCGCGCAGGGGGTGGAGATCGACCGCCTCTTCCGCGTGACCTTTGTCATCCTCAGTATCGCGTTCGTCCTTGTCCACGGGCTGCTGGCGCTGTTCGTCTGGCGGTTCCGGGCGCGAGGAGAGGAGCGGGCGAGCTACTGGCACGAAAACCGGACTCTGGAGGCAGCGTACACTATCATCCCCGCCATAGTCATGATAACGTTGACCGTCATCGCCGCGGGTCTCTGGGGCCGGATCCACAGCCCTCCGCCGCCGGATGCGCTGGTGGTGGAGGTCCGCGCCGAGCAGTTCACCTGGCTCGCCCGATACCCGGGCAGGGACGGGGTGTTCGGCCGCATCGACTCAAAGCAGTACGACCGTGAGCGGAATCCCATGGCGCTGGAGCGCGGCGACCCGGCGGGAAGAGACGACATCGTCGCGAACGAGCTGCACCTCGTAGTGAACCGTCCTGTCCGGCTCCGCCTGCGGTCCAAGGACGTCATCCACTCCTTCTACGTTCCGGCCTTACGCGTGAAGCAGGACGCCGTGCCCGGCATCACGGTCGAGACATGGTTCACGCCGACCCGCCTCGGGCGTTTCCAGGTCGTCTGCGCCGAGCTGTGCGGGGTCGGCCACTACGTGATGGTGCGCCCCCTCGTCGTGGAGTCCGAGCAGGCCTTCAACGTCTGGCTGGCCGCTCAGCGACCGAAGCAACCCTGATGAACGCCGTCATCCCCCGAACTCAGCGGACCCCAACTCGTGCCAGGACGAGAGGGCCCCTTCTAACGATGCCCGTAACCATCAAAGAGGGCACGACGTTCATGGTCTCTGACGAGCGGGGACTCCCCGAAGGACCGAGCTCGGCTTCTACCATGAGGACACCCGCTTCCTCAGCCCCTACGAACTCAGGCCGACGGGCACCCCCCCGTACTCGCTACGCGGCGACGGATTACTTCGCTGCCGGACACATTCTGACCAATCCCGCCCTCCCAGCCGTGGACCGTGGGCTGCTTGGCGTCGTCCGGCAGCGGCTGGTTGGACGAGGCATGCACGAGGACCTAGAGGTGACCAAAAAGTATCCCCGCAGGTAACCGCAGGACGTTGACCGCGCTCGTCTCTGGACACTACACTCCGTAGTAAAAGCGGCGGTAATCTCTGTCGACGGCCGGATGGCCTCGACGTGCGGAAAACGCCTGCCCTGGATAGCTAGGAATTTCTGGAACCAGATCCACAGTTCGCCCGCGACCCGCACCAGCAGACATGAGATCGCGTGCATGGAGCGAGGCATTCGATGCCTGGTCGAGGCTCAAGCAGAAGCGCATGGCGTCCTCGCGAAGGAGTCCCCGGTACGTCAGGTGGCCCGTCGATGAGATCTCCGGAACATAAAGGAGCGGGGGCCCGCCTTTCGGCGTTTGGCGTCGTCATCCTGCTACTGTTCGGCCTTCTGGCCGGCCGGCTCTGGCAGCTGCAGGTGCTGCAGGGCTCGAATTACCAGAGACTCTCCGAGGAGAACCGGCTCCGGGACCTCCGGTTGCGGGCCCCCCGCGGCATTATCTATGACCGCAAGAGACGGCCGCTGGCTTCCAACCGGCCGGCGTTCACCATCTCCGTGCTGCCAATGGAGCTTCGCGACCAGAAGAACGTCCTTCCCCGCCTTGCTGGCATTCTACAAATCCCGGAAGGAGAGATCCGCGATCGGCTGAGTGAGGCCCGCGGCCGCCCATTCGAGCCCGTCCGCATCCGTCGTGATGCGCCGAAAGCCATCGTCGCGATGATTGAGGAGAACCGGCTTGACCTGCGGGGCGTGATCGTCGAGGTTGAACCCGTGCGGTTCTATCCGGAGGGCACGCTCGCGGCCCATACCCTTGGCTACGTCAGCGAGATTAGCCGCTCAGAGCTGGGGCTTCGCGTGTGGAAGGGCTACCGGATAGGAGACGTGATCGGCAAGGTCGGGATTGAACGCTTCTATGATCGGACGCTGCGCGGTCGGGACGGTCGGGTGCGAGTCGAGGTGGACGCCCGCGGACGCCCCCTCCGGATCCTCGCGCGCGACCCCTCAGATCCGGGCCGGTCAGCGGTGTTAACGATTGACCGTGACATCCAGCGGGCCGCGGAGGAGGCCCTTGGCGATCGAGTAGGAGCTCTGGTGGCCCTCGATCCAAGGAACGGCGAGATTCTGGCCATCGCCAGCCATCCCGCCTTCGACCCCAATCTGTTCGCGGCGGGGATCTCCGCACGAAAGTGGGCAGGACTGATGGGCGACCCTGCCCGCCCGCTTCTGAACAGGGCTGTCGACAGCGCCTACGAACCGGGTTCGGTCTTCAAGGTCGTCACAGCAGCCGCGGCGTTGACGCAGCGCACCGCAACCCGGGAGACTCGGGTTCACTGCCCGGGCTTCTTCAGGCTGGGCAGATCCATCTTCCGGGACCTGAAGGCCTATGGGACTGTCGACTTCGTGACAGGGGTGGCCGTATCGTGCAACGCCTTCTTTTGGACGCTGGGGCTGCGTACCGGCCCCGAGGCCCTTTCTCAGATGGCGCGAGCACTCGGGCTAGGAGAGCCGACAGGGATCGACCTCCCGTCTGAAAGCCCCGGCTTCATCCCCTCGATGAATTGGAAGCGACGGACGTTGGGCGAGGCGTGGTATCCGGGGGACACCTTGAACATGGCGATCGGCCAGGGATGGGTGCAAACAACGACTCTCCAAATCGCACGCATGGTGGCGGCTGTTGGTAATGGGGGAACGCTCGTACACCCGCATCTGGTCCGGGAAGTCCTGGACACGGACGGCCGCGTGGTCGAGCAGGTGACGGCTCCTCCGAATGGAAGGGTGGACTTTCCTCCCGATGCATTGGCGACGCTGCGCGATGCGCTGGAAGCAGTGGTGCTCCGAGGGACGGGCCGGCGGGCCGCCATCCCGGGGCTGACGATTGCCGGCAAGACGGGCAGCGCCGAGAACCCGCACGGTCAGCCTCACGCGTGGTTTGCTGCCTACGCCCCCGCCGAGCAACCCCGTATCGCTGTCGCTGTGCTCGTCGAGCATGGCCGGCGCGGAGGGCTCGTAGCGGCACCTATCGCCAGGGCTGTGCTGCAGGTGGCTCTCCAGATTCCGCCATCCCCCGAGGCGGGCGCGCCGCCCAGGTGACCGCGTTCCCGCCGAATCGCCTGCGCGAGCCTGGGATTGTTCCTCTAGCGGGCTGCTGAACCGCCCGGAGGGACAACCAACGAAAGTCGTGCAGGGCCGGAGACAGCATTCGCCTGCCCGGCGCGCCACGCTCCCCAGACGGCCCCGCCGGCCAGCAGCGCGATGCTGACCGGGATGAGGTAGACGCGGAGCGCGATCAGCGCCAGGACCGAGTTGGCGCCCAGGACGATCGCCACCGTGGGGACGCAGCAGGTGAATCCCGTCAAGAGGCTGGGGAGGGATCCAAGGAACCCCGAGACCGTACTCCGCCGGCAGGCGTACTGCGCTCTGAACTGATGAACCGCCAGCGAAAGGTTGACGCCAACGAGGATGGCGAGCAGGAGCCCCAACAGCAGGTTTGGCACAGCCAGCAGGATCACAAGCCGCGGTGTCAGGTACAGCGCGGCGACGGGTTCGTACGCATAAGGCGCGATCGCCCGCCAGAGCTTGAGCGGCCAGTCCGGCGCCACCTGGAACGCGGGAAAGCCCGGTAGAGGGACGGTAGCCGCGCGCAAATACACAATGTGTTGGATGCTGTACAGGTACATCAGCAGGTAGAGGAGCGCGGTAATCAGGACGATCCGGCGGTACGTCGGGAGCCTGAAGACGTGCGCGAACTGGCGACCGGCGATCGAGAGCACGCCGGTCATCGCCCCTCCACCTGAGGGACGAAGAGCCTAGTCGCCGGGAAGAAAGCGTACCAGGCGAACCACATCACGTCGAACGTGTTGATCCCCATCAATTGAGCCCCCCGGAGCTTCCCTTTGAGAGCTTGCCCGCGAGGCGACCAAGTGGTGCCCGTCTGGCGATCAGCGACGACGTCACCGCGGCGCTCGAACTGCAAGACCTTCCCCTCAAGCCGGCGCGAGTAGACTCGCACCGTGTCGAGGGCGCTGTCGTACAGCACCACGATGGGCTCTTCCCCTATGTCTGTGTTGGACACCTCGACCTTTCGCATGGCGTCCTTCGGGATGGCCAGTTGCTCCCCGTTGTGCTTGATCCCCATGACGACGTGCTTCATCGGCAGGCGGTCGCTGCGGTGCATGATCGGGAAGAACGGCCCGCCCGTGAAGTAGTAGTTATTCCCGGGCCGACGGTACGAGCCGTACGGATCCTGCCCGTACGCCCGGATATGGCCGGTCTCCCTAGAGAGAACCAGCGTGTTCGGATAGAGGCGCTTCCACCGTTCCCACGTCGTCCACACGACCGGAAACTCCTCCAGCGTGGCACCTTTGAGACGGCCCTGAATAGCGACCCCGAGGACCTGCGGCCAGTTGCTGTCCGTCGGCCGATCATACATGAGCAGGTTGCTGTTGACCAACATGCCGGAGGTGCCCAAGGTCAGGGGCTTGCCGTCGACGATCGGCGACCGGCCCCGGAAGCCGACAGCGGATCCTGTCAGCGGGCAGTAGGTGAGGGACGCCTGCTCGCCGCCGAAGGTATCGTTGACGATCTCGTGCCAGACCAGGATGATCTGCGGGAAGGCTTTGACCTCGCCCTTGTAGTCCACCCCGAAGACCACGTCCTCCGGGACGAGGAACTTATCCGCCTCGGCCGCGGAGGTATACTTGGGTCGGTCGATCGGAGGAATCCCGTCCTTCGGCGGGCCGCCCCGGATGACGTTGCTGGCGAAATCGTCAAGCGTCGGCAGCTTGCCGGCCGCAAGCGCCTGGGCTCGACGCCAGCGGTCGGGGCCGAGGATCGAGAAGAACGTCCCTCTGGTGAGCGCAAGAGCGACCAGACCGGCAGCGCTGAGCCCGCCAAGGAGAAAGGCCCTGCGGGTGATTTCGGCGCCGTCCTTCACCGGCATCACCTCTTACCATCATAAACCACAGGGAGGGCCCCGAAATTCCCGGACCGCTACGCTATGTCGTGGCAGGGTCCAGCCGGTGTCGCAGTCTGCCAGCGTGCTTGCCGCGCGAAGGGGTATCCTGGGGAAAGGAACCCTGGACGGTCCTATGCTGAGCCCGGCGCGAGCGCGCCTCCCAGCGAAGCTCCTGACGCAGATGGCATTCCTCGCCGTCGGCCTGACGCTGGGCGTCGCCATCGGTAACCAGGTCCGTACCGCTCTGACGGTACGGGTGCATCTGGACGTCCTCCCCACGAGGCTGACCGAGCTGGCCTATCACCTGCACCAGCAGGAGCGTGCGCTAGAGGCTCTTCAGCAACAGGTTCAGGAGCTTCGCGCCCAGGCGTCGTCCCATGAGCAGGCGGTCACTGCGCAGCAACCGCGGCTCGCCGCCCTCGCCGGAGAGCTCCGGCGGCTGAAGTCCTTCGCCGGGCTCACGGCCCTGGAGGGCCCAGGCGTGGTGGTGGAGCTAGACGACAGCCGCCACCCGCGGCGTCCCGGCGAAAACCCGAACCTGTGGATCCTCCACAACTACGACGTGGCCGCCGTGGTCGGCGACCTGTGGGCGGCGGGCGCCGAGGCGGTCGCCGTCAACGGCGAGCGGATCGTGCCCACCACCGCCATCAGAAGCGTCTACACGACGCTCATGATCAATGACCGGCGCCTAGTCCCGCCGCTGCGCATCCTGGCGATCGGCGACCCGCGCGGTCTCGGTGAGTATCTCTTGCGTCCAGGGGGTCCGGTCGAGCGCCTCCAGGCCTTCGAATTCCCTGCCAGGGTCAGCCCAGCCGACCGGGTGATCATCCCCGCCTACAGAGGGGCCTTCTCCTTCAAACAGGCGCGGCCAAGCCGGTAGAGAGAACGCGCCTCTCTTTTCGTCTTCCGCCAGCCCACCGGCGATTGATCATCGGACTGGTTCAGATAGATCCGAGACACCCTCACCCCGAGGGTGGCGCACCGGAAACGTTGGTTTGAGCCGATTCGGCGGGGCTACACTGGCCCCATGAACGTCCAAGAAAGCATCCTGCCGGAAGGGCGGCGCGTCCGGGTCTCCCCCACGCTCTCTCGAGAGACCCTCCGCCGGCTGAAATGGATGGACTATGACCGAAACCAGGACGGCTGTAGCTGAACATCTGTACGCGTTTCAAGTTTCCTGCCGCCCGGACGGGACACTCCAACAGCGCCAACGGGAGGGATAACAAAGGGGTCGACGGCCTAAGAAGGCCAGAATTGCTGGTGGGCCCGCCTGGGTTCGAACCAGGAACCGGCGCCTTATGAGGGCGCTGCTCTGCCCTTGAGCTACGGGCCCGCAACGATTATAGCATCGGGCATTCCATCGACCGGACGAGGCCCCTAGGTCTTCCCACCGCGGTCGATCATCTCCAAGTGAGGGCATAGATCGCGAGATCGCTCGTCTACGCCCCGCCGTTTCGGCTAGAGTGTGGGGGGAATCATGGCCGTCAATCCCATTGAAGTCAGGCTGGCGCATCTCGAAGGCGCCTTCGAGCAGATCAATCATCGCCTCGGAGCGATCGAGGGGCGTCTCGATTCAATTGACTCTCGGATGGAGTCGCGATTTGCAGCGGTCGACGCCCGGTTAGAACGGTTGGAAGACAGACTGGTCTCTCGAATGGATCGTCAGTTCTACTGGATACTCACGCTCGTGGTTCTGTCGATCCTTGTCCCGATCTCGCTCCGCGTCTTGAATCTCTGAGCCTACACTCCCTAAGGACATCCGCCGCCGCGGCTCAATAGGCGACATGGAGCAGATATAGCCCGTGGGCGGGGGCGCTGGGACCTGCGGCGCCATCCGATCCAGAGGTCAGGAATGCCTCGATCGCTCCGGCATCGAGCGTGCCTCTTCCGACCCGGAGGACCGTTCCCACCATCATCCGTACCATGTGGCGCAGGAAGCGGTCGGCGCCGAAGGTCAGCACCAACAGGTCGTCCCGCGCCTCGTCTAGCCCGGCGTGGGCCAACGTGCACCGCGTCGTCCGCGTGGGTGTCCCCAGGGCCCGGAACGCCCGGAAGTCATGTTCGCCTTCCAGCCGTCCCAGGGCCGTTCGCATCCCGTCAAGATCGAGCGCATCACGAACGTGAAGGGCATTGGGCCGGAGCAACGCGGAGGGTTCGGGCCGCCGGAGGATGAGATAGCGATAGACGCGGAAGCGCGCGTCGCGGCGAGCGTGGAAATCGCGTGGAGCGTCGGCCGCCTCGCGGATGGAGACGTCGCGGGGCAGGAGGGCGTTCAGCCCACCGGCGATCCGTTCCGGCGGCAGGCGGCTCTCCGTGTGGAAGTGGGCCACCTGTCCCAGGGCGTGCACGCCGGCGTCAGTGCGGCCGGCCCCCACCACGCGGGCGGGGGTCTGCGTCAGCGCCTCGATGGCGCGTTCGAGTTCTCTCTGCACCGACCGATCGTTCCTCTGGCGCTGCCAGCCGGCGAAGTGCGTCCCATCGTACTCCACGGTCAGACGGATGGTGCGCATGCCGCCCGCGTCAGGGCAGGCCGAGCCAGCGGGGGAGCAGGACCACGGCGGACAGCGCCAGGGTGAGCACCCCGGCGGCCAGGTCGCGCGGGGAGAAGCGCAGCTCTTTCATCCGCGTCCGGCCCTCCCCGCCCCGGTAGGCGCGCGCCTCCATGGCCAGGGCCAGTTCGTCCGCCCGGCGGAAGGCGCTGAGAAAGAGCGGCACCAGCACCGGCAGCAGCGCGCGGGCGCGGCGCAGCACGTTCCCTTCCTGGAAAGAGGCCCCGCGGGCCATCTGCGCCTTCATGATCCGCTCCGTCTCCTCCAGCAGCGTGGGGATGAAGCGCAGCGCGATCGACATCATCATCGCCAGCTCGTGCCCGGGCACGCCGATGCGGCGGAAGGGGCGGAGCAACCGCTCCATGCCGTCGGTCAGCGCCATCGGCGACGTGGTGAAGGTGAAGAGCGAGGTCGTCGCAATCAGCAGGATCAGCCGCAGGGCGATGAACACCGCCCGGGAGAGCGCCTCGGCCGTGATGACCACGGGGCCGAGGCTGATCAGCGGGGTCCCTCCGCGGATCCCGCTGAAAAGGAGGTTCAGAATAAACGTCAGCGCGATCAGGAAGGCCACCGGGCGCAGTCCCCGGAGCACGAATCCCAGCGGGATCTGGGCGGCGAGGAACAGGGCCACCAGCAGGGCGGCAAAGAGGGCGGTGCCGGCGAAGTCGCCGATGAGAAAGACGACCACGGTTAGGACGAAGGTGGCCGCGATCTTCGTGCGCGGATCCAGCCGGTGAATCGGAGAGTCCCGGGGGATGTACTGGCCGACGGGGGCGGAGCGCAGCAGTTCCATCAGCGCGGGGCCAGGGCGCGCAGGATCTCGGCCCGCGCCTCCTCGAGCGTCAGCAGATCGGTGCGCACCGGCACCCCGCGGGCGCGCAGCCGGTGCAGCACCTGGGTGGGCTGCGGCACGGCCAGGTGCAGCGCTTCCAGCTCGGCGGCGCGGGCGAAGATCTCGCGCACCGGCCCGTCCATGACCACGCGCCCCTCCGCCAGCACGATGACGCGCTCGGCGACGCGGGCCACCTCCTCCATCGTGTGGCTGATCACAATCAGCGTGATCCCCCCGCGGGCGTGGAGATCGAGGATCAGGCGCTGCAGGTCGGCCTTGCCCTGCGGATCGAGGCCGGCCGTCGGTTCGTCCAGGATGAGGACCCGCGGCCGCATCGCCAGCACGCCGGCGAGCGCGACGCGCCGCATCTCCCCGCCGGAGAGCGTAAAAGGCGAGCGCGGACCGAAGGCGGCCGGCTCCAGGCCGACCAGGCCCAGCGCTTCCTCGACGCGCGCCGTGACCTCCTCGGGGTCGAGGCCGAGGTTGCGGGGACCGAACCCTACGTCGCGGGTGACGGTCTCTTCAAAGAGCTGCTGCTCCGCGTACTGAAAGAGGAGCGCGACCTGCTGGCGGATCTGCCGGCGGTCGGTCTTCGGGGCGAAGACATCCTGCCCGCCCACGAGCACCGCCCCCCCCGTCGGCCGGATCAGGCCGTTGAAGGTCTGCACGAGCGTGGACTTTCCCGACCCGGTGGGCCCGATGACCGCCACCCGGTCACCATCAGGGATGGTCAGGGTGACGCCCCGCAGGGCCTCCGCCTCCAGCGGCGTGCCCTGGAGATAGGTATGGTGCAGGGCGCGGATCTCGATCATCCGTCTACCGCGCCGCGACGCCGGCGAGGGCCTCGACCAGGTCGTCCGGGGTGAGGGGCCGGCCCGGCAGCGGCAACCCGCCGGCCCGCAGGCTCTGCGCCAGGGCGACCATGGGAGGGAGCTCCAGCCGCAGGTCGCGCAGCGTCGCCGCCTCCTCGAAGACCTCCCCGGCGGGCCCGTCCAGCGCCACACGGCCAGAGGCCATCGCCACGACCCGCGGGGCCAGCGCCGCCTCTTCCATGGCATGGGTGATGTGCAGGATCGTGATGCCTTCGTCGCGGTTGAGCCGCTCGATCGTGCGCAGCACCTCGGCGCGGCCCTGCGGGTCCAGCATGGCGGTCGCTTCGTCCAGGATCAGGCAGGCCGGGCGCATCGCCAGCATCCCCGCGATGGCCACCCGCTGCTTCTGCCCTCCGGAGAGCCGGTGCGGCTCGTGCGAGCGGTACTCCCACATCTCCGCGATCCGCAGCGCCTCCTCGACGCGCCGGCGGATGTCGGCGGAGGGGAGCCCGAGGTTCTCGGGACCGAAGGCGACGTCCTCTTCGACGACGGTGGCGACGAGCTGATTGTCGGGATTCTGGAAGACCATGCCGACACGCTGGCGCACCGCCCAGACCGCGTCTCTGTCGCGCGTATCCAGGCCGTCCACCAGCACCCGGCCGCCGGTGGGCTGGTGCAGCGCGTTGAGGCACTTGGCCAGCGTGGACTTGCCGGAGCCGTTGGCGCCGATGAGGGCGAGATACTCGCCGCGGCGCACCGTCAGCGTGATGCCGTCGACAGCGGTCACCGCCTGCGGCGTGCCGGCGTTGTAGGTGTACCGGAGGTCTTCGACCTGGATCAGTGGGACGGAGCCCGTCCCCCCGGGCATGCGGAAGTCTACGAGGAGGAGACCAGTTCGACCAGCGCCATCGGCGCACTGTCGCCGCGGCGGCGCCTCGTCTTGATCACCCGAGTGTATCCGCCCTGCCCCACCTTGTACCGCGGCGCGATTTCAGCAAACAGACGCTTGCGCGCGGCGCGGTCCAGGACCAGGCGGCCCACCTGGCGCCGCGCGTGCAGGTCACCCCGCAGGGCGAGGGAGATGAGGCCGTCGGCGATCTTCTTGGTCTCTTTGGCCTTGGCCTCGGTGGTTTCGATCCGCTCGTGTAAGATCAGCGCGCTGAGCAATTGCCGGAACAGGGCGGTCCGCGCGCCCGTGTCCCGTCCCAGTTTGCGCCCCTTCGCTCCCAGTCCCATCAGCCCGCCGTCACTCCTGACTCTTTCTGGCGCAGCGTCAGTCCCAGGACGGCCAGCTTCTCCTTCACCTCGTCCAGCGACTTGCGCCCGAAGTTCTTCACGTTCACGATCTCCTCTTCCGTGCGCTGCACCAGGTCGCCGACGGTGTGGATGGAGGCGCGCTTGAGGCAGTTGTAGGGGCGGACGGAGAGGTCCAGCTCCTCGATCGGCATCGCGTACAACCGGGAGAGTTCCCCGTCGGGGCCGCCTTCCAAGGCGCTGGGGGCCCCCTCCTCCCCGACGCCGAAGAGTTTGAAGTAGTCGATCAGGATCGTGGAGGCTTCGCGCAGCGCCTCTTCTGGCCGGATGGAACCATCCGTCCAGACCTCCAGCACCAGGCGATCGTAATCGGTCATCTGCCCCACCCGCGTGTCCTCGATCAGGAAGTTGACCTTCTGGACGGGTGAGAAGATCGAGTCTATGGGGATGACGCCGATGACGTGCTCGCTCTTGCGGTGCCGCTCCGCCGGCACGTAGCCGGTGCCGCGCTCCACGATCAGTTCCATCGCCAGGCGGGAGTCCCGGCGGTCCAGGGTGGCGATGTGCAGGTCGGGGTTGAGGATCTCCACTTCCGCGTCCGGCTGCACGTCGCCCGCGGTGGCGTCTTTCTTGCCGGAGGCCTCCAGCCGCAGCAGTTTCGGTTTGTCGCTGTGCAGTTTGAGCGTCAGTTCCTTCAGGTTGAGGATGATCTGCGTGACGTCCTCCACCACCCCGGGGACGGAACTGAACTCATGCAGCACCCCCTCGATCTTCACCGAGGTAACGGCGGCGCCAGGGATGGCGGCCAGCAGCACCCGGCGCAGGGCGTTGCCCAGCGTCACGCCGAAGCCGCGGTCAAGCGGCTCGATGACGAACTTCCCGTAGGTCTCGGACAGTTCCGCGTAGTCGACCTTGGGCTGGGACGAGGCGTCCCAAATTGCGGCAATGCTCATGCGTCTCCTCCTTCTACTTCACCGCCGGTTCGCCATCGCGAACGCAGCGCCGACCCCCACGCATTCACCGCCGGTCCGCTATCGCGAACATGGCGGTCGCCCCCCTGATTAGCGCGAGTAGTACTCGACGATCAACTGTTCTTGCACCGGCACATCGATCTCGTCCCGCCCGGGCAGGGCCAGAACGCGCCCGGTCCGGTCTGCGCCCACCTCCAGCCACGACGGCGCCGAGCGCCCGCCCGCCTCGGTCAGTTCCTTGATCCGGGCGTTGCCGCGGCCGCGTTCGGTCAGCCCGACGCTCTGGCCGGGCTTGACCTGATAGGCGGGAATGGTCAGCGCCTTCCCTTCCACGGCGATGTGGCCGTGCACGACCATCAGCCGCGCTTCCTTTCGTGAAGCGGCCACCCCCAGCCGGTAGACGACGTTGTCCAACCGCAGTTCGAGCAGCTGCAGCAGCCGCGTGCCCGTGACGCCCTTGGCGTGGGCGGCCTGCTGGAAGTAGTTCTTGAACTGGGTCTCGTAGACCCCGTAGATGCGGCGCAGCTTCTGCTTCTCGCGCAGGCGCATGCCGAACTCCGACATCTTGCGCCGCGACGGCCGGGGGCCGTGCATCCCCGGCGGCGTCGGCCGCTTGTGCACCGGGCATTTTTCGGTGTAGCACTTCTCGCCCTTGAGGTAGAGCTTCATCCCCTCCCGGCGGCACAGCCGACAGACCGATGCGGTGTAACGTCCCATGACGCCTCCTCTAGCCCTGCTGACGACTGGCCGTCATTACACCCGGCGCCGCTTGGGCGGCCGGCATCCGTTATGCGGAATGGGCGTGACGTCCTTGATCAGGCTGACCTCCAGGCCCGCCGCCTGGAGGGAGCGGATGGCCGCTTCCCGACCGGCGCCCGGGCCCTTCACGTACACTTCCACCGAGCGCAGCCCATGTTCCATCGCCTTGCGCGCGGCGGTCTCGGCAGCCAGGCCGGCGGCGAAGGGCGTGCCCTTCCGCGATCCCTTGAACCCGGAGGTGCCGGCCGACGACCAGGCCAGCACGTTCCCCTGCGGGTCGGCGATCGTGACGATGGTGTTGCTGAAGGTGGATTGGATGTGCGCCACCCCCGTGGGAACGTTCTTGCGTTCTTTGCGCCGTCCGCGCGGTCGCTGCGCCACAGCTTAGGCTCCCGCCGGCCTGGGCGCGGCCGCCGCGGCGGCGGCGGCGGGGCCACCCGTGGTCTTGGCCGCCCGGCGCACGCCGACCGTCTTCTTCGGCCCCTTGCGCGTCCGCGCGTTGGTGCGCGTGCGCTGCCCCCGCGCGGGCAGCCCCTTGCGGTGGCGCTGCCCGCGGTAACTCCCGATCTCCATCAGGCGGCGAATGTCCATCGTCACCTCGCGGCGGAGGTCGCCTTCGACCTTGTAGGATCGATCGATGAACTCGCGCAGCCGGGTGACCTCCTCTTCGCTGAGGTTGCGCACCCGGGTCTCCGGGCTCACGCTGGTCGCCGACAGGATCTGGCGCGCCCGCCCGATGCCTACGCCGAAGATGTAGGTCAGCGCGACCTCCACCCGCTTGTCCCGCGGCAGGTCCACGCCCGCAATTCGTGCCATCGCTCCGCCTCCTACCCCTGCTTCTGCTTATGCTTGGGGTTCTCGCAGATCACCAGCAGGCGCCGACCGCGCTTGACGATCTTGCACTTCTCGCACATCCGTCGTACCGAGGCTCGTACTTTCATCGTGTGCTCCTACGCTCCCGCTACCGATAACGGTACGTGATGCGTCCCCGGGTGGGGTCGTACGGCGAGAGTTCCACCTTCACCCGGTCGCCCGGGAGGATGCGGATGAAATGGATCCGCATCTTGCCGGAGATATGCGCCAGCACTTTGTGGCCGCTGCTCAGTTCCACCCGGAACATGGCGTTGGGCAGCACCTCGGACACGGTGCCCTCCACCTCGATCAGATCCTTCTTCGCCATTACCCCTCCGGCGCGCCGCCGGGCGCCTCTGCATCCGGCTTGGGCCCGGCCGCGGCGCCGCCGGCCGTCCCCTCCGTCTCCGCCGCCCCGGCCGCGTCGGCCAGGGCACCCCGGATCTCCTCGTCCCGCGGCCGTTCTCCCTGGGCCAGTTTGCCGGCCAGCTGAGGGGCCGCCTCGTGCAGAATGAGGTGCTTCACGTTCTTCTTCTTGGGGCGGTCCATGCCGCGCCGCTGCCCATCGGCGACCAGCACCGTATCTTCACCGAGGGCGGCCACGACCACGTAGCGGTCGCCCCGGTCGCGCCCGGCCTTCGAGGTGACCACCCGTCCCAACAGCGCGGCAACTGTGTCTGAGACCACAACAATCCTTAATTATATGTGCGCGGGCACGGGCAGTCCAGTCAGAACCTCCGCCCCCTCCGCACCGACGGCCACCGTGTGCTCCGCGTGCGCCGAGCGGCTCCGGTCGCGCGTGCGCACCGTCCAGCCGTCGTCGTCGAGCGTGACCTCGAAGCCACCGGCGTTCACCATCGGCTCGATGGCCAGCGTCATCCCCATCCGCAGCGGCACGCCCTCCCCCGGCGCCCCGAAGTTGGGCAGTTCCGGCCCCTCGTGCAGCGCGCGACCGACACCATGCCCGGCGAGATCGCGCACCACGGAGAACCCCGCGCGTTCGACGACCTCCTGCACGGCGTGGCCGATATCGCCGCTGGCGCGGCCGGGGCGCGCCTGGGCGATGCCCGCGGTCAAGGCGTCTTCCGCCGCGGCCAGCAGCCGGCGTGTCGCCGCGTCCACCTCGCCTACCGGCACCGTGCGCGCGACGTCGACGTGGAAGCCCTCCAGGTAGACGCCCAGGTCGAGCGACACGATGGACCCCGCCCGCAGCCGCCGCGGCCCGGGGATGCCGTGCACCACCTCGTCATCCACCGAGACGCAGATGGAGGCGGGGAAGCCGCGATACCCCTGGAACGACGGCGCCGCCCCGTGATCGCGGATGAAGGTGTCCGCGCGCCGGTCCAGAGCCGCCGTCGTCACGCCGGGCGCTACGGCCTCGAGCACCGCCGCCAGCGCCCGGGCGGCCAGCGTGCCGGCGCGGCGCATCCGCGCGATCTCCTCCGGGGTCTTGATCACGATCGGGCTCATGCCGCCGCCAGCGCCTCCGCCAGCCTGGCGTAGACCGTCTCCTCATCGCCCGCCGCGTCGAGCGGGGTCAAGACCCCCCGCGCGCGATAGAAGGCCAGCACCGCAGGGATCTCCCGGCGGTAGACTTCCAGCCGCCGGCGGATCACGTCGGGCTGATCGTCGTCCCGCTGGCGCAACGGGGTGCCGTCGCGATCGCAGATCCCCTCCTGCCGGGGCGGCGCGAACTCCACGTGATAGATGTGGCCCGCCGCCGTGCACACCCGCCGGCCGGTCAAACGCCGGATGACCGTGTCCTCGTCGATCCGGAATTCCACGGCTCGGTCGATGGCCCGCGCCATGGTCTCGAGCAGGCGCTCCAGCGCCTGAGCCTGGTGCAGCGTGCGCGGAAACCCGTCGAGGGTGAACCCCTGGCGGGCGTCGGCCCGGTCCAGCCGCTCCTGGATCAACCCGATCATGACGGCATCGGGCACCAGGTCGCCGGCGTCCATGTAGCGGCGCGCCTCACGCCCCAAGGCCGTCCCCGCGGCCACCGCCTCGCGCAGGATGTCGCCCGTGGAGATCTGCGGGAAGCCGCGCCGGGCGGCCAGCAGCCGCGCCTGGGTGCCCTTTCCTCCCCCCGGTGGACCGAAGAAGATCAGGTTCATTCACCGCATGAAGCCTTCGTAATGGCGCATCAAGACGTAGGCCTCGATCTGCTTCATCGTCTCGAGGGCCACGCCCACGACGATCAGCAGGGAGGTGCCCGCCAGGTAGAAGGTGAGGGCTCCCCCGCCGCGGGAGAGATAGACCGGCAGCACCGCGATCGCCGCCAGGATGAGGGCGCCGACGAAGGTCAGCCGCTCCGTCACCCGCATCAGGTACTCGGTGGTCGGGCGGCCTGGCCGGATCCCGGGGATGAAGCCGCCGTACTTCTTGATGTTGTTGGCCACGTCGTTGGGGTCGAAGGAGACCGCGGTGTAGAAATACGTGAACATGATGATCAGGATGAAGTAGAGCGCGTCGCCGAAGGGCTGGCCGGGTTGGACCCTCCCCGCGTAGCGGCGCAGCCATTCCGCCGTCGTGAACTGGGCGATGGTCTGCGGAAACTGCAGCACGGAGATGGCGAAGATGATCGGGATGACCCCGGCCTGGATCAGCCGCATCGGCAGGTGCGTGGACTGCCCGCCGTAGACCCGGCGCCCCACCACCCGTTTGGCGTACTGCACCGGAATCTTCCGCACGGCCTGGGTGATGGCCACCACCCCGACGATGCTGCCGACGACGATGACGACGTCCAGCAGGAAGGCCCACCAGGCCAACTCACCCACGCGCACCAGCGTGATCGTGCGGTAGATCTGGTCGGGGAGGCGGGCGACGATGCCGCCGAAGATGATCAGCGAGACCCCGTTGCCCACCCCGTATTCGGTCATGATCTCGCCCATCCAGGTCAGCAGCATCGTCCCGGCCACCAGCGTGATGACGATGATCCCCAGGGTGATCGGCCGCCCATCGGGGATGGCGCCCTGGCTGCGGATGAGGTACATCTGGCCGACCCCCTGCAGGATCGCCAGGACGACGGTGAGATAGCGCGTGTATTGACCGATCCGGCGCCGCCCCGCCTCGCCTTCCTCCGTGGCCATCTCTTTCAGGCGGGGGAAGACCACCTGCAGCAGGCTGAAGATGATCGACGCCGTGATGTAGGGGAAGACGCCGAGGGCGAAGAGCGCGAAGTTGGAGAGCGCGCCCCCGACGAACAGGTCGAAGAAGGAGAACAGGCTGCCGGGCTGGCGGAACAACTGCTCCAGCACGCTCACGTCCACTCCGGGGACCGGCAGGTGGGCGCCCAGCCGGTAGAGGACCAGCATCCCCGCGGTAAAGAGCACCCGGCGCCGCAGGTCGGGGATGCGCAGGGGGTTGGACAGGGAACGCACCTGCATCATGGCAGCACGTCCGCCTTTCCGCCTGCGGCCTCGATGGCGGCCTTCGCGCCTTTCGTGAAGCCGTGCGCCTTCACCGTCAGCGCCACGCCGAGTGCGCCCCCGCCCAGGACTTTCACCCGTCCCCGGCCAACCAGGCCGGCGCCGCGGAGCGTGGCCGGGGTCACCTCCGTCCCCGCGGGGAAGCGGGCCAGCCGCCGGATCGTGACCTCTTCCGGGCGGCGGCGCGGCGGGCCACCGGTCATGACGCTGCCGGCCCCACGCACGCCCCGGCGGTAGGGCAACCGCTTCTCCAACCGGGTCTGCCCGCCCTCAAAGCCCGGACGGGGCGCACCCCCCGCCCGCGCTTTCTGGCCCTTGCGCCCCCGCCCGGCGTAGACGCCGGAGCCGGAGCCCAGGCCCCGCCCCACGCGGCGGCCGGGACGGCGCGCGCCGCGGGCGGCGCGCACGGAAGTCGTCGTCATCAATCTTCGTCCGTCGGTCGCTGCCATCCGCTCCCTCGTTATCTGGCGCCGCGCGCCCGGCGCCGCCCGATCAGTTCCTCCACCGACTTGCCGCGGATCGCCGCGACCTCTTCCGGCCGCCGCAGTTCCTGCAGGCCGGTGGCGGTGGCCCGCGCCTGGTTGATCGGATTGTTGCTGCCCAGCGATTTGGTGAGGATGTCCTTGATGCCGGCCGCTTCCAGCACGGCGCGCACCGGCCCGCCGGCGATGACCCCGGTGCCCTCAGAGGCGGGGCGCAGCAGCACCCGCGCCGCCCCGAACCGCCCGATGATCTCATGGGGGATGGTCCCGCCCGCGCGCGGCACCCAGAAGACCTGCTTCTTGGCGTCCTCGACGCCTTTGCGGATGGCGTCGGGGACCTCCGATGCCTTGCCCAGCCCCACGCCCGCGTAGCCGGCCTGGTCGCCGATGACGACCAGCGCGCTGAATTTGAAGCGCTTCGCGCCCTTGGTCACCTTGGCGACGCGGTTGATCCAGATCGCCTTTTCCACGGTCAGATTCAGCGCGTCCGCGTCGATCCGTCCGCTGCCCCTGCCTCCGTTCCTCGCCATCGCCACCACTGCGAACCTCCTTAGAATTCCAGCCCGCCTTCGCGGGCGCCGTCGGCCAGGGCCTTCACCCGGCCGTGATACGCATACCCCCCGCGGTCGAAGACCACACGCGTGATCCCCTTGGCCGCCGCCCGCTGCGCCAGCAGCCCACCGACGATCTTGCTGGCTTCGCTCTTGCGCTTGCCCTTGAGGCTGTCACGCACTTCCGCGTCCAGCGTCGAGGCCGCCGCCAGCGTCTGGCCCCTGCCGTCGTCGACGATCTGCGCGTAGATGTGCGTGAGGCTGCGAAAAACCGCCAGCCGCGGCCGGTCCGCGCCGCCGATCATCCGCCGCCGCAGCCGCAGATGGCGCCGCTGGCGCAGGGTGTTTCGATCCGCTCGCTTCAACATCGCCGCTCCCTCACCCGCCCGCCGATCTCAGGCCTTGCCGGTGACGGTGGCCCGGCCGGCCTTGCCCGGCTTTAACTTGATCCGCTCGCCGGCGTAGCGGATCCCCTTGCCCTTGTAGGGATCGGGCCCGCGCACCGCCCGGATCCGCGCCGCCACCTGGCCCACCAGCTCCCGGTCGATCCCGGTGACGGCGATCCGGTTGGGCGCCGGCACCTCGAAGGCGATCCCCTCGGGGGCGGCGATCTCCACCGGATGAGAGTAGCCCACCGTCAGCACCAGGGCGGTACCCGCTTTGGCGGCGCGGTACCCCACGCCCTGGATCTCCAGTTCCGTGCGGTAGCCGGCGGTGACGCCGCGCACCATGTTCGCCAGGAGGGCCCGGCTCAGCCCGTGCAGGGCGCGGTGCTGCCGCTGATCGGTGGCCCGTTCCACGAGGACGGTCCCATCGGCGACGCGGATGGCCATCTCCGGATGAAAGGTGCGCTCCAGCCGCCCCTTCGGCCCCTGCACCGAAACGCGGGACCCGTCCACCTTCACCTCCACGCCCGCCGGGATGGCGACGGGCGCCTTGCCGATGCGTGACATGCTCTCCTCCTGTTTACCGCCAGTTCGCTACCGCGAACCTGGCGGTCACCCCCACTGACAACCCCCTCCTACCAGATGTAGGCGAGGATCTCGCCCCCGACGCCCTGGCGGCGGGCCTGGCGGTCGGTCATCACCCCGCGCGACGTGGAGACGATGACCACGCCCAGGCCGCCCCGCACCCGCGGGATCTCCGTCCGCCGGCTGTAGATGCGCAGCCCCGGCCGGCTCACCCGCCGGATGCCCGTGAGGATCGGCTCGCGCCGGGCGCCGTAGCGCAGCGTAATCAGCAGGGCTCCCTGCGGACGTTCATCCAGCCGCTTGAACTCGGTGATGAACCCTTCCTCTTTGAGAATGCGCGCGATCTCCGCCTTCAGGCGGCTCCCCGGGATCTTCACCGTATCGTGCCGTGCCGCGCTGGCGTTGCGGATGCGCGTGAGCATGTCCGCCACGCTGTCTGTGATCACTCCGCCCATGATGCCCTCCTCAGCCTCACCCCACGCGGTCGTACCGCGTGGGAACCCCGAACCCCCACTGATGCACTCACCAGCTGGCCTTAACGACGCCGGGGATCTCGCCCCGGTGGGCCAGTTCGCGCAGGCAAATGCGGCAGAGCCCGAACCGGCGGAAGACCGCCCGCGGCCGGCCGCAGCGCAGGCAGCGCGTGTAGGCCCGCACCTTGAACTTGGGCTTGCGTTCCCACTTTTCCAGCAGCGCCTTCTTCGCCATGCGTCCTCCTTTAAGCCTCACCCCACGAGGCGCCGCTCCGCGCGCTCGTGGGGACCCCGCACCCCAACTGACTTACGACACGGCGACCGGCTCGCGCAGCGGCAGCCCGAGGAGCCGCAGTAGTTCGCGCGCCTCCTCGTCCGTGCGCGCCGTCGTCACGATCGTGATGTCCATCCCCCGAATCCTGTCCACCTTGTCGTAGTCGATCTCCGGAAAGATCAACTGCTCCTTGATCCCGACGTTCAAGTTGCCGCGCGCGTCGAAGGCGCGTTCGCTGACGCCTTTGAAGTCCTTGATCCGCGGCAGGGCGACGCTGAAGAGCTTGTCCAGGAACTCGTACATGCGATCCCCCCGCAGCGTCACCTTGGCCCCAATGGGGACGCCCGCCCGCAGCTTGAACGCGGCGATGGACTTCCGCGCCCGGGTGACCAGCGGCCGCTGCCCAGTGATCTGGGTCAGCTCTTCCACCGCTTTGTCGATCTGCCGTGGCTCGGAAACCGCTTCCCCCACGCGTACATTGAGCACGATTTTCTCAACGCGGGGCACCTCCATGACGTTCCGGTACTGGAAGCGCTCGCGGAGTTTCTGCACGACTTCCTTCCTGTACCGCTCTCGTAGCCGAGTCGCCATCGTCCTGCTCCCCTTAACTAATCTGCTCCCCGCAGTTGCGGCAGACCCGTACCTTGCTCCCGTCCGGCAGGTGGTCGTGCCCGAAGCGCACCGCCTCGCCGCATTTGCCGCAGACCAGCATCACCTTGCTGGCCGCGATGCGCGCCTCTTTCTCCACGATGCCGCCCTGAGGCAGCTTCTGCGTGGGCTTGGCGTGGCGCTTCACCACGTTCACGCCCTCGACGATGAGGCGGCCGCGATCGGGGAAGACCCGCAGCACCCGTCCCCGCTTCCCGCGGTTGCGCCCCCCGATCACCTCAACGGTGTCGCCCTTGCGCACGTGCACGGCCATCGTCTACAGCACCTCCGGCGCCAGCGAGATGATCTTCATGAACTGGCGCTCCCGCAGTTCGCGCGCCACGGGGCCGAAGATCCGCGTCCCGCGCGGGTTCTGGCCGTCCGGGGTGAGGAGGACCGCGGCGTTGTCGTCGAAGCGGATGTAGCTGCCGTCGCCGCGGCGGACCTCCTTGTGCGTACGCACCACCACCGCCTTGACGATCTCCCCCTTCTTGACCGCGCTGTTGGGGATGGCCTGTTTGACCGTGCCCACGACAATGTCCCCCACCGTGGCATAGCGGCGCTGCCCGCCGCCCAATACCCGGATCACCAGCAGCTCCCGGGCACCAGTGTTGTCGGCCACCTTCACGCGCGATTGCTGCTGGATCATCGCTGCTCGTCGCCCGTCCCGTCCGCGCCGTCCGGGGCGGCCATCGCGGCCACCGACGCCATCGCCCGCGGGGTCACGACGCGCACCACCCGCCAGCGCTTGTCCTTACTCAGCGGCCTGGTCTCGGCGATCAGCACCGTGTCCCCGGTGTGGCTGGCGTTGGACTCGTCGTGCGCCTTGTAGGTCTTGATGTAGCGCATCGTCTTCCGATAAAAAGGGTGGCGGCGGCGGGTCTCCACGCGGACGACCACCGTCTTGCTCATCCGGTCGCTGACGACGACGCCGACCTTCTCCTTGCGTGCTTTGCGCGCTGTCTTCTCCTGCGTCACGCCCGTGTCCCTTTCTCGGCCAGCACCGTCTTCATCCGCGCGACCTGCTGGCGCAGGAGGCGGATGCGGCCGCCGTTTCGCTGCGGTCCCACGCGCAGGCGCAGCGTGAAGAGTTCCTGCTGCGCGTCCTCCAACCGCTTGTGCAGTTCCTCGGGGGTGAGGTCCCGGTACTCTCCCGCGGCCATCAGACCGTCACCTCCGGCCGGGCCACGAACTTCGTGCGGATCGGCAGTTTGTGGCCGGCCAGGCGCATCGCCTCGCGCGCCACCTCTT
Organism: bacterium; assembly: GCA_050695215.1. GTDB lineage: Bacteria > Sysuimicrobiota > Sysuimicrobiia > Sysuimicrobiales > Humicultoraceae > JACQGZ01. The sequence goes on from JBOGSD010000013.1 coordinate 54,596, forward strand.
CGGGCACCCCCGCGAGCTCGAAGAGCGTGCGCCCGGGCTTGATCACCACCACCCAGCCTTCCGGGTTTCCTTTGCCGCTGCCCATTCGCGTCTCCGCCGGCTTCTTGGTGATCGGCTTGTCCGGGAAGACGCGGATCCACAATTTGCCGCCGCGCTTGATGAAGCGGGTGATCGCCACGCGCGCCGCCTCGAGCTGCTGCGCGGACACCCAGGCCGGCTCCAGCGCCTGGAGGGCGAACTCGCCGAAGGCCACGCCCGAACCGGCGAAGGCCTTCCCCCGCCGGCTGCCGCGGTGGGCCTTGCGAAACTTGGTGCGCTTAGGCGCCTGCATCGTCCTCTCTCCGTTTCACGGCCACCGCCGGCGCCCGTGAGGGAATCACCACCGTCTCGGGCTCTCCGCTCGATGGCTCCGGCGGCGCGGGGCGCGGCGGGCGGCGGAACTCGTGTTCGACGCGGCGCGGCTCGGGCAGGATGTCCCCGCGGTAGATCCACGCCTTCACGCCGATCCGCCCGTAGGTAGTGAGCGCCTCGGCGACGCCGAAGTCGATGTCCGCGCGCAGCGTGTGCAGCGGCACACGCCCCTCCCGGTACCACTCATAGCGGGCGATCTCCGCCCCGCCCAGCCGGCCGGCGGCGGCGAGGCGAATGCCCTTGGCCCCCGCCCGCAGGCTGCGCTGCACCGCCTGCTTCATGGCGCGGCGGTAGGCCACCCGCCGCTCCAGCTGCTGGGCGACGTTCTCGGCCACCAGCTGCGCTTCCAGCTCGGGCCGCCGGATCTCCTGGACGTTCAACTGGATCTGCTTGCCGGTGAGGGCGTCCAGCTCTTTCTTCAGCGCGTCGATGCCCGTGCCGCCCCGGCCGATGATGATCCCCGGGCGGGCGGCGTGGATGGTCACGCGCACGCGCGCGGCGGCGCGCTCGATCTCAATGCGCGAGATGCCGGCGCGATACATCTTCTTCTTGATGTGGCGGCGCAGTTGCACGTCCTCCTTGATCAACGGGGCCATCCGCCGCGCGTACCAGCGGGACTCCCAGTCCCGGATGATCCCGACGCGCAACCCGACTGGATGAATCTTCTGTCCCACGCCTCACCTCCGCCCGGAGCCGGCCGTCACGACCGCTCTCCCACGACTACGGTCACATGGCTGCTGCGCTTCTTCAGCACGTCCAGCCGCCCGCGCGCCCGCGGGCTCAACCGGCGCTGCGACGGCCCCGCGTCCACGAAGGCCCGGGTGACGACCAGGTCTCCCCGGGCGAGTTCCAGGTTGTTCTCGGCGTTGGCCACCGCGGACTTCAGCGTCTTGGCCACGACCCGCGCCGCCTCGTGGGGGAGGAACTGCAGGATCGCCCGCGCCTCCTCCACCGGCCGGCCGCGGATCTGCGCCGTGATCCGCCGCACTTTTCTCGGGGCGATACGCACGTAGCGGGTAACCGCCTTCGTTTCCATTACGTCCCGCCCTCCCGCCCCCGCCGGCCACTAGGTCGCTGCGCTCCCACCGCCCCGCCCTCCCGCCCCCGCTACCGGGGTGTCGTGGCGCGCTCGGTGTGCGCGCCGTGCCCTTTGAAGGTCCGCGTGGGCGCGAACTCCCCCAACTTGTGCCCGACCATCTGCTCGGTGATGTAGAGGGGGACGTGCTTGCGCCCGTCGTAGACGGCGATCGTGTGCCCCACGAACTCCGGCAGGATGGTGGAGCGGCGCGACCACGTGCGCACGACGCGGCGCTCGCGCGTGCGGTTGAGGTCGCGCATCTTCTCCAGCAGGTGCCCATCCACGAACGGACCCTTTTTCTTCGAGCGGGTCATGTGCGCTGTCTCCTCTTCACTCAACTCACCTGATGGTTACTTGCGCCGCTTCACGATCATCCGGTCGCTGGCCTGGCGCCGGCGGGTCTTCGCGCCGAGCGTGGGTTTGCCCCAGGGACTGACCGGTCCGGGCATGCCGATGGGGGAGCGTCCCTCCCCGCCGCCGTGCGGGTGGCTGCTGGGGTCCATGGCCACGCCGCGCACCGACGGCCGCCAGCCCATCCAGCGGTTGCGCCCCGCCTTGCCGATCTTGATCGCTTCGTGCTCGACGTTGCCCACCTGGCCGACGGTGGCCCGGCAGTCCAGCGGCACCAGCCGCACCTCGCCCGAGGGCAGCCGCAGGTGGACGACCGGACCCTCTTTGGCCATGATCTGCGCCCCGCCGCCCGCCGAGCGCACCAGTTGTCCGCCGCGGCCCGGTCGCAGCTCGACGTTGTGCACGATCGTGCCGACCGGGATGTGGCGCATCGGCAGGGCGTTCCCCGGCTGGATCTCCGCGGTCGCCCCCGAGGTCACCCGCTCGCCGACGCGCAGCCCCACTGGGGCCAGGATGTAGCGCTTCTCGCCGTCGGCATAGTGCAGCAGGGCGATGCGCGCCGAGCGGTTCGGGTCGTACTCGATCGCCGCCACCTTGGCGCTGACCCCGTCCTTGTCGCGCTTGAAATCGATGACGCGATACAGCCGCCGGTGCCCGCCGCCGCGGTGCCGCACCGTCACCTTCCCCTGCGCGTTCCGGCCCGCGGCGCGGGACAGGCGCTCCGTGAGGGAAGGCTCAGGGCGGTGCTTCGTGATCTCGTCGAAGGTGTGGACGGTCATGAAGCGCCGTCCCGGTGTCGTTGGTTTGAACTTCTTGACGCCCATCGGTCCTGATCACCTACCTTGGCCGCCTCTCGGCGGCGCACAAACCTCCGGCGATCTTAGGTCAGGCTCTCCAGATCGATCTTGTCTCCCGCCCGCAACGTGACGATGGCCTTGCGCCGCCCGGTCGTGCGGTAGTAGTGGGGCCCACGGCGCTTCTGCCGGCCGGACAGCGTGATCACGTTGACCTTGGCCACCCTGACGTTGAACAGCCGCTCGACGGCCTCCCGGATGGCCAGCTTGTTGTAGCCCGGCGCCACTTCGAAGGTGTACTTGCCGCCCTCGGTGCCGCGCATGCTCTTCTCGGTCAGGATCGGCCGCCGGATCACCAGGCGCGCTTCCACGTTCATCGCCGGCTCCTCCGGACGTCGCCGTCACCCCCGCCCTCACCCCAGACCTCCGCCAGCACGTCCAGGGCGTCTTTCGTGACGACCAGAGCCTGATGCCTCAGCAGGTCGTGGACGTTCAGGGTGCGCGCGGTCAGCACGGTCACACCCGGCAGATTGGCCGCCGCCTTGATCACCATCTGATCGTGGGCGGCGGTCACGAGCACGGTGTGGCGCCCTTCCAGGCCCATCTTCGCCAGCGCTGCCCGAAGGTCGCGCGTGCGCGGCGTCTCCGGCCGCAGCGTCTCCACCACGGTCAGCCCGCCGCCCTGCGCCCGGTCGGCCAGGAGCGAGCGGATGGCCAGCCGCCGTACTCGCTTGGGAAGCGCGTAGCCGTGCGTCCGAGGCAGCGGACCGAACGTGATCCCCCCGCCGACCCAGATGGGCGAACGCCGGCTGCCGGCGCGCGCGCGGCCGGTGCCCTTCTGCCGCCAGGGTTTCCGCCCCCCCCCGCGCACGTCGCCGCGCGTCTTGGTGGCGTGGGTCCCGGTACGCCGTCCCGCCAGCTGCGAGAGCAGCGCTTCGTGGACGACCTCCGGGTGGGGCTTCGCGTCAAAGAGGGCCGGCAGGTCCACCTCGCCTTGCGCGCTCCCCGTGGCGTCCACCAGAGTCGCCTTCACCATTAGCCTCGCTCCTTCTCCTTGCCCCGCCGCTTCCGCCCGGGTTTCGCCGCGGCCCCCCGCAGCACCAGCAGGCTGCCCCGGATTCCCGGGACCGCCCCGCGCAGGTAGAGCAGGTTCCGCTCGGCTTCTACCTTGATGACCCGCAGTCCGCGCACGGTAACGCGCGCGCTGCCGCTCCGCCCGGGCATGCGCTTGCCGGGGAGGACGCGGGCGATGTTGGACGAGCCGATCGAGCCGACCGCCCGATGCATCAGCGACACGCCGTGCGTGTCACGCTGCCCACTGAACCCGTGGCGCTTCATCGCCCCGGTGAATCCCTTGCCCCGGCTGGTCCCGATGACGTCCACGATGTCCCCCGGCGAGAAGGCGTCAACCTTGAGCGTCTGTCCGGGCTCCAGCCCCGCCGCCGCGGCCCCCCGGACCTCCCGGAGGTAGCGCTGCGGAGTCACGCCGGCCTTGCCGTAGACCCCCCGGGCCGCCTTGCTGAGCCGCCGCAGATTCGCCTGACCAAACCCCAGACGGGCCGCCTCGTAGCCGTCCCGGTCCGCCGACCGCCGATCCACCACCACGACGGGACCGGCCTCCACCAGCGTCACGGGCACGCGGTGGCCGGCATCATCGAACACCTCGGTCATCCCCAGTTTGCGTCCCAGCAGCGTGGCCATCAGCGTCGCTCCGTTACAGTTTGATCTCGATGTCCACGCCGGCCGGCAGGTCGAGATGCATCAGGGCGTCCACGGTCTTTTGGGTCGGCTCCAGGATGTCGATCAGGCGCTTGTGGGTGCGCAGCTCGAAATGCTCCATCGACTCCTTATCGATGTGCGGGGAGCGGATCACCGTGAAGACGTTGCGCGCGGTCGGCAGCGGCACCGGACCGCTGATCCGGGCGCCGGTGCGCTTGACGGTGTCGACGATCTTCTCGGCCGATTGATCTAGGACTTTGTGGTCAAAGGCGCGGAGTTTGATGCGGATCTTCTGCTTCACGGTGTTCACTCGACGACCGCGGTGACGACGCCGGCGCCCACCGTCCGCCCGCCCTCGCGCACCGCGAACCGCAGCCCCTCTTCCAGCGCCACCGGCGTGATCAGGATCACGTCCAGGTTCACGTTGTCCCCCGGCATCACCATCTCCACCCCCGCCGGCAGCGCGATGTCCCCCGTCACGTCCGTCGTCCGAAAGTAGAACTGCGGCCGGT